>NZ_JBFAWG010000016.1:0-168847 GCF_040680215.1 Streptomyces sp. NPDC052107
GACGACGGCCATGACCGAGCCGATGCCGGCGTGGTTCTGCAGCCCCCGAGGTCGTACGACCCCGGGGGCACCCTTTTGTTTCGGCAGTGGGTCAGCCGCGCGCCTTCCGGCGCCGCACCACCAGGTAGCCGCCCGCACCGACCAGCACGGCCGCGGCACCCGACAGCGCCGCCACCGGAACGCCGTTACCCGTCTCGGCGAGACCACCGCCACCGCCCTGCACGGACGGCGAGGAGGACGGAGCGGGGGACGACGAGGACGCCGAACCGGAGGCCGACGAGGACGGCGCCGACGACGCGGACGCCGACGAGGACGGCGCCGGGGACGCGCTCGACGTCGCACCGGCCGACGGCGTACCGCCACCGCCGCCGGAGCCCTGGCAGTTCGTCCAGAACACCTTGTGCTTGGCCGCGCCCTTCTCGCCGTCGAAGTTCCAGAACAGCTTGTAGTGCCCGTCGGGCAGCGTCATGTCCGACGTGCGGCCGTGGCCGTCGGCGTCCAGGGACAGGGCACCCGACTTCACCGTCGTGCCCTTCGTCCCGCCGGTCGGGGCCCACACCTCGATGTGCCAGTCGACCTGCTGGCCGCCGTCGAAGTGGAAGGCATCCAGGTAGAACGAGCACACGTGCGGCTCATTGCGCTGGTCGTACTCGTCGGTCGTGGACTTGTGGATCTTCACATCGCCGTTGTCACCGGGCGGAGTGGCGTGCGCCGCGGGCGCGAGGAACAGCGCCGCCGACAGACCGGCGGACACCGCGCCGGCACGGATGAGGGTACGCATGGGACTAGTCCATCTTCGAGTGGCCTACGGGGAAGATGTGGAGGGGGCGACCCAGCTTCCAACTCCCGCTGACCCAGGGTCAATCACGAAGACACAACACCTGCACGGCACCACCGGCGCACGGAGTCACGAACCGGCGGACACCGCCAGGAAAGCCCCCGTCAGCAAAGCCACCCCACACCCCGCCAGCACCCACGCCACCCGCGTCAGCCGCATCCCGCCGGCCACCACCACCGACGCCAGCAGCAACGCCCCGCCCAACGGCACCCACGCATAGAGGATCCCCGCCGGACCCGAACGCACCGCGTCCCCCGTACCCGGCTTCAGCACGACGTCGTACGTCCGCCCCTTGCGCACCGCGACCGACTCCGCGATCTCCACACGCGCGCGTGCCCGCGCCCCCGCCGACGTCGGAGTGAAGGGACCACTGCAGGTGTCGTGCGCACACGCGGTCACCCGCACCGTGCCCTGCTCACGCCCCTTGGCCAGCATCACGTGCTGCGCGGTCCCCCAGGAACCCCACACCCCGGCGAACAGAATCAACGCGGCGAGGGCACCCATCGCCGCGACCCGCCCCAACCGCAACGCGGTCACGGAGGCCTGGCGAGCAGAGCTGGCTGTGGCAGGCATGGCCGGGATCATTGGCCATACCGCCGCGACCGGTCAACTCACCCAGGAACCAAAGCCGTACAAGTCACCAGTTGTACGGCGCTCCGCACACCCCCCCTCGCACGCTCACGAGTTGTACGCGCTCTGCGCCCGCTCCAGCCCCTCGATCACCAGACACTCCACCGCGTCCGCCGCACGGTCCACGAAGTAGTCCAGCTCCTTGCGCTCCGCCGACGAGAAGTCCTTCAGCACGAAGTCCGCCACCTGCATACGACCCGGAGGCCGGCCGATCCCGAACCGCACCCGGTGATAGTCCGAACCCATCGCCTTCGTCATCGACTTCAGACCGTTGTGGCCGTTGTCACCACCGCCCAGCTTCAGCCGCAGCGTGCCGTAGTCGATGTCCAGCTCGTCGTGCACGGCCACGATGTTCGCCACCGGCACCTTGTAGAAGTCCTTCAGCGCGTTCACCGGACCACCGGACAGATTCATGTACGACATCGGCTTCGCCAGGATCACCCGCCGGTTCGCCGGCCCCGCCGGACCGATCCGCCCCTCCAGCACCTGCGCCTGCGCCTTGCCCGCCCGCTTGAACTTCCCCCCGATCCGCTCCGCGAGCAGCTCCACCACCATGAAACCGACGTTGTGCCGGTTCATGGCGTACTCCGGCCCGGGATTCCCGAGCCCGACGATCAGCCAGGGGGCACCTGCGGGGGTGGTCACGTCCATGTCTCCTTGATGCGCGCCAGCCGCCGCTCCCCGCGAGGGAGAGCGGCGGCTGAACGAATGATGACGACGTCAGAGGACGACGCCGGAGAGGATCAGGCCTCGGCCTGCTCCTCGCCCTCCTCGGCGGCCTCGCCCTCGGTCTCCTCGGCCTGGGCCTGCAGCACCTGCAGAACGACAGCGTCCTCCTCGACGGCCAGGGTCACACCGCTCGGCAGGGTGATGTCCTTGGCGTGCACGGAGGCACCGGCCTCCAGACCCTCGACGGAGACGGTGACGGCCTCGGGGATGTGGGTCGCCTCGGCCTCGACCGGCAGCGCGGACAGGACGTGCTCCAGCAGGTTGCCACCCGGGGCCAGCTCGCCCTCGGCGTGCACCGGAACCTCGACCGTGACCTTCTCGCCACGCTTGACCAGCAGCAGGTCCACGTGCTCCAGGAAGCCCTTCACCGGGTCACGCTGCACGGACTTCGGGATCGCCAGCTCGTTGGTCTTGCCGTCGATGTCCAGGGAGATCAGGACGTTCGGCGTACGCAGGGCCAGCAGCAGGTCGTGACCCGGCAGGGTCAGGTGCACCGGCTCGGTGCCGTGGCCGTAGAGAACAACCGGAACCTTGCTGTCACGGCGGATGCGACGGGCCGCACCCTTGCCGAACTCGGTACGGGTCTCGGCGGCGAGCTTCACCTCGGACATGTTGATCACTCCTCGTAGGAACTCGGAACGGACGTGGTCACCCGGCCACGAACGGCCTGCTACGAAGAGCGCGTCGATAACGGACCGCCGTACCCCCGTCAGAAACGGAGTACGGCCTCCCTCGCCGAGCAACTGCAGCAGTTTACTCGGACCGGGAGGCCGCACCCAAATGGATCTTCGGCTACCTCACACAGTGGGGCCGCAGAAACCTCACTGCTCGTCGAACAGGCTCGTCACCGAACCGTCCTCGAACACCTCACGCACCGCACTCGCGATCGTCGGAGCGATCGACAGCACCGTGATCTTGTCCAGATCCCGGCCCAGCTCCGCCGGCGTCGGCAGCGTGTTCGTGAACACGAACTCACCCACCCGCGAGTTCTTCAGCCGGTCCGCGGCCGGACCCGACAGCACACCGTGCGTCGCGGTGACGATCACGTCCTCCGCACCGTGCGCGAACAACGCGTCGGCCGCGGCACAGATCGTCCCACCAGTGTCGATCATGTCGTCGACCAGGACACAGACACGCCCCTTGACCTCACCCACGACCTCGTGGACGGTCACCTGGTTCGCCACATCCTTGTCACGCCGCTTGTGCACGATGGCGAGAGGCGCACCCAGCCGGTCACACCAACGGTCCGCCACCCGCACACGCCCGGCGTCCGGCGACACGACCGTCAGCTTGTCCCGGTCCACCTTCTCGCCCACATAGTCGGCGAGCAGCGGCAGCGCGAACAGATGATCCACCGGCCCGTCGAAGAAACCCTGAATCTGATCCGTGTGCAGATCCACGGTCAGAATCCGGTCCGCCCCCGCCGTCTTCATCAGATCGGCGATCAGACGCGCCGAAATAGGTTCACGACCCCGGTGCTTCTTGTCCTGCCGTGCGTAACCGTAGAACGGCACGATCACCGTGATCGAGCGAGCCGACGCGCGCTTCAGCGCGTCGATCATGATCAGCTGTTCCATGATCCACTGGTTGATCGGAGCCGTGTGGCTCTGGATCACAAAGCAGTCCGCACCACGCGCCGACTCCTGATAACGGACGTAGATCTCACCGTTCGCGAAGTCGAAGGCCTTCGTCGGGACGACCCCGACACCCAGCTCGTGGGCGACCTCCTCGGCAAGCTCGGGGTGGGCGCGGCCGGAGAAGAACATCAACTTCTTCTCGCCGGTCGTCTTGAACCCGGTCACAGCACTGTCTCCTCAGAGGTTGTCTCAGCCAGCCGACTGCTCACACGACCCCCCGTCAGGGCGTGAAGGGCCGTATCCGCTGGTAAGGGTGCGGGTGCACGCGTGCGATGTGCACTTATCACGGTACGCCGTGTTTGACGTACCCGTTTCCGGTCAGGCCTCTTTCTCACCCCTCCGGGACGCCGCCTCGGCCGCCTTCGCGGCCGCGCTCCCCGGACGCTTCCGAGCCACCCAACCCTCGATATTCCGCTGCTGACCACGGGCCACGGCCAGCGAACCGGGCGGCACATCCTTCGTGATCACAGACCCCGCGGCGGTGTAAGCACCGTCCCCGACCGTGACAGGAGCCACAAACATGTTGTCCGACCCCGTCTTGCAATGCGATCCGACGGTCGTGTGGTGCTTGCTCTCACCGTCGTAGTTCACGAACACACTCGCCGCACCGATGTTCGTGTACTCACCGATCGTCGCGTCACCGACATAGGAGAGATGCGGCACCTTGGTGCCCTCACCGATCGAGGCGTTCTTCGTCTCGACGTAGGTCCCGATCTTGCCCTTGGTGCCGAGACGCGTCCCGGGCCGCAGATACGCGTACGGCCCCACACTCGCCTCCGCCCCCACAACCGCCCCGTCGGACACGGTGTTGTCCACCCGTGCCCCAGCACCCACCTGCGTGTCCTTCAGCCGGCTGTTCGGACCGACCTCGGCACCCTCACCGAGATGGGTGGAGCCGGTCAGCTGCGTGTTCGGATGAACGACGACATCCCGCTCGAAAGAGACGGTCACATCGACCCAGGTGGAGGCAGGGTCGACGACGGTGACGCCGTCGAGCATCGCGGCGGTCAGCAGCCGGTCGTTGAGGACCCGGCGCGCCTCGGCCAGCTGCACCCGGTTGTTGATCCCGGCGATCTCCCGGTGATCGCCGGCCATGGAAGCGCCGACACGGTGACCGGCCTCGCGCAGGATCCCGAGCACATCCGTGAGGTACTCCTCACCCTGGCTGTTGTCCGTCCGCACCTTCTTCAGCGCGTCCGCCAGCAACTGCCCGTCGAACGCGAACACCCCGCTGTTGATCTCCCGGATCGACCGCTGGGCGTCGGTCGCGTCCTTGTGCTCCACGATCGCGGTGACCGCACCCGTCACCTCGTCCCGCACGATCCGGCCGTACCCGGTCGCGTCCGGCACCTCGGCCGTCAGCACGGTCACGGCGTTGCCGTCGGTGGCGTGGGTCTCCGCGAGCTGCTTCAGGGTGCCGGCGGTGAGGAGCGGCGTGTCCCCGCAGACGACCACGACGGTCCCGTCCACGGCCCCGCCGAGCTCCTCCAGACCCATGCGCACGGCGTGCCCGGTGCCGTTCTGCTCCGCCTGTACGGCCGTCCTGGTGCCCGGGTCGATCTCCGTGAGGTGGGCGGCGACCTGCTCACGGGCGTGGCCCACGACCACGACCAGGTTCTCCGGATCCAATTCACGGGCGGCGGCCAGCACATGGCCCACGAGGGAACGGCCACAGATCTCGTGCAGGACCTTCGGTGTGGCCGACTTCATACGGGTGCCCTCACCCGCTGCGAGAACGACGACGGCTGCCGGGCGGATGGCGCTCACGGGATTGCCCTTCGGCTGTGGGTGAGTGGGGGTGACAGCCGCAGGATACCGGGGTGCTGCTTGGGGGAGGTGAGAGTGGGCCCTGACGGGGCTTTCGCCGGTCAGGGCCCGAACCTGGGTTTTGTGTGCTGTGGCTCCCCCGCAAGGATTCGAACCTTGTCCTGCTAGATCCAAAATCTAGTGTGCTGCCTGTTACACCACGGGGGAACAGCGCTTCAGACCTTACCCGAGACGTGCCTCGGCCTGGGCCACGATTCCGTTCCACCAGCCTTCGATGCGGTTGTACAAGTGGGCGCTCCTGGCCACGACGATGACCAGACAACCGTGGTAGTCGTCTCCCGTGTTCTTGCGGACCGTCTTCGGGTTGTGCTTCTTCAGCGTCGGCTTGGCGAAGATCGAGGTGTCGACGTCGGCCACGGCCGCCCAGAAGCGGTGAGCCGCCTCGACGTCTGCCGACTCGTGGATGAGCAGCCGGAAAGTCAGGCGCTCGCGGCCCACCTCGAGCAGGTCCAGCCAAGCCAGATAGGTCTTGATCACGCCGGGGTCGCTGTTGACGAAGACCGCGCGCTCGCGGCGGTCGTACGGTTTGCTCTTCGACCCTTCGGCCCAGTAGAGCGCGATACCCGCCACGAAAAGGTCGCGATCGGTGAGTTCTTCGATCTCTCGCAGCGCGGCTACCTTGGTCTCCTCGCGCTTCTCCCTCTCTGTGGCCCTGCGCCGTGCCAGGCCCTCTTGCATGAGCGCGCGTTGTTCTTCCGGTGTGTACCGGGGCTCAGGCCTCGGCAGATCCCGCACCCACAGCGATGCCGAACTCCGTGAGCATCCCAGTTCCGCCTCGATCTGGTCGTACGTCCAGCCCTGGAGCCGTAGCTCCCGAGCCTTGGCCCGCAGGTCGTCCTTCGCGTTCGGCCGCTTCGTCCACTCCGGCGGCGGTTCGCCCTTCACCAGCTGGTTGAGGATGTCGTTGTTGAAGATCTTCAGCTCGTCGCGGATCTGCCGGAGGCTGTAGCCGGCCCGCCGCAGCACGACCGCCCGCTCCCGCAAGCTCTCGAAGTCGGCGTACCTGCCAGGTGAATGTGCCATGGACACACCGTTCGGCCGGAATGATCGGTTCCGAGGTCGAACAGGAGGAGTTCACCAGTTCGAGTGATTCCGGCGGGTTCCGAGGTCGCTCGGTTACCGAGCGTGGTGTGTGGAGGTCGGTGAAAGTCACCGGAAAAGCCGCAGCCCTCGCCCGTAGGCTGGAGGCATGACCACGACGGGGGAAGAGCACACCACGGCCCTGACCGGGCCGTGGTGGTGGGCCAGGTGGCGCAGTGCGGTGCTCGACGGGAGTCTCGCGCTGGTGTCCGCCGTGGAGTGCGGCGCGGAGGGTGTTCCGTTCGCCCGGGATGCCGGCATTCCGCTGGCGGTGGGGATCGTTTTCGGGGTGATCGCAGGGTCCGTGTTGCTCGTACGGCGGAAGTGGCCGATCGCCGTCGTGCTCGTGGCCATCGCGATCACGCCCGCGCAGATGGGGTTCCTGCTCGGGATCGTCGGCCTGTACACGCTCGCCGCGTGTGAACTGCCGCGCCGGGTCATCGGGGCGCTGTCGGGGATGTCGCTGGTGGGGACGGCGGTCGTGACGTTCGTGCGGGTGCGGCAGGACATGGCGCGGGGCGATCTGACGCTGGGTGACTGGTTCGTGCCGTTCGCGGCGGTGACGACGGCGTTGGGGCTGACGGCTCCGCCGGTGCTGCTGGGTTTGTATGTGGGGGCGCGGCGGCGGTTGATGGAGAGCCTCAGGGAGCGGGCGGACAGTCTGGAGCGGGAGCTTCAGTTGCTGGCCGAGCGGGCGGAGGAGCGGGCCGAGTGGGCGCGCAACGAGGAGCGGACGCGGATCGCCCGGGAGATGCATGACGTGGTCGCGCATCGGGTGAGTCTGATGGTGGTGCATGCGGCCGCGCTTCAGGCGGTTGCGCGGAAGGACCCCGAGAAGGCGGTGCGGAACGCGGCGCTGGTGGGGGACATGGGTCGGCAGGCGTTGACCGAGTTGCGGCAGATGCTGGGGGTGCTGCGGGCGGGGGAGGATCCGGTGCGGCGTGCTCCGGGGGTGCCGTTGGCGGCGGTGGGGGAGGCGGCTGCGGCTGCGGCTTCCCGGGTGGCCGAGGCGGACGGTGCGGTGGAGGGGCCGTGTCTGTCGGAGCTGGAGGAGTTGGTCGGGCAGTCGGCGGCCGCGGGGATGGTCGTGAATCTGTCGGTGGAGGGGGAGGTGCGGTCGTATGCGGCTCGGATCGAGCAGACGGCGTACCGGGTGGTGCAGGAGGCGTTGACGAACGTCCACAAGCATGCGGCGGGTGCGAAGACGCATGTGCGGTTGGCGCATCGGGTGTCGGAGATCGCGATGCAGGTGGAGAACGAGCCGCCGCCGGAGCCGGGGTCGGCGTCGGCGGCGGGGCTGCCGTCGGGTGGGAACGGTCTGGTGGGGATGCGGGAGCGGGTCGTGGCGCTGGGTGGTGTGTTCGTGTCGGGGCCGACGGAAGCGGGGGGTTTCCGGGTGTCGGCGGTGATTCCGGCGGCGTGAGGCGCGCTTGTCCAGGGGTCCGCTTGTCCAGGGGTCCGCTTGTCCAGGGGCCCTGGTCGGCGGCGTAGGACCTCGTGCTCCCGGAGTCCCGGCTGGCGGGGGCCTGCCTGTTCGGGTGGTGTCAGCCCGTCGTGAGGCGTACCGGCTCGATGCCGGTGATGAGGGTGGTGAGGGCGTGGTCGATGTGGGGGCCGACGTACCAGTCGCCGGTGTGGTCGAGGGTGTAGACGCGGCCTTCGGTGTCGATGGCGAGGACGGCGGCGGTGTCGGTCTCTTCGCCGAGAGGGCAGAGTTCGGTGCCGAGGGCGCGGCCGAGGTCGCCGAGGGTGCGGGCGTGGTGGCGGCCGTGGAGGGGGTCGAGGTGGAGGGTGGCGGGGGCGATCTGGCGGCCGGGGCCGGTGGGGGTGATGGTCAGGGCGCCGAATTCGGCCCATGCTTCGACGGCGGCGGGGAAGACGGTGTGCCGGTGTCCGGCGGGTGAGGTGTGTTCGCGCAGGGCGTCGGCCCAGATTTCTGCCTGCTTTATGTCCCAGCGTCCCGGTTGCCAGCCGGCGGCGCGCAGGGCGGCGTCGACGAGTACGGGGAAGCGGGGTGGGTTGGCCCCGTGCTCGTGGCGGGTGGCCGGCTTGGGAGTGGTGGCGTTGTCGGGGTGCATCTGCCCTTCGTTCGTCGTGCCTGCGGGGTGGTGCTTCGGTCGTCGTGTCTGCGGGTCGTACTTCGGTTGACGGTGGTTTTCAGCCGTCGGTTGCCGTGGGGTCGACGATGCGGACGCCGAAGTGGGCGCTGAGGGCGGTGCAGGCGCGGCAGGGGGTGGCGAAGCTGCCGTGGAGGGGGTCGCCGTCCTCGCGTATGCGGCGGGCGGTGAGTTTGGCTTGTTTGAGGGCTTTGCGGGCTTCGCCGTTGGTCATGGGTTTGCGGGCGGCGCGTTTGCTGCGTGCGGCGTCGGCGGCGGTGAGGTGCCGGGAGATGAGGATGGTTTCGGCGCAGCGGCCGGTGAAGCGGTCGCGTTCGCCGCTGGTGAGGGTGTCGAGGAAGTCCTGGACGAGGGGGTGGAGGGCGGGGGGTTGGTCGCCTCGGGCGGCGGTGCCGGTGAGGGTGGCGCCGCGGACGGAGAGGGCGGCGGCGACGGTGGGCAGGATGCCGTCGCGGCGGTGGCGGAGGGTGGGGGCGGGGGGTGTGTCGGTGCCGCTCCAGCCGATGCGTGGGTCGCCGGACCGCACGTCCGTACCTCCGGTTCGCAAGGCGTTCATGATCGTTTTCCCCTCCCCGGGCATCCCCCCGAAGGACACAGGGTGCCAAATGCCGTGGGTGGTGGGGAAGCTGGGGCGGTGCGACACGCCCGGGTCGGGGCTGGTCGTCACGGTGGGGTGACGGCTGGTCACGGAAGCGGAGGGGTGGTTTCCCCGTGCGTGCGGTGGGCCGGTGACCGGGGTTCGCGTACCGCATAGGCTGTCGGCATCCGCGATCGACACCGCCGTTTTAAGGCCAGAGAGAACGCCGCAGGGGGCTACCGCCATGACGACAGGTCGGCTCGGGCAGCAAGCCGCGCCGCCGAACGCGGCCTACGCCGGGCAGGTCGTGCATTTTCCGGATCCGGTCCGGGCGGCGCGTCACCCGAGAGGGGTACGGGTCGATGAGCGTGGTTACCCGGATTTCTCTCCGTACGCGCGCGTGGCGGTGGAGATCGCCGAGCCGCCGGAGGGTTTCGGTGTCGACGAGTTGCGGCTGACGGACTATGTGTCGGCGAACGCGGCGTTGGCCGCGGAGCGGCACGAGTTGTGGGACACGGTGCCGGATGTGGCGACGCCGCACGGCTGGACGTGGCATCACGTGGCCGGGACGCGGCGGCTGGAGCTGATTCCGGTCGAGGTGAAGGCGTTGCTGCGGCATCACGGTGGGGTGGCGACGGCGGCGGTGGACCACGGCAAGCGGGGGACGCGGCCGTTGCAGGAGACGAGGCCGGCGCATTTCGGGCTGCCGAAGTCGGGTGTGGCGGTGACGGAGGCACAGGTTCAGGGTGTCGAGGAGGATCTCGGCTACCGGCTTCCGGGCGCGTATCGCTCGTTCCTGAAGGCGGCGGGCGGGTGTGCGCCGGTGGGTACGGCGTTGGACGCGGAGTTGGGTCTGCTGCTGGACCAGCCGTTCTTCACGGTGCGTGAGGAGGCGGCGGTCAATGACCTGGTGTATGTGAACAAGTGTCTGCGCGACCATCTGACGAAGGATTACCTCGGGGTGGTGTTCGTGCAGGGCGGGTTGCTCGCGGTGAAGGTGAGGGGCGAGCGGCCGGGTTCGGTGTGGTTCTGCGCGTACGACGATGTGCGTGATGCGGATCCGTCGTGGTCGCCGGCGGAGCGGGTGGAGCGTCTGCTGCTGCCGTGCGGTGATGATTTCGACGCCTTTCTGTCGCGGCTGGCGGGCAGTCCGCCGGAGTTGGAGACGGTGGCGAATCTGATGGTGGACGGCGGCTTCGCGCGTGTCGTCCCGGTGTCTTCCGGTTCTTCCGGTGCGGCGTCTTCCGGCTCGGTGGGGGAGTGAGCTTCAGGCGATGGTGACCTACGCGCAGGCGCAGGAGCGCGCCGAGGAGTGGATCAACGGTGACGTGCCCGCGTACCAGCATCGTGAGGTGCGGGTGCGGGAGTTCGAGCTGGGTTTCGTGGTGTGGGGCGAGGACCGGGCGGAGGGTCCGCGTTCGGACGCCGGTGCGCAGCGGCTCGTGATCGCCCGGGACAGCGGGGAGGCGACGCTGTGGCCGGGGCTGCCGGTGGGTGAGGTGATCCGCCGGTACGAGGAGGAGTACGGGCGTGCGGATGAGCCGCAGGACGCGGTTCCGGCGCCGGCTGCCGCGCGGATGGATCTGAATCAGACGTCGTTCCTGCTGACTCCTCCGGAGTGGTTGCAGGAGGCGGCGGACAAGCTGGGCATCGGGGACCGGCGGTCGGCGGGCGAGGACGCTTGGGGTGCCGGGGCTGGTGCTGGTGCGTCCGGTGCCGGTGCCGGTGCCGGTGTCGGTGCCGGGTCCGGTGTCGGTCGTGGGGCTTCGTCCGGTGGGACGGGGCCGGCGGAGACGCAGGCCGGGGTGCCGCAGGGTGTGCCCGGTGTTCCCGGGGCGCAGGCTCCTGTGAACGCGCCTTCCGCGGATGTGCCGGTGGGGGCGACGCCCTGGGCCGGTACGGACACGAATGCGGACTCCGGTGAGGACGACCGTTCGGTGCCGTTGCCCGCGACGGTGTTCGCGCCGCCGCTGGGCGATGCCGACGACGAGGCTCCGTGGCCGCCGGTGAGCGCGCCGGATGCGAAGACGGCGTTGGTGTCGGGGGGCAGCCAGCTGCCGCCGACGGCGGTCGCGCCGGCCCTCGACTCTTCGAACGCGCCGGGCGCGCAGGGCTTCCCGCCGGGCGCGCCGGGTGCCCCGTCCGCCCCTGGGGCGCCCGCTGCCCCTGGGGCGCCCGCTGCCCCTGGTGCGCCTGGCGTTCCGCAGGGCGGTACGCCCCCGCCCGGTACGCCTCCGTACGGCTATCCGCAGCCGCCGGCGGCTCCCGGCACGCCTCCGCCGGGCGTAACCGCGTACCCGCCGGCGCCCGGCACTCCGCTTGCGCCCCCCGCGGCTCCCGGTGCGCCGGGTGCTCCGCAGGGCAGCACGCCCCTGCCGCCCCCGGGCGCGCCGACCTACGGCTATCCGCAGGGCCCCGGCGCTCCGCAGGGTGCTCCCGGTTACGGCTATCCGCAGGCGCCGGCGCCGGGTGGTGCGGCGGGTGCGCCGCAGCCTCCGGCCGACACGGGTGCCTCGGCGCGGCGGCTCGCGCCGAACGCCGGGGACATCGCCGATGCCGCGACGAGCAAGGCCGCGCCGCCGCCGAAGAAGGCGCGCGGTGGTGTGGGTGCGCCGCCTCCGCCGCCGGGTGCCCCCGGTACGCCGGGCGCACGCCCGGGGAGCGCCCCGACGCCTCCCGCGCCGGGCGCGCCCGCCGGTGGGTACGTGCCGACACAGCTGGTGTCGGCGCTCGGGCCGGAGGGGCCCGAGGGTCCCGGTGGTGTGGGTGCTCCGAATGCTCCGGGCGCCCCCAATCCTCCTGCCGCGCCTCTGGGCAACGTGCACCACGCGGCCACGGTGCTGGCCGACCCCAGCCAGCTGGGCGGGGGCGCGCCGCAGCCTCCGGTCGCCCCGGGTGCGCCGAACCCGCCCGGTGCTCCGGGCGCTCCCGGCATGCCTCCCGCGCCCGGCGCCCCGCAGCCGCCGAGCGCCCCTGTCGGTCCCGGTACGCCCGGCGCCCCGGGCGGTGGCCGCGGCGCCGTGCACCACGCGGAGACCGTGCTGGCCGCACCCCCGGTGACCGGTCCGGGCGCGCCCCCGCCGCCGCCCGCCCCCGGCACGCTCGGTGTGCCGGGCGCCCCCGGTATGCCGCCGGGCGTTCCGGGTGCGCCGCAGCCGATGCCGCCGGGTGCGGTGCCGCCGGGCGCGCCCGGGCAGCCGCCGGCGTACGGGTATCCGCAGCAGGGGCAGCCGACGGTGGGTCCGGGCTATCAGGCCGTGCTGCGCTATCGCGCGCGGGACGGCTCGGAACAGCAGCTGATCCGGCGTTCGGCGCCGGGTACGCCGCATCCGGAGTGGCAGATCTTCCACGAGCTGCGGGCGATGAACGTGCCGCCGGACCAGGTGCTGGAGCTGCACACGGAGCTGGAGTCGTGCGAGCTGCCCGGCGCCTACTGTGCGCGGATGATCCGGGAGCAGTGGCCGCAGGCGCGGATCACGAGCATCGCGCCGTACGGCACGGACCATGCGAGCCGGCAGCAGGGCATGCAGCAGCTGCTGGCGCACCAGGGCGAGTTGCACCAGGTGGCGGACGGTCCGGCGCGGCCCGCGCCGGTGCGGGCGCCGTTGCCGCCGGTGCAGGTCGCGCCGCCCGTCCCGCCGGAGGGCATCGCGCAGGAGCTGGCGGCGGCGTTCGGGCCGGGGATCTTCCGGTTCGAGCAGCAGGCGGTGTCGCGGCAGGGTGTGCCGCCGATCGTGGCACACACGCTGGTCGTGGCCGGTCTGCCGGTGGACATGGGCCCGTTCTTCTGGGCGCAGGCCCAGCCGGGCAGGCCCGTGCCGACGCTGGCGGAGCTGGCGGCCGAGCGCGGGGTGCAGCCGGCCTCGGACGCCGGCTCGTACCTCGTCATGGGCACCGACTTCGGCAAGGCGATCTGTGTGCAGTACGGCACGGCGAACATCGTGGCCGTACCCGTCGAGGCAGGGCCGGGCGGGGCTCCGGTGCCGCCGCAGTTCGTGAACACCGGTCTGCCGGAGTTCGCGCGCTGCCTGGCGCTGCTGGGCCGGATGTGGCGCCTGCGGTTCGGGCTGAACCAGGAGCAGGCGGGCCGCTGGACCGTCGACTTCCAGGCGCAGCTGGCCTCCCTGGACCCGGCGGCGCTCGGTTCGCCGGAGAGCTGGTGGTCGGTGCTGCTGGAGCAGATGTGGGACGGCCTGCTGTAGGCGCGTCGTCCGGACGTTGGCGGATCATGCCCTTCACGCGCGCGTGAAGGGCATGATGGGCCGGTGGACTTCGAGCCGTACCGGGGTGAGCTGGTGGCGTACTGCTACCGCATGCTGGGCTCGTTCCACGAGGCCGAGGATCTGACGCAGGAGACGATGCTGCGGGCCTGGAAGGCGCGGGACCGCTACGACGCCACGCGCGCGTCCGTGCGGACCTGGCTGTACCGGATCGCGACCAACGCCTGTCTGAGCGCGCTGGAGAGCCGTTCGCGCCGCCCCCTGCCGTCCGGGCTGGGAGCGCCCTCGGACGATCCCGGTGCGCCGCTGACACCGGCGCCTCAGGTGCCGTGGCTGGAGCCGTTCCCCGAGGCGCGGTTCGACGTGGAGGCGCGCGCGGACCTGCGGCTGGCACTGGTGGCGGCGCTGCAGCTGCTGCCGGCGCGGCAGCGGGCCGTGCTGGTGCTGCTCGAGGTGCTGGAGTTCTCCGCCGCCGAGGTCGCCGAGCAGCTGGACACGTCGGTGGCCGCGGTCAACAGCGCGTTGCAGCGGGCGCGCGCCGCCCTCGCGCGCGGGGACGCGATCGGCGAGGTCGGCGAGCCGGAGGATCCTGAGGTGCGGGCGGTGGTGCGGCGCTACATGCGCGCCTTCGAGGCGGCCGACGTGCCGGCGCTGGTGCGGCTGCTCACCGAGGACGCGGTCCTGGAGATGCCGCCGGTGCCGCTGTGGTATCGGGGCAGGAGGGACTACGGCCTGTTCATGGAACGGGTGTTCGCGATGCGCGGCACCGCCTGGCGAGTGGAGCGCGTGGCGGCCAACGGGCAGCCGGCGCTTGCGGCGTACGCGCCGGAGCCCGGCGGCGGGCACGCCCTCCACACCGTGCAGGTCCTGACGGTCACCGGCGGCCGGGTCGCCCGCAACGTGGTGTTTGTGTTCGCCGACCCGCGCGTCCTGACCGCGTTCGCGCCCCCTGCGCCCGCCGCCCCCTGAGACGACACGGCACCCGACGGCAACCGTCACGCGATTTCTCCGGTGGAGCGATGAGTCCGGCCGGTGTCGCCGGTAGGTACCGGTGAGCAACCGAGCCGAGCGAAGGGACCGTCGTCGTGAGTGTCGTCGTCATCGAGTTCATCAGCCTGGACGGGATCGTGTCCGACCCGGACGGGTCCGCGGGCACGCCGTACGGCGGCTGGGCCTTCCGGCACGGCCCGGAGGCGGTCGCCGGGGACAAGTTCCGGCTCGGCCGTGTGCTGGACGAAGGGGTCCTGCTGCTGGGCCGTACCACCTGGGAGCTGTTCGCCCGGCTGTGGCCGGGGCGGGACGATCCGTTCGCCGCGCGGCTGACCGCCGTACCGAAACTGGTCGCCTCCCGCGGCACCCCGGACGTGTCCGCATGGAGCAACTCCCGCCTGCTGAAAGGGGATCTGGCGGACGCCGTACGCGCCGAGCGGCGGGACGTGGTCGTCACCGGCAGCCTCGGTGTCGTGGCCGCGTTGCGGGAGGAGGGCCTGGTCGACGAGTACCGGCTGCTCACCTTCCCGGTCGTGCTGGGGCAGGGCCGACGGCTGTTCCCGGCCGGGAGCGAGCCGGCCGAGCTGGAGTGCCTGTCGGCCGAACGGGTGGGCGCCGCCGTCCTCACACGCCACGGGAGGGCCGCACGATGACGGCCCGTTTCCTAGCCCTGTACGAGACGCCCGCCGACCCCGGGGCATTCGACCGGCACTACCGCGAGGTGCACATCCCGCTGGGCCGACGGCTGCCCGGTCTGCGCCGCTACACCGTCGGCCGGGAGACGGCGCCGGTGCGCGGGGGCGCGCCGTACTACCTGGTCGCGACGCTGGAGTGGGACTCGGTGGAAGAGCTGCGCGCGGCGTTCGCCTCGGCCGAGGGGCGCGCGACGGCGGCGGACGCGGCGAGGCTGGCGGAGCTGGCGCCCGTGCGCAGCATGATCGTCACGCTTGAGGAGGACGTGCTGTAGCCGGTCCCGCCCGCCACGCCGATCGCAAAGTGCGGGATTTCGGGTGTGACGTGACTGCGGAGTGTCGCGTTATGAACACTTACATCCGGTGCATCAAGATATGCGCAAAATCATCCTGTCGTGTACGTCCGGTGGAGAGGGGTCCCCAGGGTGAGCAGCGCATCGATGTCGCCGCACGGCTTCGTGACCGTCCGGGGGCGCGGCTACCGCCCCGAGCAGGTCGACGCCTACCTGGAGAAACTGTCGTACGACCGCGACGCCGCGTGGGAACGGGCCGCGCGGCTGACCGTGCTCGCCAAGGACATGGAGGCGGAGGCCGCGCGGCTGCGCGAGGCCGTCGCCCGGCTCGCACCGCACGCGTACGAGTCGCTCGGAGAGGGCGCACGGCGGGTGTTCCAGCTCGCGCAGGAGGAGGCGGCGGACCTGCGCGAGCGCACGCGCCGTGCAGCGGACCAACTGCTCGCGCAGGCCCAAGCGCACGCCGAGGGCGTACGACGGCAGGCGCGGGAAGCGGCGAACGCGCTCCGCGCGGAAGCCGACGAACGCGTCCGCCAGCTGCTCCTCGCCGCGCGCGCCGAGGCCGACGACATCCGCGTCGGCACGCGGCACGAAGTGAAGGAAGGGCGCTCGGAGGCGCTTTCCGCGTTGCGCGAGGTACGGCAGCGCACCACCGGCATGCTCGCCGAGCAGTCCCGGGAACACGCCGAGCGGTGGGCCGAGGCCGAGCGCGAGGAGGCCGAACACCTCACCGCGCTGGACGCCCGGCACGTCGAGCGGGTGAGCCGGGCCGAGACCGCGCTCTCCGACGCCAAGCGGGCCCTCGGGGAGGCCGAGGAGTACGCGCGCCGCAGCCAGGAGGAGGCACACGCGCGTGCCGCCGAGATCATCGCCGACGCGCGCGTGCACGAGGAACGCGTTGCCCTGGAGACGGAACAGGTGCTGCGCGAGCACGGCGAGACCTGGGACGTCGTACGGGAACACATGGACCACGTGCGCAGCAGCCTGATCTCCCTGACCGGCAGAGCGACCCTGGACTGACGCCCGGTCACCCCTGGCTCAGGTGCCCGACCCGGCCGGTCGGCGTCGAGTTTGCCGGCCGTGGGTCCGGGGGCTCGCGTCGAGATTGCCGGGTGCTGGGTCGGGGGCTCGCGTCGAGCCTCAGGCCGCTGTCCCTGGCTGCCTCAGATCGAGTTGGCCGGCAGTGGGCCCAGCTGTCTCGCGTCGAACTTGCCGACCGCTGGACCGGGCTGTCTCGCGTCGAACTTGCCGACCGCTGGACCGGGCTGTCCGCGTCGAGCCTGTCGGTTGCTGCGCCCGGCCCTCCCGCGCCGAGATGCCCCGGCCCCCGCACCCGGCCCCCGCCCGGCTGCCTCAGCCGCAGCCCCCCACACGCACCTACACGCCCCAGGCCCCCATGCCCCCATGCCCCCACGCGCGCCCACGGACCCCGCTCAACTCGACTTCCGCACCGCCCCCGCCAGAATCCACCCCTCCACCGCCTCGTACTGGTGCCGCTGTTGCTCCGCCTTGGCCCGGCCCGAGGTGATCGTGCCGAGCCAGCCGAAGAGGAAGCCGGCCGGGATGGAGACGATGCCGGTCGTGGTGAACGGGAACCAGTTGAAGTCGGCGTGCGGGAAGGCCGATATGGGTGAGCCGGAGACCAGGTTGGTGCCCGGCATGAGCAGAAGCACGGTCAGCGTGCCCCCGATCAGTGTCGCCAGCAGCCCGCTGCGGGTGTAGCGGCGCCAGAACAGCCCGTACACCAGGGCCGGCGCTATGGCCGAGGCGCCGAGGCAGAAGGAGAGCGTCACCAGGGGCTGCAGGCTGTGGTGCTGCACCAGCGTGGCGAGCAGGATCGTCGGCACGCCTATGGCGAACGCCGCGACGCGGGCGAGGGCCATCTCGCGCCGGGCCGGCATCTCCTGCACACGGGCCGCGAACACGTCGTGGGCAAGGGAGTTGGCGCAGGCGAGGATCATCCCGGCGACCGAGGCGAGCAGGGTCAGGAAGATCGCCGTCGTCACCATGGTGAACAGGAAGGTCTCCGCCGTGGACACGTCCGCGCCGAAGACCGCCCGCGAGCCCAGCAGATACGCGGTGTTGCCCTGCGGATCGGCCCGGGCGATCACGGCACGGCCGACCAGCGCCGTGGCGCCGAACCCGACCACCGTGACGACCAGCACGAACAGCGCGACGATCGACACCGCCCAGGACATCGAGCGGCGCACCTGGCGGGCGCTGGAGGCGGTGTACATGCGCATGGTGATGTGCGGCAGACAGGCGCCGCCGAGCACCACCGTCAGCTCCGAGGCGACCATGTCCAGGCGGGATTTGCCCGACGTGCCGAACTCCAGCCCTGAGCGTAGGAAGGCAGGCCCGGCGCCGCTCTGCCGCGAGGCCGCGGTGAACAGCGCGCCCGGATCCCAGTCGAAGCGGCGCAGGATCAGCACGGCGACCACGGCGCCCGAACCGACCAGCATCACGATCTTCAGGATCTGGATGAGCGCGGTGCCCTTCATGCCGCCGATCGCCGCGTAGGCGATCATCAGAGCGCCCAGCGCGACGACGCACGCGGTCTTCAGCGACTCGTCGGTGAAGCCCAGGATGAACGTCATAAGCTGCCCGGTTGCGGCGAGTTGGACCAGCATCAGCGGCAGCAGCGCGGCGATCGTCACCGCGCAGGCCGTGATGCGCACGCAGCGGCCCGGCAGCCGGCGGGCGAGCGCGTCGCCCATGGTGAACCGGCCCGCGTTGCGCAGCGGTTCGGCCAGCAGGAACATCAGCAGCATCAGCGACAGCGCGGTGCTCAGGGCGAGGACGACTCCGTCGTAGCCGCACAGGGCGATGATTCCGCCGGTGCCGAGGACGGTGGCCGCGGAGATGTAGTCCCCGGCGATGGCGAGGCCGTTGCGCAGCGGGGACAGGGAGCCGTAGCCGGTGTAGAACTCGTCGAGGTCGTCGCGGTCGGGGCCGGTTATCACGCACAGCAGCAGGGTCACCGTGGCGGCGGTGGAGAAAGCGACCAGGGACATGGACTCGGCCGAGCCGCTGAAACCGGCGAAGCCTCCTACCGCCGGAGTGCCGGCGGCGGCGGTCATCGGGCCGCTCCCCGGCGTGCGGCCAGTTCGGCCTGCTTGCGGATGCGGTCCGCGAGCGGATCGACGTGCCGGCGCGCCGTGTGCTCGTACAGGGCGATCGCGAGCCAGGTGACCGGGAGTTGGATCAGGGCGAGCAGCAGACCGGCGGGGATGCCGTCGGCGACCGTGCGCGTCATCACGCCGGGCGCGGTCGCGGACAGCACCAGGAACAGCGTGAAGTAGCCCAGCGCGGTGAGTGTGGCCGTACGCCGCTGCCAGCGGTAGGCGCTGCGCAGCACCCGCAGGTCGCTGTGGTGGCCCACGGGTTCACGGGGCGGCCGGCGGTCCGGGCCGGGCGGCGGCGGGGGAGCGGGCTGCCAGGGGTAGGTGAGGTGGGGCCGGTCGTACGGGGGGCGGGGCCGGTCGTACGACGGTGGGGAGGTGTCGTAGAACGGCCGGGGCGAGTGGTACGAGGGGTGTGGCGGGTCATAGGACATCCCGGGGCTCCTTGCGTGGCTCGGGTCCGTGGCGGCGGACCGCAGGGAGGTGGGGGGAGCGGAGCCACGCACGCTACTCGCGGAGTCCGGGGCGCGCGGCGTTTTCACCAAACTGGCCAGTCGGTATGCGCTTACTACGGGAAGAGGCGTGCCGACCTTGGGTGTTACCCGCGTTAACCGACCCCTCGCGCGCTCACTCGTCGCGCACCGGGAACCGCCGCGGAGCCACCAGCAGCAGCACCAGGAAGGCCAGGGCCGCCGCGGCCGCCGCGCCGAGGTACACCGCGTGCACCGCGTCGGCGATCGCGTGCCGGGTCGCCTCCGGGGCCGTACCGGCGTCCAACGCGCGCGTGACGGAGTCCAGATCGCCCTGCCCGCCCAGCCGCGCGGCGAGCACCCCGTTGGCGACGGCGCCGAACAGCGAGGCGCCCAGGGTCTGTCCGGTCTGCCGGCAGAACAGCACGGACGCGGTCGTGGTCCCCCGCTCCGACCAGCCCACCGTCGACTGCACCCCGACGATCAGCGGCAGCTGGAACAGCCCGAGCGCCGCGCCCAGCAGGAGCATCAGCAGCGTCGGCTGCCACCACGAGCCGGGGTAGGGCAGGAACGGGAAGGCGCACAGGGTCAGCGCGGCCAGTCCGATGCCGAGCAGCGCGGTGTCCCGGAAGCCGATGCGCCGGTAGACGTGCTGGCTGAGCGCCGCCGACACCGGCCAGCTGAGCGTCCACACCGACAGCACGAAACCGGCGGCCACGGGTGCGAGTCCGAGCACCGACTGCGCGTACGTCGGCAGGAACACGCTCGGCGCCACCATCAGCAGGCCCAGCGCGCCGAGCGCCAGATTGACCGCCGCGATCGTCCGGCGCCGCCACACCCACCCGGGGATGATCGGCTGCGCCGCCCGCCGCTCCACCACGACCACCACACCGGCCAGCGCCAGGCCGGTGCCGAAGAGCGTGAGCGAGGGCGCCGACAGCCACGGCCAGGCGACCCCGCCCTGCACCAGCGCGGTCAGCAGCACCCCGCCGCACGCGAACACCGCGAGCGCGCCGGCCCAGTCCACGCGCGCGTGGACTGCGTTCTCCGGGATCTCCGGCTTCTCCCGTTCGGGCTCGTGCAGATGACGGCCGATCAGCCACAGCGCGGCGGCGCCGATCGGCAGGTTGATCAGGAAGATCCAGCGCCAGTCGGCGTAGGCGGCGAGCACCCCGCCGAGCCCCGGCCCGGCCACCGCCGACACCGCCCACACCGTGGACAGCTTGGACTGGATCTTCGGGCGCTCCGCCAGCGGATACAGATCGGCGGCGAGCGTCTGCACGGTGCCCTGCAACGCCCCGCCGCCCAGCCCCTGCACGATCCGGAAGGCGATCAGCGCCGCCATGTTCCAGGCGCCCGCGCACAGCAGCGAGCCCAGCAGGAACACGGCCGCGCCCGTCACCAGCACCGGCTTGCGGCCGAAGGTGTCGGACAACTTGCCGTAGACGGGGAGCGTGACCGTCACGGCGAGCAGATAGCCGGAGAAGAGCCAGGAGAAGACGGAGAACCCGCCGAGGTCGCCGACGATCTGCGGTACGGCCGTGGAGACGATGGTGGCGTCGAGCGCGGCCAGCGCCATCGCCAGCATCAGCGCGGCGACGACGGCGCCTCGGCGCCGGGTGCCCTGCTCGTTGACGGCGCCGTCGCGTATCGCGGGTGTCGTACTTCCCACCGGACCCCTCCCGTGCTCCCACCGGGACACTCCCGTGCCCCTTGCAACCATCTCCGGTACGACAGCTTCCCACGCGCCGCACGCCTTGCCCCGGACGCGACGGCTTGACCCTGACGCGACGGCAGGGTGGAGGCTTTCCGCACCGAAGGGTGGAGACGGCACCGAGGAGAACTCCGCCCGCGGGTGGAGCACCCCTAGGGGTACCTCCTTACTTCGGCCCGGGAAGGGTTCGTCCCGGCGGAGGACGAGAGCGGCAGGGCCCGTTCCTTAACCTGGCTTTACGCCGCTGAGGGGCGGCTGACCGCACCGGCGGGGTGGGGTTTTCCCCCGGGAAAGAGGGGGCTTCGCACCAGCGCGCGAGGGCCCCGCCGGCCGCGAGACTCGACGACGTACCCAAGAACGAGGCCCTGGCGGGCCAGGGCACAACTCACCGACACGACGACCGACATAGGAGACATACCGTGACATCGGCTGTGACCATTCCCAGGCACGGGGGCACTGGAGGGCGTACGGCCGTTGCCGCGCGGGCGCGGCAGGTCGTGAAGGCGTACGGGTCCGGCGAGACCCGCGTCGTCGCCCTCGATCACGTCGACGTGGACATCGCGCGGGGCCAGTTCACCGCCATCATGGGCCCCTCGGGGTCCGGCAAGTCCACGCTCATGCACTGCCTCGCCGGGCTCGACACCGTCACCAGCGGCCAGATCTACCTGGACGAGACCGAGATCACCGGCCTGAAGGACAAGAAGCTCACCCAGCTGCGCCGGGACCGTATCGGCTTCATCTTCCAGGCGTTCAACCTGCTGCCGACCCTGAACGCCCTGGAGAACATCACCCTGCCCATGGACATCGCCGGGCGCAAGCCGGACAAGGCCTGGCTGGACCGCGTGGTGGAGACCGTCGGGCTCGCCGGACGGCTCAAGCACCGGCCGACCCAGCTCTCCGGCGGCCAGCAGCAGCGCGTCGCCGTGGCCCGCGCCCTCGCCGCCCGCCCGGAGATCATCTTCGGGGACGAGCCGACCGGAAACCTCGACTCGCGCGCGGGTGCCGAAGTCCTCGGCTTCCTGCGGCGGTCGGTGGACGAGCTGGGCCAGACCATCGTGATGGTCACCCACGACCCCGTCGCCGCCTCCTACGCCGACCGCGTGCTCTACCTCGCCGACGGCCGGATCGTCGACGAGATGTACAACCCGACGGCCGATCAGGTCCTGGACCGCATGAAGGACTTCGACGCCCGGGGGCGTACGTCATGACCGTCCTGAAGACCTCACTGCGCAACTTCTTCGCGCACAAGGGCCGCATGGCGCTCTCCGCGATCGCGGTCCTGCTGTCGGTGGCGTTCGTGTGCGGCACCCTGGTGTTCACCGACACGATGAACACCACCTTCGACAAGCTGTTCCAGGCCACGTCCTCGGACGTGACGGTCAGCGCGAAGGGCTCCTCCGACACCGGTGAGACCACCTCCCGCACCGGAAAGCCGCCGGTCATGCCGGCCTCCGTGGTCGGCAGGGTCCGAGGCGCCCAGGGCGTCGAGAAGGCCGAGGGCACGGTGGGCTCCACCTCGGTGACCGTCATCGACGCCCACCGCGACAAGCTGTCGCCGAGCAGCGGCGCGCCGACCATCGTCGGCAGCTGGAACAGCAACGACGCCCGCACCATGAAGATCACCAAGGGTGCGGCGCCCAAGGGCCCGGACCAGGTCATGGTCGACGAGGACACCGCTTCCAAGCACCACCTGAAGCTCGGTGACGACATCGGCATGATCTCGGTCGTGGGCACGCACCACGCGCGCGTGTCCGGCATCGCCGCCTTCCAGGTCACCAACCCCGGCGCGGCGATCTTCTACCTGGACACGAAGACCGCCCAGCAGACCCTGGTCGGCAAGACCGGCGTCTACACCAACGTCAACGTCACCGCCGCCCATGGCGTGACGAACGACCAGCTGAAGAAGAACGTCACCGCCGCCCTCGGCAACGGCTACAAGGTGCAGACGGCCAAGGAGGTCGCCGACGCCAACCAGAAGAGCGTCGAGAGCTTCCTGAACGTCATGAAATACGCGATGCTCGGCTTCGCCGGGATCGCCTTCCTCGTCGGCATCTTCCTGATCATCAACACCTTCTCCATGCTGGTCGCCCAGCGCACCCGCGAGATCGGCCTGATGCGCGCCATCGGCTCCTCCCGCAGGCAGGTCAACCGGTCGGTGCTGATCGAGGCGCTGCTGCTCGGCGTGATCGGCTCGGTGCTCGGCGTCGGCGCGGGCGTCGGCATCGCGGTCGGCCTGATGAAGCTCATGGGCCAGATGGGCATGCACCTGTCGACCGACGATCTGACCGTCGCCTGGACGACCCCCGCCGTCGGCCTGCTCCTCGGTGTCGTGGTCACCGTCCTGGCCGCCTATCTGCCCGCCCGGCGCGCCGGCAAGGTCTCCCCGATGGCCGCCCTGCGCGACGCCGGCGCCCCGGCCGACGCCAAGGCGGGCGCCATCCGGGCCGTGATCGGCCTGCTCCTCACCGCCGCCGGCGGCTGGAGCCTGTACGTCGCCGCGACCGCCGACAAGGCCAAGGCCGGCTCGGGCTGGCTGGGCCTGGGCGTGGTGACCACGCTGATCGGCTTCGTCGTCATCGGCCCGCTGCTGGCCGCCGGACTGGTCCGCGTCCTCGGCGCGATCATCCTGCGGATCTTCGGCCCCGTCGGCCGGATGGCCGAGCGCAACGCGCTGCGCAACCCGCGCCGCACCGGTGCCACCGGCGCGGCCCTGATGATCGGCCTGGCCCTGGTGGCCTGTCTGTCGGTGGTCGGCTCCTCCATGGTGGCCTCGGCCACCGACCAGCTCGACAAGACCGTCGGCACCGACTTCATCATCCAGGGCGACCAGGAGTACACGATGGTCAACCCGCAGATGGTGCAGAAGATCAAGGCCACGCCCGGCCTGGAGCGGGTCACCGAGTACAAGCTCCTGGACGCGGACCTGGCCACGCCGGACGGCCGCGTCTCCAAGAAGGAGACCATCAACGCGGCCGACCCGACCTACGCACAGGACCTGCGCACCAAGACGGTCGCCGGCAACCTCGCCGACGCCTACAAGCCCGACTCGATGTCCGTCTTCGAGGGCTTCGCCAAGAAGCACGGCATCAAGCTCGGCTCCACCGTCTCGGTCGGCTTCAAGGACGGTACGACGGCCAAGCTGACGGTCCGCGCGATCACCAGCGACGACGTCGTGGTCGACAAGGGCGCGATGTACGCCTCCATCGCCACCGCCGCGAAGTACGTGCCGGCCGACCGGATGCCGCTGGACCAGCTGGTCTTCGCCACCGCCAAGGACGGGCAGGAGGCGGCCGCCTACAAGGCGCTGAAGTCGACGCTGCGCGACGACCCGGCTCTGACCGTGCGCGACCAGACCGACTACAAGAAGGCGCTGAAGGACCAGATCGGCCAGCTGCTGAACATGATCTACGGCCTGCTGGCCCTCGCGATCATCGTCGCGGTCCTGGGTGTGGTGAACACCCTGGCCCTGTCGGTGGTCGAGCGGACCCGGGAGATCGGCCTCATGCGGGCCATCGGACTCTCCCGCCGCCAGCTGCGCCGCATGATCCGCCTGGAGTCCGTGGTGATCGCCGTCTTCGGCGCCCTGCTCGGCCTCGGCCTGGGCATGGGCTGGGGCGCGACCGCCCAGCAGCTCCTCGCGCTGGAGGGCCTGAAGGTCCTGGACATCCCCTGGCCGACGATCATCACGGTCTTCATCGCCTCGGCCTTCGTGGGCCTGTTCGCCGCGCTCATCCCGGCGTTCCGGGCGGGCCGGATGAACGTGCTGAACGCGATCGCGACGGACTAGCCGCGCAGGCTGGGCCGAGGTTACGACCACCGCATACGGGGGTTGCGGGGGAAGACCCGGTGCCGGAGAGTCCTGGGGGACTCTCCGGCACCGGGTCCTTTGTACGGCAGACCGAGCTGGGACTCGGCCGGGCCACTTCTCAGCCGACCGGGACGGGCGGGCGCGCCGGCCGCGGCACCGGGCACGAGGAAGCCGGAGTCATCCACAGCCTCCGACGCCACCGCCGACGGAGTCGTACGCTGGACACCCCCGGCTGCCACCCGCGCCGGGCTACTTGCGTTGCCCACCCCTGGACGGAAAAAGCCCCATGAGCCTGCACGGTCTGCTCGACGCCGTCGTCAAGGACCCCGCCCTCGCGGAAGCGATCACGGCGGCCGCGGACGGCAACCGCATGCACATCGACCTCGTCGGTCCCCCGGCGGCCCGCCCCTTCACGGTCGCCGCGCTCGCCCGTGAGGCCGGCCGCCCGGTGCTCGCGGTCACGGCGACGGGCCGCGAGGCCGAGGACCTGGCGGCGGCCCTGCGGTCCCTGCTGCCCGCCGAGGGCGTCGTGGAGTACCCCTCCTGGGAGACCCTCCCGCACGAGCGCCTCAGTCCGCGCAGCGACACCGTCGGCCGGCGCCTCGCCGTCCTGCGCCGCCTGGCCCACCCCAGCCCGGACGACCCCGAGACCGGCCCCGTCTCCGTCGTCGTCGCACCCGTGCGTTCCGTGCTCCAGCCGCAGGTCAAGGGCCTCGGCGACCTGGAGCCGGTGTCCTTGAGGACCGGCCAGACCGCCGATCTGAACGACATCGTGGAAGCCCTCGCGGCCGCCGCCTACGCGCGCGTGGAGCTCGTCGAGAAGCGCGGCGAGTTCGCCGTGCGCGGCGGCATCCTGGACGTGTTCCCGCCCACCGAGGAACACCCCCTGCGCGTCGAGTTCTGGGGCGACGACGTCGAGGAGATCCGCTACTTCAAGGTCGCCGACCAGCGCTCCCTCGAAGTCGCCGAGCACGGCCTGTGGGCACCGCCGTGCCGCGAGCTGCTGCTCACCGACGACGTCCGCGCACGCGCGCGTGCCCTCGCCGAAGAGCACCCGGAGCTGGGCGATCTCCTGAACAGGATCGCCGAGGGCATCGCCGTCGAGGGCATGGAATCCCTCGCCCCCGTCCTTGTCGACGACATGGAACTGCTCCTCGACGTCCTCCCCAAGGGCGCGATGGCCGTGGTCTGCGACCCGGAGCGGGTCCGCACGCGTGCCGCCGACCTCGTGGCCACCTCCCAGGAGTTCCTGCAGGCCTCCTGGGCGGCCACCGCCGGCGGCGGCGAGGCCCCGATCGACGTCGGCGCCGCCTCCCTGTGGTCCATCGCCGACGTCCGCGACCACGCGCGCGAGCTGGACATGATGTGGTGGTCCGTCTCCCCGTTCGCCGCCGACGAAGAACTGGACACGGACACCCTCAAGCTCGGCATGCACGCGCCCGAGACCTACCGCGGCGACACCGCGCGGGCCCTCGCCGACACCAAGGGCTGGCTCGCCGACGGCTGGCGCGCGGTCTTCGTCACCGAGGGCCACGGCCCGGCCGCCCGCACCGCGGAGGTGCTCGGCAACGAGGGCATCGCCGCCCGCCTGGACGCCGACCTCGGCGAACTGAGCCCGTCGGTGGTGCACGTCTCCTGCGGATCGATCGAGTACGGCTTCGTGGACCCGGCCCTGAAGCTCGCCGTGCTCACCGAGACCGACCTGTCCGGCCAGCGCGCGACCGGCCGCGAGGGCGCCCGGATGCCGACCCGCCGCCGCAAGACCATCGACCCGCTCACCCTGGAGTCGGGCGACTACATCGTCCACGAACAGCACGGCGTCGGCCGCTACATCGAGATGGTGCAGCGCACGGTGCAGGGCGCCACCCGCGAGTACCTGGTCGTGGAGTACGCACCCGCCAAGCGCGGCCAGCCCGGCGACCGCCTCTACATCCCGACCGACCAGCTGGAGCAGATCACCAAGTACGTCGGCGGCGAGGCCCCCACCCTGCACCGGCTCGGCGGCGCCGACTGGACGAAGACCAAGGCACGCGCGAAGAAGGCCGTCAAGGAGATCGCCGCCGACCTGATCAAGCTCTACAGCGCGCGCATGGCCGCCCCCGGCCACTCCTTCGGCACCGACACGCCCTGGCAGCGCGAGCTGGAGGACGCCTTCCCCTACGCCGAGACCCCCGACCAGCTCACCACCATCGCCGAGGTCAAGGAGGACATGGAGAAGTCCGTCCCCATGGACCGCCTGATCTGCGGCGACGTCGGCTACGGCAAGACCGAGATCGCGGTGCGGGCCGCCTTCAAGGCCGTACAGGACGGAAAGCAGGTCGCGGTCCTCGTACCGACGACCCTGCTCGTGCAGCAGCACTTCGGGACGTTCTCCGACCGGTACGCGCAGTTCCCGGTGAGCGTGAAGGCGCTGTCCCGGTTCCAGACCGACACCGAGGCCAAGTCCGTCCTGGAGGGACTGAAGGACGGCGCCGTGGACGTCGTCATCGGCACCCACCGCCTGTTCTCCTCCGAGACGAAGTTCAAGGACCTGGGCCTGGTCATCGTCGACGAGGAGCAGCGCTTCGGCGTCGAGCACAAGGAGCAGCTGAAGAAGCTCCGCGCCAACGTCGACGTGCTGACCATGTCCGCCACCCCGATCCCGCGCACCCTGGAGATGGCGGTCACCGGCATCCGCGAGATGTCCACCATCACCACGCCCCCGGAGGAGCGCCACCCGGTGCTCACCTTCGTCGGGCCGTACGAGGAGAAGCAGATCGGCGCCGCCATCCGCCGCGAGCTGCTGCGCGAGGGCCAGGTCTTCTACATCCACAACCGCGTCGAGTCCATCGACCGCGCGGCGGCGAGGCTCCGCGAGATCGTCCCCGAGGCACGCATCGCCACCGCCCACGGCCAGATGTCGGAGTCGGCGCTGGAGCAGGTCGTCGTCGACTTCTGGGAGAAGAGGTTCGACGTCCTCGTCTCGACCACGATCGTCGAGTCCGGCATCGACATCTCCAACGCCAACACCCTCATCGTGGAGCGCGGCGACACCTTCGGCCTGTCCCAGCTGCACCAGCTGCGCGGCCGCGTCGGCCGCGGCAGGGAGCGCGGCTACGCGTACTTCCTGTACCCGCCGGAGAAGCCGCTGACGGAGACCGCGCACGAGCGCCTGGCCACCATCGCCCAGCACACCGAGATGGGCGCGGGCATGTACGTGGCGATGAAGGACCTGGAGATCCGCGGCGCCGGCAACCTGCTCGGCGGCGAGCAGTCCGGGCACATCGCGGGCGTCGGCTTCGACCTGTACGTCCGCATGGTCGGCGAGGCCGTCGCCGACTACCGGCGGCAGCTGGAGACCGGCGAGATCGAGGAGGAGCCGCCGCTCGAGGTCAAGATCGAGCTGCCCGTCGACGCGCACGTCCCGCACGACTACGCGCCCGGCGAGCGCCTGCGCCTCCAGGCCTACCGTGCCATCGCCTCCGCCAACTCGGAGGAGGACATCAAGGCCGTCCGCGAGGAACTCACCGACCGCTACGGCAAGCTGCCCGAACCGGTGGAGAACCTGCTGCTGGTGGCCGGGCTGCGCATGCTCGCGCGCGCGTGCGGTGTCGGCGAGATCGTGCTCCAGGGCACCAACATCCGCTTCGCGCCGGCGGAGTTGCGCGAGTCGCAGGAACTGCGGGTCAAGCGTCTCTACCCGGGCACGGTCATCAAGCCGTCCGTTCAGCAGGTGCTGGTCCCACGCCCGAAGACCGCGAAGGTCGGCGGCAAGCCGCTGGTCGGCCGCGAACTGCTGGGCTGGGTCGGCGAGTTCCTGGCCTCGATCCTGGGGTCGTAGGAGTCGTAGGGGCCGCGGGCGTCGTAGGAGCTGGGTGGCCGTCGGAGTCTTGGTCAGGGGTGCCGCACGGCGGCCGACGGCCACGACCCGGGCACGGCCCCCTCGGCGGCGAATGCCCCGGCGGCTTGTTGTGAGCGGGCTCACGCGCGTGCCGGCCGTGCTCCCCCAGTACGGCACCGTCATGCCCCAACTCGACGGCCGTCTGCCTGCCGTCTGCCCGAAAGTACCGTTTTGGTCCCCATCTGAAGTGGGCCTCGCGGCGGTTACCGTAAGGGACGGAACGATTCCGCCTGTGTCCGACGGGCGGACCCGGGCGAGTGAGGGGGGACGCACCGTGGCGCGTCTGAGGGGTGGGGCGGTCACCGCCGTGGTCGTGCTGGTCGCGGTGACCGGCTGCAAGTCCGGGCAGAGCAAGGGGTCCCCCGGGCCCCAGGGCGGCGGCAGCGGCGCGGTCCTGGCCGCCGTCGACTCACTGACCGTCAAGGGCCGGGCGCCGAAGACCGGTTACTCGCGGGCCCGGTTCGGCACCGCCTGGGCGGACACCGACTCCAACTCCTGCGACACCCGCGACGACATACTCAAGCGCGACCTGAAGGACGTGAAGTTCAGCGGCGGTTCCTGCAAGGTCTCCTACGGCCTGCTGGAGCCCGACCCCTACTCCGGCAAGGACATCACCTACCGGCGCGGCCGCAGCCAGGTCGACATCGACCACGTCGTCCCCCTCTCCGACGCCTGGCAGAAGGGCGCCAAGTACTGGGCCGCCAGCAAGCGCATAGCCCTGGCCAACGACCCCCTCAACCTCATCGCGGTCGACGCGAGCACCAACCGCGGCAAGGGCGACGGCGACGCGGCCACCTGGCTGCCGCCCAACACGAGGTACCGCTGCACCTATGTGGCAGCCCAGGTCGCGGTGAAGAAGAAGTACGGCCTGTGGGTCACCGCCGCCGAGAAGGCCGCCATGAAGAAGGTCCTCAACGGCTGCCCCGGCCAGAAGCTCCCCACGGGCGGCAACCCCACCAAGGCGCCGGACCGTTTCCGCGCCCGCTGACCCGGGGCCGCTGAGCCGTACCGAGGGGGCCTACGAAACCCGGATGCGCCGGTGCGGGCCGGCGGGCAGCATGCCGGGATGCGGGATCTGCGGTGGGAGGACGTCTCCGGCTGGTTCGACTGCGAGGAGATGGGCGCGCTGCCCGACCTGCGCGTGCCCGGCACCTCGGCCGAGGACTGGCAGGCCCTCCTCGGCCTGGTCGTGGCGAATGGCCGGCGGCACGAGTACCTGGAGGGTGCCGCCGTACGCCCCCTGCCGCGCGCCGCGCACGTGCTAGGCCGGCCCCTCGGCGCCGAGTGCCCGCAACTGCGGGTGTGGCCGGTGCCCGGGATGCTGGCCGTCTCCCGTTTCCTCGGGGCGGAGGAAGTCGACTTCGACGTCGACCTGCGGGAAATACAGGGCCAGGAGCGGCTGGACCTGTTCTGCGGATTCCTGCGGTCCGTCGGCCGGCACCTGCGCAGACCGGTGCTCATGGACCCCGAGGGTGCCTCGCTGGGGGAGTGGCGCCGCTGGACCGGGCTGCCGTTCGGCACCGCAGCCGACGCGCCCGGCGCACTGGTCCCGGTCCGCTGCGAACCGGAGCGCGGATACGCCGTCTACGTCGAGCCCGACGTGTGGATGCGGCACCCGCTGTGAGCGGGTGCCGCATCCACACCCCCGGTCAGGCGGTCTTCAGGGCCTTCAGGTTGCCCAGGATCTGCGTCGTCACCTTCTTCGCGGTGGCCGCTCCGTCGTCGGCGCCCGCCGTGGACAGCACGGTGATCACGGAGTTGCCCGAACGAGCCGCGATGAGCGTGGAGCCGTTCTCCCAGGCGCCGCTCGTCAGCGTCATCGTGTAGGCCTCGTCCCCGAGCCCGGCCGTGGAACTGCCCGTGAGCTTCACCTTGGCGTGCGCGTCGGTGTCCGTGAAGGTGGCGCACTCGGCGGCGACGGTCTGCAGCTGCTTCAGCACCGCGCTCGCGGTGGTGCCCTGGAACGCGTCGATCTCCTGGGCCACTTCCTCGGTCTTGTCGTGGTTCACGTAGTCGTTCTGCGCGAACGACACGCCCCCCTTGAACCCGGTCACCTGGATCCAGGACGTGCTCTCCAGCCTGGTGCAGTTCGGCTTCGCGGTGCTCCGGGCGGACGGGGAGAGGAACTGGCCGCCGCTGTCCGAGGCGCCGTCGGCCTCGGAGGTGAACCCGCCCGGGAAGGCCGACGCGGGCGCCAGCGCCTTCTTCAACTGCGTACCGGTGGCGAGACCGGCGTTCAGGTCCTTGGCCCTGGCCGGCTTGGAGCTACCCCCGCCGGTGTCGGAGGGCGAACCGGCGGAGCATGCGGTGAGGGCCAGCGGGAGCGCCGCGACGGCGAGCAGCGTGGCGACAGGGAGGGTGAGGCGCATGACAGTCCTTCAGAGCTGGGTGTTACGGGGAGGTGGGTACGGCATGCCGTACGGGGTCCGGAACCGGTCCGGCCGACCCGGGGCCGGGCCCGGGCAGGCGGAGCCGGTGGGACTGGTTCGGTGAGCGGTGTGCGGTGCGTGATTGTCGTACGCGGTGCCTTGTGCTTGCTACGCGGTGCGCGGTTGGCGAGCGGCGCGCGGTGCGTAGGTTGGTGCGCGGTGTTCGGTGAGCGGCGGTGGGAAGGGCCGGCTCAGGCCGCCTTCTTCCAGTCGCCGCAGCCGGTGGTCTTGAAGTAGGCGTCGCTCGGGCTGATGGTGACGACGGCCGTGCCGGTCACGTTGTTGTTGGCGATGATCGAGTTCAGCCCGTGCTCGGCGTCCTTGGTGCGCTCCCAGTAGCAGGAGTCGTCGGCGTTGCCGGTCGACTTGTAGGTGCCCGGCGCGATGTCCGTGCCGACCTTGAACATGCCGCCGTCGCCGTCCATCGAGGAGGAGGGCGTGCCCTTCGCCTTGGGGTCGACGGCCTCCCAGTCCTTGCAGCCGCTGGACTTGAAGATCTTGTCGGTGGGCTTGATGGTCACGTAACTCGTGCCGCTGACGTTGTCGTTGGCCAGCAACGAGTCCATCTCGCCCTTGGCGTCCTTGGCGCGCTCCCAGTAGCACATGCCGTCGGAGTTGCCGGTCGTGCGGTACGTGCCCGGCTTCACGTCCGAGCCGACCTGGTACTCGCCGTCTCCGGCGATGGCGGCCTTCTTCTTTTCGGCTGCCTGTCCGGCCCCCGAGCCCTTCTTGTCCTTGGTGCCGCCGGGGGTGTGCTTGGCGGAGGCGGAAGAGCCCTTGTCGCTGCCGCCGGAGCCGCCGTCCTTGCCGTTGCTGCCGGCGTTCGCCGACACGGCGGCGATGACGACGACGCCCACGACGGCGCCCAGCGAGACCTTGGCCTTCATGCCCATGGCGAATCCCTCCCAAAGCGGCGGCCTCCCCCTCCGGTGGCCGCTCGTTCGCTGGGTCAATAAGACCAGGGACTGTGAACCGAGTCAACACGGTTCACGAGATTTAATGAGTACACGGCGTGAATGCACGGATCATGTGTACGCCGGTATGCTCGGCGCACACACGGACGAGGGGAGCGGAGCCGGTGCAGGACAACGCGACAGAGGTGACCGCGGCCGGTATCGCCCGGCTCGCCGGAGTGGGCCGGGCTGCCGTCAGCAACTGGCGCCGTCGGCACGCCGATTTCCCCAAACCGGTCGGCGGCACCGAGACCAGCCCGTCCTTCGCGCTCGCCGAGGTCGAGGCCTGGCTGCGCAAGCAGGGCAAACTCGCCGAGGTCCCGCTTCGGGAACGCGTCTGGCAGCAGCTCGCCGGACACCCCGAGGGCCCGCTGACCGCCCTGGTCCACGCGGGCTGCGCCCTGCTGCTGATCCACGAGCGCCCCACCGTCTGGCTCGACGCCAGTGCCGGCTCCGACGCGCGCCTCGCCGCGATCCTGCCTGGCGCGCTGGAGCAGGTACTGACGGCGCGTTTCGGCAGCGTGCCGGGGCGTGCTGGGCGCGGCGGGCGCGGTGTCGGGGCGGGGGCGGGTGTGAACACGTCCGGCGGCGCGGAGGGTGTGAACGGTGCCTCTGCCGGACCTGGTGTGAACGTCGGTGGCAGGGCGCCTGGTGTGAACGCAAGCCCCGGCCCGTCCGGTGTGAACGCCGGCCCCGGCGCATCTGGTGTGAACTCGGATTCGGTGGCACCCGGTGTGAACCCTGACCGGATGGCGCCGGATGTGAACCCAGCGCTCCCAACACCCGCTGTGAACTCCTCATTGACGGGCCAGCCTGTGAACACCCTACCAGCTGTTCACAACACCCCCGCCATTCACGGCACCCCCACCTCCACCCCGGCCACCCCCACCCCCCGCACCCCCACCGGCCCCCAACTCCTCCCCTCCGCCCCCCTCCTGCGCGGTGCCGCCGAGCTGGCCGCCGAGATCGGGGCGCGGCAGGCCTTCGAGTTCCTGCTGGGCCGGCACCTGGACGCCAACCCCCGCCAGTACACGCTCACCCCGGCCGAACTCGCCGGTCTCATGGCCGACCTCGCGGGCCCCGCCCGTACCGTCCTGGACCCCGCCTGCGGCACCGGCGCCCTGCTGCGGGCCGTCGACACCCGCCCCGGCCAGGAGCTGTACGCCCAGGACAGCGCGCCCGACCTGGCCGCGCTCACCGCGCTGCGGCTGGCGCTGCACTCCCGGGCCGGCGTGCGCGGCGCGGCCGGCGACACCCTGCGCGCCGACGCCTACCCGGAGCTGCGCGCCGACGCGGTGCTGTGCCATCCGCCGTTCAACGAGCGCAACTGGGGTCACGACGAGCTCGCCTACGACCCCCGCTGGGAGTACGGTTTCCCGGCCCGTTCCGAGTCCGAACTCGCCTGGGTGCAGCATGCGCTGGCCCGGCTGGCCGACGGCGGATCCGCCGTGCTGCTCATGCCGCCGGCCGCCGCCTCCCGCCGCTCCGGGCGCCGGATCCGCGCCGACCTGTTGCGCCGGGGCGCGCTCAGGGCGGTGGTCGCGCTGCCGGTGGGGGCGGCGCCGCCGTACAACATCCCGCTGCACGTGTGGGTGCTGCGCCGGCCCGACCGGACGCCGGCGTCGCCCGAGGTGCTGCTCGTGGACACCGGGAGGTTCGCCGGGGAGGGGCGCGGCGGCCCGGACTGGCCGGCGGTGCGCGAGGCGGTACTGGACGCCTGGCGTGCCTTCGAACGCGAGGGGCGGCCGGCGGAGCGGCCGGGGCTCGCCCGTTCCGTGCCGGTCATCGAACTCCTCGACGACGACGTCGACCTCGCGCCCGCCCGCCATCTGCCGCCGGCGGCCGTGGCCGACGGCGCGGAGCAGCTCACGGTGGTGCGCGAGCGCCTCGGCACGACCCTGCGTCTGACCGGCGAGCTCACTCCGCCGCCCGCCGCCCCCGCGCCGGGCGCGCGCTGGCCGCTCACCACCATCGGTGAACTCGCGCGCGGGGGCGCGCTGGTGATGCGCACCGGCGGAAACGGCGGCCACGCGCGCGTGCCCGTGCTCACCGACCACGACGTCCTCGCCGGCACGGCGCCCTCCGGGACGCTTCCGGAGAGCGAGGAGGAGGCGGTGCTGACCGAGCCGGGTGACGTCGTCGTACCGGTGTTGGGCGGCGGCTCGGTGGCGCGCGTGATCGACGAGGCGACGGGGGGCGCCGCCCTGGGGCGCAACCTCGTGCTGCTGCGCCCCGATCGCACGGCGCTCGACCCCTGGTTCCTCGCCGGGTTCCTGCGTGGCACCGCGAACAACCGGCAGGCCAGCAGCTACGCCTCCACCGCGACCCGGCTGGACGTGCGCCGTCTGCAGCTGCCCAGGCTCTCGCTGGACGAACAGCGGCGCTACGGCGCACGCTTCCGCGCGCTCGACGAGTTCGAGCGGGCGCTGCGCCACGCGAGCCGGCTCGGGGAACAACTCGTGCGAGGGATGTACGACGGGCTCACCGACGGCACGGTGGCGCCCGACTGACCGCGGGCCGCGGGCCGCGGGCCGTTCGCGCCCCGTTCCTGCCGCCGGCCGATGGCGTCATGCGGACCGTGGATCGCCGGCCGGCGGCCGTGCCGGTCGGGGTTCGCGGGTGTACGGCGGACAACGGTTCGGTACAACAGGGACGCTTGTCCGTGTCCTTGTCGGTGTCGGGTCATATGCTCGAAGCGACAATCGGACGACCGGCGTTCTCCGCCCGACGGAGCACGCCGGTCGGACACGCACGCCCACATCAGGCATCAGGAGCAGTCATGCAAGGCCTCGGCTACGGACAGCCGGTGAAGCAGCCGCCGCACACCGCGTGGCTGGTTCTGCTGCGTGTGCTGTTCGTGGCGATCGGGTTTTTCAGCATCGGCCTCCTGGCCTGGGTGATGCTGCTGCGGCTGGCGATCGTCACACGACGGTCGCTGGACTGGGTCCTGTTCGTCGCCGCGATGGTCGCCGACGTCCTCAGCCTGGTGCTGATAGGCACCGAGCCCGGTGACGAGATCCACACCGCGGCCGGCTACTTCGGCATGCTCCTGCTGCTCGGCACGCTGGTGGCCGCGATCGCGTACTACCTCGCCGCGGAGATCCGCCACTTCTCGCTGCGGCAGCGGGCATACGAGGCGCAGCGGGCCGGACAGGCCGGGTACGCCTATCCGGGCCCCGCGAACCCGTACACGGCGGCGACCGTGCCGATCGGCCGGGCGGGCCGCGACACGCCCTTCCCGCCGGCCTCGCACACCCCGCCCCCGGTGCCGCACACGCCCGTGCCCCAGCCGCCGCTGACCACCCCGCCGCCGCAGCGCCCGGCGCCCAGCCACATCGACCAGGTGCGCGCCGAACTGGACGAACTGAGCGACTACCTGCGCAAGCACGACGGGCAGCAGCACGGCCGGCCCGACGGCCATGAGGGCGGAAGGTGACCGTGGCGACAGGACGTGTCGTCTCCGGCCGGTACGAACTGTCCACGCTCATCGGACAGGGCGGCATGGGCCAGGTGTGGACGGCGTACGACCGGCGGCTGGACCGGCGTGTGGCGGTCAAGCTGCTGCGCCCCGACAAAGTGGCGGGCCAGGAGGCGGACGAACTGCGCCGCCGGTTCATGCGCGAGTGCCGGGTGACCGCGCAGGTGGACCACCCCGGTCTGGTGACCGTGCACGACGCGGGCAGCGAGGGCGAGGAGCTGTTCCTCGTCATGCAGTACGTCGACGGCGCCGACCTGTCCGACCATCTCGCCGAGCACGATCCGTACCCGTGGCAGTGGGCGGTCGCGGTGGCCGCGCAACTGTGCGCCGTACTGAGCGCCGTGCACGCCGTGCCGATCGTGCACCGCGACCTCAAGCCGCGCAACGTGATGGTGAAGCAGGACGGCACGGTCACCGTGCTCGACCTCGGCGTGGCGTCCGTCATGGACTCCGACACCACCCGCCTCACCCACACCGGCTCCCCGATCGGCTCGCCCGCCTACATGGCGCCGGAACAGGCGATGGGCGGGGCGGTCGGCCCGTACACCGACCTGTACGCGCTCGGCGTTCTGATGCACGAACTGCTCAGCGGCGACGTGCCGTTCGCGGGTTCGACGGCGCTCGGGGTGCTGCACCGGCACCTGTACGAGCCCCCGCTGCCCGTACGCCGTATCCGCCCCGAGGTCCCCGAGGCGCTGGAGACGCTCGTGCTGCGCCTGCTCGCCAAGGACCCGCAGCACCGGCCGGCGTCCGCGCAGGAGGTCTACGAGGACTTGGCGGCGCTCCTGCCGGCGCGCGGTATGCCCACCGGGGCGCCCTTGGACCCCACGCGCCCCTTTCTGCGACCGCACGCCCCCTGGCCGGACCGCGCGCGAACCCCCGCGCCCCAGCCCGCCCCCGTCGCGCCGCCGCCGGTGGCCGAGAAGCCCGACGTCGCCGCCGCCGTGGACGAGGTCAAGCGGCTGCTGGGCGAGGGGCGCATCACCCAGGCCGTGGACATCCTGGGCGCGATCCTGCCCGCCGCCGCCGAGCAGCACGGCGAGCACTCCCCGGTCGTACGCACCCTGCGCAAGCAGTACGCGGCCACCCTCATGGACGACGGCCAGTACCGGCGCGCGCTGCCCGAACTGCGCCGCCTCGCCGACGAACGCGCCGCCGAGGCCGGCCAGGCCGACCCGCAGTCCCTGCGCTACCGCTACGAGGCCGCACAGTGCCTGGAGCAGCTGGGCCAGCCGGCGGCGGCGCTCGCCGAGTACCGCGCGCTGCTGCCGTACTACGAGAACCAGTACGTCTCCGGCGACCCGCAGCTCGCCCACGACGTCCGCCGGCGCATCGGCCATCTGCTGCTCGCTCTCGGCGACCGGCCGTCCGCCCACGACACCCTCGCCCGGCTGCTGATGGACGTGGAACGTCTGCACGGCCCCGGCTATCCGATGGCCATGGAGATCCGGCGCACCCTGCAATGGCTGGGGCAGGTGCGCGGTTGACCATGCCGTTGCCCGGGAGGGTCCTGTGAACTCCCGTGGCACGGCATCGGCATCGGCATCGGACACGCACCAGGGGCGGGACTCACTTCTGCTGAGCCCATAGCGGCGGCGCGACGGTGCCCGAAGCGCGCGCGAATCGTTGGTCGAATGGGTTGGCCCAGGCCTCCCCACTGCCTAACATCGATCACCGCAAGACTTTGTGCACCGTCGCACAATCTCCCCTTGGAGGTTTCCTTGCACCGCCGCCGTCGCACCGCGCTCGTCCTCACCGCCGCGATCGCCGCCGTGGCACCCCTGCTGACCGCCTGCGGAAACAACGCCCACCCGGGCGCCGCAGCCGTCGTGGGAGGACAGCGGATCACCGTCGCACAGCTGGAGAGCCGGGTCGACGAGGTCCGCAGGGCACAGCGGGCCGCGGTGCCGGACGAGACCCAGTACCAGCAGGTCCTGGCTTCCACCAGCAGCCTCACCCGGGACACCCTGCACAACATGGTCCTCGACCGGGTGCTGCACCGCGCCGCGCAGGACGCGGGCATCGCGGTCAGCCGCGAGGAGGTCCAGCAGATGCGCGCCGGGCTGGAGCAGCAGGCCGGCGGCCTCAAGGGGCTGCAGATCGCCTGGCTGCAGAAGTACGGCATCGCCCCGGCCCGCCTCGACGACAACCTCCGGCTCCAGCTGGAGGCGCAGAAGCTGGCCGACCGGCTCGGCACCGACACCAGCCAGCCCGCCTTCTGGAAGGCACTGTCCAAGGCGTCCCAGGAACTCCACATCGACCTCAACCCGCGCTACGGCACCTGGGACGTGCAGAAGAGCAGCCGCGTGGACGCCAAGACGCCGTGGGTACGGGAGGTCACGACGGCGTCGGGCGGGCAGCCGGTGACGGCGTAGCGAGGGGCCGGGCCGGGCGCCGGAACGGTACGGCAGGGAACCGGCCGGGCTCGGGCAACCGAGCGGGTTCCGGCCCTACGATCACACGATCGTCCCCGCCCTGTGGATAACCAAATCCGCTCCTCGCCGCCGTGGGTTACGTTCGGATCGTGAACGCATCCAGCTCCGACCTCACCCCCGCCGCCGACCCCGGCCGCATCGTCCTGCTCACCACCAGCCACCGCGTCGCGCCCGGCCTGCTGTCCTGGCCCGCCTGGCAGGCCCTGCGCGCCGCCGACGCCGTGCTGTGCGCGGACGGAGCGCATCCGCAGCTGCCGTATCTGCGCGAGGCCGGCATAGCGGTGGCGGAGGCGTCCCCCACCGCGCAGGAGCTCATCGACGCCTGCGCCGGCGGGCGGACGGTGGTGGTCGTGGCCACCGGTGAGGGGGAGCCCGCGCTCACCGACGGCCTGGCCCGGCTGGCCGGCTCCGGCCGCGTCACCATGCCCGAGCTGGAACTGCTCCCGGCCTCCTACGACCTGCCCGGCGCCCGTCTGCTGGACCTCGTGCAGGTCATGGACCGCATCCGCGCCGAATGCCCCTGGTCGTCCCGGCAGACCCACGAGGGCCTCGCCAAGTACGGCATCGAGGAGGCGTACGAACTGGTCGAGGCGATCGAGGCCGGCGACCGCGAGGAGCTGCGCGAGGAGCTGGGCGACGTCCTGCTCCAGGTCGTCTTCCACTCCCGGATCGCCGAGGAGCACCCGGAGGCGCCGTTCTCCGTCGACGATGTGGCCGGCGGCATCGTCGCCAAGCTCGTCCACCGGCACCCGCATGTCTTCGGCGACGAGAAGGCCGAGACGCCGGAGGACGTCAAGGCGCACTGGCTGCGCACCAAGGCCGAGGAGAAGCACCGCGCCTCGGTCACGGAGGGCGTCCCGCTCGGCCAGCCCGGCCTGGCCCTCGCCGCCAAGCTCGCCTCCCGCGCGCGCACGGCGGGCCTCGACGTGCCGCTCCCCGAGGGAGAGGGCATCGGCTACCAGCTGCTGGCCCTGGCGGCCCGCGCCGAGACGGAGGGTGTGGATCCGGAGGCGGCCCTGCGCGCGGCGGCGCGCGCGTACCGGGACGCCATCCGGGAGGCGGAAGGAACAGCCCCCGAGGCGATAGCGGCCCCCGGCGGCCACCAGGACGCGGAGGCCCACCGGGACCTGGCGGAGGGAGACGCCCCCGAGGCGATACCCACGGCTCCCGGCGGCCACCGGGACGCGGAGGTCCACGCGGATCCGGATACGGTCGAAGAGTGACCGACCAGCCCCACCCCCAGACCGCCCCCGACCCGGCCCCGGACTCCGCTCCCACCCTGTTCACCTGGGAGTTCGCCACCGACCCCTACCCCGCCTACGCCTGGCTGCGTGAGCATGCGCCGGTGCACCGGACGCGGTTGCCCAGCGGTGTCGAGGCCTGGCTGGTCACCCGGTACGCCGATGCCAAGCAGGCCCTCGCCGACCAGCGGCTGAGCAAGAACCCGGCGCATCACGACGAGCCCGCGCACGCCAAGGGCAAGACCGGCATCCCCGGCGAGCGCAAGGCCGAGCTGATGACCCATCTGCTGAACATCGACCCGCCGGACCACACCCGGCTGCGGCGGCTGGTCAGCAAGGCGTTCACCCCGCGCCGGGTCGCCGAGTTCGCGCCCCGGGTGCAGGAGCTGACCGACCACCTCATCGACCGGTTCGCGGCGCAAGGCTCCGCCGACCTCATCCACGAGTTCGCCTTCCCGCTGCCCATCTACGCCATCTGCGACCTGCTCGGCGTCCCGCGCGAGGACCAGGACGACTTCCGGGACTGGGCGGGCATGATGATCCGGCACGGCGGAGGGCCGCGGGGCGGGGTCGCACGGTCGGTGAAGAAGATGCGCGGATACCTCGCCGAGCTGATCCACAAGAAGCGCGAGGCGCTGCCCGCCGAGCCCGCGCCCGGCGAGGACCTCATCTCCGGTCTCATCCGCGCCTCCGACCACGGCGAGCACCTCACCGTGAACGAGGCCGCGGCGATGGCCTTCATCCTGCTGTTCGCCGGCTTCGAGACCACCGTGAACCTGATCGGCAACGGCACCTACGCCCTGCTCACCCACCCCGAGCAGCGCGAGCGTCTCCAGGACTCCCTGGCCCGGCGGGAAAGAGACCTGCTGGAGACCGGAGTGGAGGAACTCCTGCGCTACGACGGCCCGGTGGAAGTGGCGACCTGGCGGTTCGCCACCGAGCCGCTCACCATCGGCGGGCAGGACATCGCGCCGGGGGATCCGGTGCTCGTCGTGCTCGCTGCGGCGGACCGGGATCCGGAGCGGTTCGCCGACCCGGACGTGCTGGACCTCGCCCGCCGCGATAACCAGCACCTCGGATACGGCCATGGCGTCCACTACTGCCTCGGCGCGCCGCTCGCCCGGCTGGAGGGCCAGACCGCGCTCGCCACCCTGCTCACCCGCCTGCCCGACCTGCGGCTCGCCGTCGATCCGGCCGACCTGCGGTGGCGCGGCGGGCTCATCATGCGGGGCCTGCGCACCCTGCCCGTGGAGTTCGCGCCGGTCCGGGCGGGCACCGGCGATCAGTAGTCCAGGCCCGCGAACCAGTCGCCACGGCCGCCCGGCGTCAGGTCGAGGAGGTGCCAGACCGGGTTGAGGAGGTCGATGCCGCGCTGGTCGATGTCCTCGGACATGCGTGGGTGGGCGGAGTAGAAGTGGCGGACCGTGCCGTCCGCGTCCCGGGTGAAGACGGAGACGGTGGAGTCCTGGACACCATCCTCGTCCTCGCTGCCCAGGTCGTACTTGAAGGTGCTGTCCCCGGCGCTCAGCAGGCGCAGCCGGGACCAGCCGCGGGCTCGGGCGTGCCGGCGCAGGGTGGGCGGGTCGGCGGCCGCGAGGACGACGAGGTCGGCGTTCCGGCCGACGTGGTGGGCGACGCCGTTGAAGCCGTCGATCCACAGGGTGCACATCGGAAACGGGTCGGTCTGCCGTTTGCCGTACATGAACTGGTAGACGATCAGCGGCCGGCCGGGGCCGGTGAACAGCTCGCTCAGCCTGACCTCGCGGACGGGCGTGTCGCCCGCGTCGAGGTCGGCGGGGCCTTCGAGAAAGACGTAGTCGTCGACGTCGGCGCCCTGCGGGAGCGCCCTGCGCAGGGCCGCGACCTTCTCGCGGTGGCGCATGAGTTCGATCTCGGCGTCGCGGAGTTCCTCGCGTGCGGCGAGGTAGTCCGCGGACTCACCGGGCAGCCGGGTGTGCCGCGCCATCGTGTCCTCCTGGACGGGAAGCCCCCCGGGGCATGTCGAGTCCATGGTTGCGGCCCCCCCCGCACGGGACGTGAGGCATCGCCGTTCCCGACGGGTGACAAAGCGGGCAGGAGGGGGCGATCGGTCACCGCACTGCAGGAGACGGCAAACATTCAACTCTGTGATCTTCACGTGATCTGCGCGGCATGAACTTGTGACAAGTGATCGTCTGCCGATACGTTCACCCATCAGCGTGGCGAGAGGCACTACTTCGCCCGCCGGTCCTGCTGTCGCACGAAAGGCTTCCGCATGCTCTCCGGGAACGGTCGTCACCGTCGCCCCCGTCAGGCTCCGGCCCTCCTCGTCGCGGCCGGCGTGACCGGCTCCGCCATCGCCATCCCGCTGCTCGGCGCCGCGAGCGCCAACGCGGCCGACGGCACCACGTGGGACAAGGTCGCCGAGTGCGAGAGCGGCGGCTCCTGGAGTGCGGACACCGGCAACGGCTACTACGGCGGTCTGCAGATCTCGCAGGACGACTGGGACAAGTACGGCGGCACGCAGTACGCCGAGAGCGCCGACCAGGCCAGCCGCTCGCAGCAGATATCCGTCGCCGAGAAGATCCTCGCCGACCAGGGCACCAAGCCGTGGACCATGTGCGCGCTGACCGCCGGGCTGACCTCCCACTCCGGTTCGGTCGACGTCGACCCCGGCGTCGGCGGCATCGGTGGTTCGGGTGACGCGTCCGGCTCGGCCGGCCACTCCGACTCGTCCGGTCTGCCGGATTCGTCCTCCCCGGACTCCGCCTCCGGCTCTTCCGGCTCGGACTCCACCGGCTCCTCCTCGGACGAGAGCGCCACACCGGGCCCGGGCGCGAGCGAGCACGCCACCGGGAGCCCGGGCGGCACCGGAGACTCCACCGGGACCAGCACCCCGAAGTCCGACAAGACTGACAAGTCCGGCTCGCTCGACGGCGGAAGTTCACAGGGAGGCGACAGCTCTCCCACGGCAACCCCGAGCGCCGACAACCCGGACAATTACCAGCAGAGTGCCGGTTCCTGGAGCCTGGTCGACACCGGTGCGCTCGGCAGTGGCGGACGTCACCGTGGCGAGAGCGCGGACGAAAGCGTGACAAGCGGTCAGAACGCCACATCTTCCGGCCGTCACGCCGGCCATGGACCGGACGCCTACACAGTCCGTGAGGGCGACTCCCTCGCCTCCATCGCCGAATCCCTTGACGTCGACGGCGGATGGCATGCGCTCTACGCCGCCAACGAGAAGGTCATCGGTGCCGACCCGGACCACATCGCCGCCGGTCAGACCCTGAAAGTCCATGCCGAAAACGGCGACGACTAGCGGGAATTGACGCCCCACTTCGCCACCGATGTCCGGTTTGGTGAAAGTGTGGGATGAGTCTCAGAAGCCCTGATCGTCTTTGAAAATCCGACGATCGCATGTCTACGGTCAGGACCGCTCGTCACCACGAGCCCCGGCAACCGCAACGCCGAATCCTGCCAGTGGATGCCCGGGAACAGTCGTCGCGTCAAGCGCCGTAGGCAGGAGCGGGGGACCCAAGGTAAGCGCCGGGCCCAGCGGTTGACGCTGGACCGGCTTGGGGTGAAGCCGCGCCCTCGGACAACCGAGTGCGCGGCCGGGCAACTCAACCGGCCCGAACCCGACAGCTCACCTCGCAGGCGTCGGTGAGGGGATCGATCCATGCTGTTCTCCGGCAAGGGCAAGCACCGTCGTCCGTCCAAGGCCGTCCGCGCCATCACGCTCGCCGGTGTCACCGGCGCCGCCGTCGCCGCCCCGCTGATGGCGGCCGGCAACGCCTCCGCCGCCACCGCCTCCGAGTGGGACAAGGTCGCCCAGTGCGAGTCGGGCGGCAACTGGTCCATCAACACCGGCAACGGCTTCTACGGTGGCCTGCAGTTCACCAACTCCACCTGGGCCGCGTACGGCGGCACCGCCTACGCCGCGCGTGCCGACCTCGCCACCAAGGCGCAGCAGATCGCCATCGCCGAGAAGGTCCTCGCGGGCCAGGGCAAGGGTGCCTGGCCGGTCTGTGGCACGGGCCTGTCGAGCACGCCGTACAACGGCTCCGCCCCGGCGGCCACCAAGAGCACCACGACCAAGAGCACTACCACCCGCTCCACCGACCAGGCCGCCTCCCGCTCCACCACGCGCACGGCCCCGTCGGCGAGCAAGACCGTCACCACCCCGGCCGGCAAGAAGGTCGAGAAGGGCGACGGCGAGTACAAGGTCGTCAAGGGCGACACCCTCAGCGCCATCGCCGAGAAGCACCACGTGGCGGGCGGCTGGCAGAAGCTGTTCAAGCTGAACAAGGACATCGTCCAGGACGCCGACCTCATCTACCCGGGCCAGCAGCTGCACCTGAAGTGACACCTGGCTCCGAACGGGCTCACAGTGCCCTCACGTCCCCGGCCCGCACACTGAGGGCCTCGTGAGGGCCACCCCGTCCCCATGGACTCCCCGCCCCGGCGCGTGTTCCCCCGTACGCGCCGGGGCGGGGTCTTTCGTTTCCGCGCGCTGTTTCCCCACTCTTCAGCAGGGCCTCACCGGCAGGCCTCTTTGTTCCGTGGATGAACAATGGGTACCGTCTGCGTGTCTCTCCCTGTCCACGGGACGGTCGGTCGGTGGCCGACGCCCCGGGGACGGTTAGGCTCTAGTCGCAAGGCACAGCCGTAAGGCACAAAGCCCCGCACTTCCAGCGTCACATCCAAGAAGGAGATGCTCGTGCCGTCCATCGACGTCGTCGTAGCCCGGGAAATCCTGGACTCCCGAGGCAACCCCACGGTCGAGGTCGAGGTCGGCCTCGACGACGGCAGCACGGGTCGTGCCGCCGTCCCGTCCGGCGCCTCCACCGGCGCCTTCGAGGCCATCGAGCTCCGCGACGGCGACCCGAACCGCTACCAGGGCAAGGGTGTCGAGAAGGCCGTCCTCGCCGTCATCGAACAGATCGGCCCGGAGCTGGTCGGCTACGACGCCACCGAGCAGCGCCTGATCGACCAGGCCATGTTCGACCTGGACGCCACCGACAACAAGGGCTCCCTCGGCGCCAACGCCATCCTCGGCGTCTCCCTCGCCGTCGCCCACGCCGCCTCCGAGGCGTCCGACCTCCCCCTCTTCCGCTACCTGGGCGGCCCCAACGCGCACCTGCTGCCGGTGCCGATGATGAACATCCTGAACGGCGGCTCGCACGCGGACTCCAACGTGGACATCCAGGAGTTCATGATCGCCCCGATCGGCGCGGAGTCCTTCTCCGAGGCCCTGCGCTGGGGCGCCGAGGTGTACCACACCCTCAAGTCCGTCCTGAAGTCCAAGGGCCTGTCCACCGGCCTCGGCGACGAGGGCGGCTTCGCCCCGAACCTGGGCTCCAACCGCGAGGCCCTCGACCTCATCCTCGAGGCCGTCAAGCAGGCCGGGTACGTCCCCGGTGACCAGATCGCCCTCGCGCTCGACGTGGCCGCCTCCGAGTTCTACAAGGACGGCAAGTACCTCTTCGAGGGCAAGGAGCGCTCCGCCGCCGAGATGACGGAGTACTACGAGGAGCTCGTCGCGGCCTACCCGCTCGTCTCCATCGAGGACCCGCTGTTCGAGGACGACTGGGCCGGCTGGAAGGTCATCACCGACCGTCTCGGCGACAAGGTCCAGCTGGTCGGCGACGACCTGTTCGTCACCAACCCCGAGCGCCTCGCCCGCGGCATCGAGGAGGGCACCGCCAACGCCCTGCTGGTCAAGGTCAACCAGATCGGCTCCCTGACCGAGACCCTGGACGCCGTCGAGCTGGCCCAGCGCAACGGCTTCAAGTGCATGATGTCCCACCGCTCCGGCGAGACCGAGGACGTCACCATCGCCGACCTCGCCGTCGCCACCAACTGCGGCCAGATCAAGACGGGCGCCCCGGCCCGCTCCGAGCGCGTCGCCAAGTACAACCAGCTGCTGCGCATCGAGGAGATCCTCGACGACGCCGCGGTGTACGCCGGCCGCAGCGCGTTCCCGCGCTTCAAGGGCAACCACGAGATCTCCAAGGGCTGAGCCAACCCGGGCCAAGTCTTAGCCAGTCGTACGTACGTCCCCGTACCCGGTCCCGTACCGTGTCCGGGGACGTACGCACGTATGAAGGACACCGGCAAGGGGAGGCGGGAGAAGCCAGATGGCCGTCAAGGACCGGGACCGTTTCTCCACCACGACCAGGCTGCGGCTGCTCGGCGAGCAGACGGCGGCTCGCGTGTACCGCTCCCAGACCAGGCGCCAGGCCCGCCGTTCCCGGCTCACCGGCCGCGCGGCGCTGCTCGCGCTGGTGCTGTGCTCGCTGATCGTCGCGCTCGCCTACCCGATGCGCCAGTACGTCTCCCAGCGCGCGCAGATCTCCGACCTCCAGCGGCAGCAGGAGCAGGCCCGCAAGCGGGTCGAGCAGCTGCGCGACCTCAAGGCGCGCTGGCAGGACGACTCCTACGCCGAGCAGCAGATCCGGCGCCGGCTGCACTATGTGATGCCCGGGGAGACCGGGTACGTGGTGATCGACCCGGGCGCGGCCAAGCAGTCCCGTGCCGACCTCGGGGCCGCCCGCCGGCCCTGGTACGCGAACGTCTGGGACGGCGTCGACAAGTCCGACGCCTCCGACCAGTGAACCGACAGAAAGCCTGACGAAAAAGCAGTCATGGAAACGCCCCCGCCGCCCACTGAGCGCACCGAGCCCACCGACGCCGACGTCGAGGCCTTCAAGCAGCAACTCGGCCGCCCGCCGCGGGGTCTGCGGGCCATCGCACACCGCTGCCCGTGCGGTCAGCCGGACGTCGTGGAGACGGCACCCCGGCTGCCCGACGGCACGCCCTTCCCGACGACGTACTACCTGACGTGCCCGCGCGCCGCCTCGGCGATCGGGACGCTGGAGGCGGACGGCGTCATGAAGGAGATGACGGAGCGGCTGCAGACCGACCCGGAACTGGCCGCCGCCTATCGGGCCGCGCACGAGGACTACATCCGGCGCCGGGACGAGATCGAGGTCCTGGAGGGCTTCCCCAGCGCGGGCGGCATGCCGGACCGCGTGAAGTGCCTGCACGTGCTGGTCGCGCACTCCCTGGCCGCCGGTCCGGGCGTGAACCCGCTCGGTGACGAGGCGATCGCGATGCTGCCGGAGTGGTGGCGCAAGGGGCCGTGTGTGCAGCCGCTCCAGGCGCCCGACCCGGCCGACGAGCACCCCGGCGAGGAGGGTGCCGTCACCGACCCGACCGAGGTCCGCAGCGGTTTCTTCGCGTACCGGCCGATGGTTCCGGAGGGCTTCTCCCGGGTCGCCGCAGTCGACTGCGGCACGAACTCCATCCGGCTGCTGGTCGCCGACGTCGACCCGGCCACCGGCGAACTGCTGGAGCTGGACCGGCGCATGACGATCGTGCGGCTCGGCCAGGACGTGGACCGCACCGGCCGGCTGGCGCCGGAGGCGCTGGAGCGGACCTTCGCCGCGTGCCGGGAGTACGCCGGGGTCATCCGTGAACTCGGCGCCGCCAAGGTGCGGTTCGTCGCCACCTCCGCCTCCCGGGACGCCGAGAACCGGGACGACTTCGTGCGCGGCGTGCTGGACATCCTCGGCGCCGAGCCGGAGGTGATCAGCGGCGACCAGGAGGCCGAGTTCTCCTTCACCGGCGCGACCAAGGAGCTGAAGGGACAAGACAAGGGGGGCACGGAGCGCCCTTCGATTGAGGGTGGTGGTGGGCGACGGGCGGGCGACCTCACCAAGCCGTACCTGGTGGTGGACATCGGCGGCGGCTCCACCGAGTTCGTCGTCGGCGAGGAGCACGTCCGGGCGGCGCGGTCCGTGGACGTCGGCTGTGTGCGGATGACCGAGCGGCACCTGGTGCACGACGGCAAGGTGAGCGACCCGCCCACCGAGGAGCAGATCGCCGCCATGAGGGCCGACATCGAGGCCGCTCTGGACCTCGCCGAGGAGACGGTCCCGCTGCGCGAGGCGCGCACCCTGGTGGGCCTCGCCGGGTCCGTCACCACTGTCTCGGCCATCGCGCAGGAACTGCCGGAGTACGACTCCGCGCGCATCCACCACTCCCGCGTCTCGCGCGACCGCGTCCGCGAGATCACCGAGTGGCTGCTGCGCTCCACGCACGCCGAGCGCGCCGCGATCCCGTCCATGCACCCCGGCCGGGTCGACGTCATCGGCGCGGGCGCCCTGGTGCTGCTCGCGATCATGGAGCGGATCGGCGCCGAGGAGGTCGTGGTGAGCGAGCACGACATCCTCGACGGCATCGCCTGGTCGGTGGCGTAGCTCTCTTTTGTTACTCGTGGGTAGCCGTCTGCTGAGCAGGTCGGATAACGTTTGAGCGGTGTCGGGGGGCCCTTCGGGGCCCCTTCGTCGCGACCGCTCCGGAAAAGTTCGTGAAGTTCTTCACAAGGAATTCGGCCCGGTCGGGCTACGAAAGGGTGCCGGTTGGCCCTTCCGGGGCCCCAAAGGTCGTTTGAACATGTTCAGATGGAGGGTGGGGGCGACCGCGGAAAGGGTTGTTCCGGTCGCGTCACGGCGCCCTCACCGCCGTCCCGCCGGCCAGGAGAGGCAGCTCACGCGGCATTGACAACGGCCTCGGCCGTACTGCGGTTCCCGTCGCCGGTCATGATCTGCGTCACGCGGGTCGCGGAGTGTAGCACAGGGTCTGTCAGACCTTGTGAAGGGGCGCACGAGCACCCCCTCGGAGGCGGGTGGATACTCGATGGCATGAGCACCACGGAGCGTCCCAGGATCCTCGTAGTAGGCGGTGGGTACGTAGGCCTGTACGCAGCTCGGCGCATTCTCAAGAAGATGCGCTACGGAGAGGCGACCGTCACGGTCGTCGACCCCCGGTCGTACATGACCTACCAGCCCTTCCTTCCCGAAGCCGCCGCCGGCAACATCTCCCCTCGCCACGTCGTCGTCCCGCTGCGACGCGTGCTGCCGAAGGCGGAGGTCCTCACCGGTCGGGTCACCACCATCGACCAGGACCGCAAGGTCGCCACGATCGCCCCGCTGGTGGGCGAGGCGTACGAGCTGCCCTTCGACTACCTCGTGATCGCGCTCGGCGCGGTCTCCCGTACCTTCCCGATCCCCGGCCTCGCCGAGCAGGGCATCGGCATGAAGGGCATCGAGGAGTCCATCGGACTGCGCAACCACGTCCTCGAGCAGCTGGACAAGGCCGACTCCACGACCGACGAGGAGATCCGCCGCAAGGCGCTCACCTTCGTCTTCATCGGCGGTGGCTTCGCGGGCGCGGAGACCATCGGCGAGGTCGAGGACCTGGCCCGGGACGCGGCCAAGTACTACAAGAGCGTGTCCCGTGAGGACATGCGCTTCATCCTCGTCGACGCCGCCGACAAGATCCTCCCCGAGGTCGGCCCCAAGCTCGGCCAGTACGGCAAGGAGCACCTGGAGAGCCGGGGTGTGGAGATCTACCTCTCCACCTCCATGGACTCCTGCGTCGACGGCCACGTGGTGCTCAAGAACGGCCTCGAGGTCGACGCCAACACGATCGTGTGGACGGCCGGCGTCAAGCCGAACCCGGCCCTGTCCCGCTTCGGCCTGCCCCTCGGCCCGCGCGGCCACGTCGACTGCGAGCCCACGCTCCAGGTCAAGGGCACGGACTACATCTGGGCCGCCGGTGACAACGCGCAGGTCCCGGACCTCGTCGGCCGCAAGGCGGGCAACGAGAACGCCTGGTGCCCGCCGAACGCCCAGCACGCGCTGCGCCAGGCCAGGGTCCTCGGCGACAACGTGGTCTCCGGTATGCGGGGCTTCCCGCAGAAGGAGTACGAGCACGCCAACAAGGGTGCGGTCGCCGGTCTCGGCCTGCACAAGGGCGTGGCGATGATCGTCATGGGCAAGATGAAGATCAAGCTCAAGGGCCGCCTCGCCTGGTACATGCACCGTGGCTACCACGGCATGGCGATGCCGACCTGGAACCGCAAGATCCGCGTCTTCGCCGACTGGACGCTCGGCATGTTCCTCAAGCGCGAGGTCGTCTCCCTGGGCGCCATGGAGAACCCGCGCGAGGAGTTCTACGAGGCGGCCAAGCCGGCGCCGGTCGCCGCCGCCAAGACCGAGGAGAAGGCCAAGGCCTCCTGACCCAAGGTCTGCTGAACACCCCGAAGGGGCCGCCTGCCATCCGTGGTGCGGGCGGCCCCTTCGGCGTGTGCGGACACCGGCTCCCGCCGGGCCGGTGTCCGCACACCGGTCAGGTGGCCACGGCGGGTTCCTGGACCTGCCGGGGGCTGTGGTCCGGGACCTTGATGCTGTCGAGCACCTGCCGGTAGTCCTGGTCGACGGTGGCCCGCTGACTGCCGGTGCCGACGGTCATGACCATGATCAACTGCTTGCCGTGGTCGGTGAGGCGGATGTGCCCCACCTCGCCGTCGGCGCCGACGAGCTTGGCCTCCAGATAGTGGTCGCCGGCATGGACATCGGTGCTGTGCAGCCGGGGGCTGGTATCGGTGCCGTTGTAACCGTCCACCGCGGCCTTGAGACCCGTCCTGAGGTCCCACGGCTTGGTCGGGGCCTTGCCAGGCCCGTCGAGGACCGAGAAGCCCAGGGCGCCGTATCCGGTCGACACCACGTAGTCACGGCTGTTGATTCCGTGATCGCTGTACTTGTGCATCACGGGTTTTCCGGGGAGCTGGACGGTGATGCCGCTCGGGCTGTCGGTGACCTCCTTCCACTGCGTGGCGGCGTCGGGCCGGCCGGCGGCGGTGACGGCGGCCGTATGCGGAGCCGCGGGGGCGGCGAACGCGCTGCCGGCGGACAGCACACCTCCGGTGATCACCGTCGTCGAGGCGGCGAGCAGGGCGAGGCGCTGGAACTTGGAAAGACGAACCATGGCAATGCACATCCGATGAGAAGAAGGGGAAGTCGGGTATGTCATCCATTACGGCCCGGCCCCCGGATGCACGTCATGCCCCTGCAAGTCGTGACTTGACCGACGGCGGGGCCTCGCGCACACTGCGCACCCCATCGGGCATGCCATCTGCATGGCCCGTACAGCTGTTTTGCCCAGTTGTAACTCCTTTGCGGGACTGCGCCGGACGGCCAACGGTGTTTACGTGGTTACCGGCATCCGGGATCTCGTCTTGGAGGTGTGCGCCATGGCCGACGCCGCGTCGCGGCTGAGGAGTCTTGCCGAGCAAGGGCTGGGAGCCCCGCTCCCGCTACGGATCCGGGCCTGGGACGGGTCGCAGGCCGGGCCGCCGGACGCGCCGGCGCTCGTCGTGCGCAATCGCCGGGCCTTGCGCCGCATGCTGTTCAAACCGGGCGAGCTGGGTCTCGTCCGCGCCTGGGTCTCCGGGGACCTGGGCATCGAGGGCGACCTGTACACCGCGCTCGACGCGCTGGCGGGACTGGTGTGGGAGCGCGGCGAGGACGCCCGCGGCCTCCTCCAGGCCCTGCGCGAGCCCGCCGTACGGGCGGCCGCCCTTGAGCTGCTGAAGCTGGCCGGGCCCCCGGTCCCGCCCGCCCCGCCGCGCGAGGAGGTCCGCAGGCCGCGCCGGCATCTGCACACCCGGCGCACCGACAAGCGGGCGATCAGCCATCACTACGACGTCGGCAACGACTTCTACGAGATCGTCCTCGGGCCGTCCATGGTGTACTCCTGCGCATACTGGGGGGCCGCCGAAAACGGTGACACCCTGGAGAGCGCCCAGCGGGACAAACTCGAACTCGTCTGCGTCAAGCTCGGTCTGAGGCCCGGTCAACGGCTGCTGGACGTCGGCTGCGGCTGGGGCTCGATGGCGATCCACGCGGCCCGCGAGCACGGCGTGAGCGTCGTCGGGATCACCCTGTCGCAGGAGCAGGCGGCGTACGCCCGTAAGCGCGTCGCCGACGAGGGGCTGACCGACCGGGTGGAGATCAGGGTCCAGGACTACCGGGACGTGGCGGACGGTCCCTTCGACGCCATCTCCTCCATCGGCATGGCCGAACACGTGGGCGCCGAGCGGTATCTGGAGTACGCCCGTCGGCTGCACGGCCTGCTCAAGCCCGGCGGGCGGCTGCTCAACCACCAGATCGCCCGCCGCCCGCAGCACGACGAGTCGGCGTACTCCGTGGACGAGTTCATCGACGCCTACGTCTTCCCGGACGGCGAACTCGCACCCGTGGGCACCACCGTCACCCAGCTGGAGCGCGCCGGGTTCGAGGTGCGGGACGTGGAGTCCATCCGCGAGCACTACGCGCGCACCCTGCGCCGCTGGGTGGCCAACCTGGAAGGGGAGTGGGACCGCGCGGTCCGCCTCACCAGCCCCGGCCGGGCCCGCGTCTGGCGGCTGTACATGGCCGCTTCCGCGCTCGCCTTCGAACGCAACCGGATCGGCGTCAACCAGGTCCTGGCGGTCCGCACCCCGGAGTCGGGCGCGTCCGGCCTGCCGCTGCGCACCCGCACCTGGAACACCTGACCGCCTACGGCAAAGGGGGGCCTCGCGGCTGCGAGGCCCCCTCCATCACGTGCCGTACGGTTACTCGGCCTTGATCGCCGCCAGCATGTTCAGCCGCGCCGCGCGCCGGGCCGGCCACAGGGCGGCGAGGACGCCGACCGTGCCCGCCAGCAGCAGGAAGACCGCCATCCGGGCCCAGGGCAGGACCAGTTCGTACGTCGGCATCTTCGTGCCCAGCAGCTGACCGGCCGCCCATCCGAAGAACACGCCCAGGCCGATGCCGAGCACGCCGCCGAACAGGGAGATCACCAGGGACTCCAGGCGGACCATCCGCTTGACCGCCTTGCGGTCCAGGCCGATCGCGCGGAGCATGCCGATCTCCTGGGCGCGTTCGAAGACGGACATGGCCAGGGTGTTGATGACCCCGAGGACCGCGACGATCACCGCCATGCCGAGCAGGCCGTAGAGCATGTTCAGCATCGTCGTGAACATCTTCGCGATGTCGTTGGAGATGTCCTGCTTGTCCTGGATCTTGATCGCCGGGTTGGTGCCGAGGGCCTTGGTCAGCCTGTCCTTCGTCGCGTCGGAGGCGCCGGATGCCGTCTTGACCATGACCTGCATGTCGGCCGGGTCCTTCACGTGCGGGGTGAGGACCTTGTCGTCGAGCATGATCCCGTTGATCAGGTCGTTGCCCTCGTAGACACCGGCGACGGTCAGCTGCCGTGCCTTGCCGTCCTCGAAGTGCGCGGTGAAGCGCGAACCGGCTGTCCAGCCGTGCTCCTTGGCCCGGTCCCTGTCCACGACGACCTGCGTGCCGCTCACCGTGAACGAGCCCTCGTCCACCTTCAGGTCGGTCAGCTTCCCGATGGACGAGCCGTCGACCCCGGTCAGGAACTCGGTCTTGCCGCCGATCCGGGACTCGGCGTTGCGCAGCGGGCTGCTGGCGGTGACGCCGTCGATGGCGGCGAGCCTGGTCGCCACGTCCGGGGAGAGCGGGGAGCGGTTGGCCATCGAGACGACGTAGTCCGAGCGGATCGCCGAGGAGGCCATCTTGTCGATCGCGGTCTGCAGGCTGCCCGCCATCACCGTCAGACCGGTGATCAGGGTCAGGCCGATCATCAGCGCGGAGGCGGTGGCCGCCGTACGCCGCGGGTTGCGCACCGAGTTCTGGCGGGCCAGCTTGCCCGAGATCCCGAAGGCGCGCAGCACCGGGGCGGCGGCCGCGATCAGCGGGCGCGACAGCAGCGGGGTCAGGATGAACACGCCGATGATGAGCAGGACCGCGCCGATGCCCATCGGGCCCTGGGCGGAGTCGGTGTCCATCGACGTGGCCGCGAGGACCACCGCGACGCCGGCCGCCGCGAACAGGGCGCCGAGCGTGTTGCGCAGCACCAGCGACTTGGTGGTGGCCTTGGCGTGCACGCTGCTCATCGCCGCCACCGGCGGGATCTTCGCGGCCCGGAGGCCGGGCAGCCAGGCGGCCAGCATGGTGATGAGGATGCCGACCGCTAGGGCGGCCACCACGGTGCCGGGGCTGATCACCAGCGGCCCGTCGGGCACGCTCGCGCCGAAGGAGCCCAGCAGCGAGCGCAGGCCCGCGCCGATGCCGACGCCGGCGGCGAGCCCCGCCACACCCGCGACCGCGCCGACCGCGAGCGCCTCGATCAGCACCGAGCGGGTCACCTGGCGGCGGGAGGCGCCGACCGCGCGCAGCAGGGCCAGTTCGCGGGTGCGCTGGGCGACCAGCATGGTGAAGGTGTTGGCGATGATGAACGTGCCGACGAACAGCGCGATGCCGGCGAACACCAGCAGCGCCTGCTTCAGGCCGCTCATCGAGTCGGCGATCTGCTTCGCCTGGTCGTCGGCGAGCTGCTTGCCGGTGGTGGTCTCCACCAGATGCGCGGGCAGGGCCTTGTCCAGCTGGGCCTTCAGCGCGGTCTGGCTGGTGCCGGCCGCGGCCTTGACGTCGATCTCGTCGTACGTGCCCTTCTTGCCGAACAGCGCTTGCGCGGTCGGCGTGTCGAACAGGGCGAGGCTGCCGCCGGCGGAGACGTTGCCGTCGTCGGTGGTGAAGATGCCGGCGAGGGTCGGGGTGAGGACCGGGCCGTTCACGGACAGGCGCACGGTGTCGCCGACCCGGTAGCCGGCCCGCTTCGCGGTCCTGGAGTCGAGCAGCACCTCGCCCGCGCCGCGCGGGGCGTGGCCGCCGACCAGCGGGTACCGGGCGTCCTTGGTGCCCCAGTAGTTGCCGCCGGCGGACTGCCAGTCGCCGCCGGCCAGTTTGCCGTCCTTGCCGGCGACGGCGGTGAAGCCGCTGACGACTCCGGTCGCGGAGGCGGCGCCGGGGACCTTGGCGGCCTTGTCGAGCGTGGCCGGGGTCAGGTCGGACAGCTGGCCGACCTTGTCGCCCTTGGAATCCTGGTACTTGGGCCGTACGGCGACGTCGACCTGGTCGAAGCCCTTGGCGGAGCTCTTCTGGTAGGCGTCGGAGACGGTGTTGGTGAAGACGAGCGTCCCGGCGACGAAGGCCACGCCGAGCATCACGGCGAGCACGGTCATCAACAGCCGGGCCTTGTGCGCGAGGACGTTGCGCAGGGCGGTGCGGAACATCAGGAGGTACGGCCCTTCGCGTCGAACTGCTTCATGAGGTCGAGGACGGAGTCGGCCGTAGGACCGTGGATCTCGTCGACGATCCGGCCGTCCGCCAGAAAGACCACGCGGTCCGCGTACGCCGCCGCCACCGGGTCGTGCGTCACCATGACGACGGTCTGGCCCAGTTCGCGCACCGAGTTGCGCAGGAAGCCGAGGACCTCGGCGCCGGAGCGCGAGTCGAGGTTTCCGGTCGGCTCGTCGCCGAAGATGATGTCGGGCTTGGAGGCAAGGGCGCGGGCGACGGCGACGCGCTGCTGCTGGCCGCCGGAGAGCTGGGAGGGCCGGTGGCTGAGCCGCCCGGACAGGCCGACCATCGCGATGACCTGATCCAGCCAGGCCTTGTCCGGCTTCCGCCCGGCGATGTCCATCGGCAGGGTGATGTTCTCCAGGGCGGTCAGCGTCGGCAGCAGGTTGAAGGCCTGGAAGATGAAGCCGATCTTGTCCCGGCGGAGCTTGGTGAGCTGCTTGTCCTTCAGGGAGCCCAGCTCGGTGTCACCGATGCGGACCGACCCGGACGAGAAGGTGTCGAGGCCGGCCACGCAGTGCATCAGCGTGGACTTGCCCGAGCCCGACGGGCCCATGATCGCGGTGAACTCGGCCTGCCGGAAGTCGACGGAGACCCGGTCCAGGGCGACCACCCGGGTCTCACCCTGCCCGTAGATCTTCGACAGCTCCGTGGCGCGTGCGGCCACGGCGGTGGTCCGGTCGGCGGTGGGTGTGGTGGTCACGGGACGGTGCTCCTGTCGGGACGACGTGTGTTCCATGGGGACCGTTCCATCGTCCCGGCGCCGAGGGCGCGTGTAGTCAGTCGCTGTTCCGGTTCCGGAGGGCGACTCGGGTCGGACGGGGAAGCGCCGTGTCATACCTGGGGAGGACGGCGGACCCTGAGGGCGGCACTCGCCGGATCGCCGTCGAACCGCTGTCGAACGATGTCGAGAACGGGTGGAACACCCTCGTTCGGACGGTGAAATTCCGTCATTCCGCGTACGGGCGTACCCCCGTCACGTCACGCTGTTGGCAAGTGCGGATGGCCCGTTCCACGGGCTGATGCACCCTCAGACGTCAATAAAATAAGACAACATCGGTCCGCCCTCCGGCTGTTCGGGGGATGCGTCCCGATAGGCTCGAACCTCGAAGCGGAGCCCATGGCCTGCCCGGATGGTGGAATGCAGACACGGCGAGCTTAAACCTCGCTGCCCCTTCGCGGGCGTGCCGGTTCAAGTCCGGCTCCGGGCACCACTTCGTCTGCGACGCAGGAGGCGGGCCGCCCTCGGGGGTGACCCGGAAGTGGCCCGCTGGTTGCAGTTCTGGTTGCAATTACGGTTCCCGCAGCGCGCCGCCGAGCCGTTTCGCGGCGTCCTTCGTCAGCTTGCGCCCTGCTGATTCGGTGACGCTTAGTGACCGACAGGGGCAGTCGCTCCTGCGGTGCCCCAAGGGCAACGCCGGGGGCGCACCGCGCAGCTACGGGGCTTGTTGACCCCCGGCCCGACGGCACAGGCCATGGTCGACTGTTGGGCGCCACATGGTGGAGCAGACTCGGACAACATCTCCAGAGACTCCCCGGCGGCCTGGCAACGCCCTGCGTTACGCGCAGGTGCGTCAGACCGGCCGGGCTCAGGGAGCATTCGTATGGCCGGACGGCGTGCTGTGCGTTGAGCAAGGGGTCGTCGCGCCCTCTTTTCGATGCTGTGCGGCCGCGCCTTACGAGGCCCGGCGGCGGTCGCCGTGGTGGCGGTCGAACACCCAGGGGTGTGCTTCGGGGGTTCGCCGCAGACGTCGCAGACGCCGGGGCGCGGGAGCACCTCAATGTAGTTGTGAGCGAAGCCGCCGGGGCCGTCGTAATCGCGTTGCGCGACTCTCAGGCAGTCCCGGCCGGGCCAGCAGCGGCCACAGCAGTCGGGACCATGATGGTCGGGTCTACCTTCTTGCTGCACCCCCTGTGACTGCACACGTAGTACCACCCCTCCCTGTGGACATGATGCGAGGTGCGGCACCTGCCAGCACTGGTGGTGTTGGGGTTCCTCGCCTTCGGCGTCCTTAGCGACAGACGTCCGGCCGCATGCTGCGGCCACCCCGCCCGCTCCTCGACACTCGTCGCGGGACTCCTCGTCGCGACAGCCGATATCCACCGTATGACCGCGCGATATAGCTCGCAATTCACCCATTCGAACCCTCGCGCGTCTCACGATGCGGCACCCCGACTACTCGCCGTCGCGCATCCAGCGCGGCGGCGAGTAGTCGGGGTCCAGCGGCGACGGCCTGTCGAGCGGCGACCACACCCGCCACCGGCCCCCCTCCACGGCAACGAATGCGCGGCAAGCAGATACACGCGAACATGGTGATCCGGGAGATGCGGCGGACGCGGAGCACGACGACTTCCGCGAAGGAGGTCCGCGCGACTCCGCGCAGCCGGCCGGACAGGGCTCTCGGGGTGGCTGCGGGCGACGCCTTCCGTACGACCCTCACTTTTCTCAGTCGCCGAACAGGCCGAGTTCACCTTGTACGCCGAGGAAGTGGAAGCACATGACCGTCTCCGGAATCCTGACATCGGGCCAGGGCAGACTGGCCCTTGGAGTGGCGGTGCTCTCCGCCCTGACAGTGATGCCGATGCCGACTCACGCCGCGGACGACATCGGTCGGGCCCCGGCGGCCCAGAAGCCAACCGTGGTGCTCGTACACGGAGCGTTCGCCGACGGGTCCAGCTGGAACGCAGTGGTCCAGCGCCTGCAGCGGGACGGCTACCAGGTCATCGCCCCGCCCAACACGCTGCGCGGCATACCCCAGGACTCGACGTACCTGAACAGCCTCCTCAAAACCATCAAGGGACCGATCGTTCTCGTCGGACACTCCTACGCCGGCGAGGTGATCTCACAGGCGGCCGCCGGCCTCGACAACGTCAAGGCACTCGTGTACGTCAACGCCATCATGCCGGACAAGGGAGAGTCCTTCGCCAGCCTCTCCGGCAAATTCGCGGCAGCCCCGCTCACCAAGGCGCTGAGGCAGGTCCCCTTCCGCAACGGCGACACCACCACGGGCACCGACGTGTACATCCGGCCCGCCGAACTCCACGCCACCTTCGCCCAGGACCTCTCCCAGCAGCAGGCGTCCGTCATGGCATCGACACAGCGGCCGATCGCACAGTCCGCCTTCACCGACAAACTCACCGAAGCGGCCTGGCGGGACAAGCCCGTCTACGTGCTCGTCGGCAGACAGGACCGGGCCATCAACCCGAGCCTCGAACGGTACGAGGCCGAACGCGCGCACGCGCGCAGGACAGTGGAGATCGACTCCTCCCACGTGTCCCTGATCTCCCACCCCCAAGCCGTCACGGATCTCATCCTCAGCGCGGCCCACGACTCCGTCACCGGTAAGTGACGAACGGGCATGTCCTGTCACAGTCGCGCGTTGCGGTTCCACGAGACAGCGGTCGCAGCATGGCGGTGACATCGAGTTCACCGAAGGCGGGGACCGGAAGGCTGCTGAGGTACTCGGTCGAGGTCGGCCTGGCCAGTCTGCTGAGCTACTGGGCGGCGACCAGACTGTGGTCGACCGCTCATCAGCGGTACGAGGAAGGGCAACTCGGTGGCATGTGGGCTGCGATCTCCACGATCTTCGTGATCCGGGAATGCAAAAGGGAGAGTGCGATCGCGGCGATCGCTCGCATGTCGGCGACCCTCATCAGCTTCGTATTCTGCCTGGCATACCTCGCGTTCCTGCCCTTTCACGCCTGGGGCCTCGCCCTGCTCGTGGGCTTGAGCGTCCTGGTGCCCGGGCTGATCGGACGGCCCGGCGACGAAGCGACCGCGGCCATCACCACCACCGTCGTCATGGTCGTCGCAGGACTGAACCCGCACGGGGCCTGGAAACAGCCGCTGCTACGTCTGGCGGACACGGCCATCGGCGTAGCAGCAGGCTTGGTCACGCTGGTCATCGTGCATCAGATCGGCAAGTGGACAGGCAGAGGAAGCGGCCCTCCACCGGATCGATCACCCACGAGTCAGGCCGGCTGACTCCGCACACTCTCGCGACGTGGGCTGTCAGGACGGACGAGTCCCAGTGATTCACCCCAATTGTCCCGCCGAGGATCCGAGCCCGCGGCTCCGAAGTGCGCGACGGCAATGGCCCGCTTAGCGTGCGAAGTGCGCGGGGACTGCCCAGCCGTGGTCGCGCCTGCGCGCGAAGGTCGGGACGAAGGAGCATGGGGTATGGCGAAGGTACTGTTCATCGTCAGCGGTGCCAGCTACTGGGTGCTTAAGGACGGCACGAGGCATGCCACGGGTTACTGGGCGGAAGAGTTCGCGAACCCGTACAAGATCCTCACGGATGCCGGTCACCAAGTGATCATCGCCACTCCGGGCGGCGTGATTCCCACCGTCGACATGATGAGCCTGCGCCCGTCCTTCAACGGTGGTGAGGACGGGGCCCTGCAGCAGGAGAACATCATTCGCGACGCCGAGGGGATGCGGCGGCCGCTCAAGCTCTCGGACGTGCGGCTCGAGGACTACGACGCCGTCTACCTGCCGGGCGGTCACGGGCCGATGCAGGACCTGGCGTTCGACCCCGATACCGGGCGCCTGCTGACCGAGCAGCTGCAGTCGGGCAAGCCGCTGGCGATCGTGTGCCACGCCCCGGCCGCGATGCTGGCCACCCGGATCCACGGTGTCTCGCCGTTCAAGGGCTACAAGATCACGGCCTTCACCAATGACGAGGAGGAAGGCGTAGGGCTGGCCCCCCGAGCCCCGTGGCTGCTGGAGACCGACCTCAAGGAGAAGCTCGGGGTCGACTTCAGCCGGGGTCCGAACTGGGAGCCGTACATGGTCGAGGACCGCAACCTCATCACCGGCCAGAACCCGCACTCGGCCGGGGTCCTCGGCAAACGACTCCTCGAAGTCCTCGCCTGACGGCGTCGCGGCGGCTCAGCCCGCGACCGGGGTGCGACCACGGTCCCGGCACCACGGGGCGCGGCCGGGTCGTGGCCCGCGTGCCATCCGCGCGTCCAGGCTCCGGTAGCGCCGCGTTGGTGTCGTGCGCCCCTGCCGTCCTTGCCGGGGGCCGCCACGTTGATGCGATGCCGGTTCAGGCCGAGACCGGTGTCTCCGGCTTCATCTTGTAGGCGTTCTTGATGGCCTCATGCCGGGTACCGAGGCCATCGGTGACCTTGCGCTCCCACGGAACCCGCTGCAGCTGTTTGGTCTCGTCGATCATGGACTTCGGCTCCAGGTTCCGGAAGCTGTCGACCTCGCCGGCCGCCACGGCCGTCAGCGTGGCGAAGACGGCTTCAGGGTCGAACTGCGCCCGCGGGAAGGCGAGTTCGGAGTAGTCGAACAGTCGCTCCGCGGGGTCGTCCTCCCAGCTCTCCCACGTCTGGAACATCCGGTCGTTGAAGCCGGTCAGGAACGGCCCCGGATTCACCGTGGCGACCTCTATGTTGTACTCCTGCAGCTCGTACGCCATGGTCTCGGCGATCGCCTCGATCGCGTGCTTGGACGCCGAGTAGATACCCGTGAACGGATTGACGTTCAGGCCTTCCCGTGACGAGACCCAGACGATACGGCCCTCGCCGCGCTTGATCATCTGCTTGGCGATCCCCTGGGTGAGCAGAAGCGGCCCCGTGACGTTGACCTCGAACTGGTGCCGGATGTTCGCGCCGGGGATGTCGACCGTCGAGCCTCCTTCTCCGACGCCCGCGTTGTTCACGAGGATCTCCACGCCCCAGTCGAGAGCCTTGCGCCGGTCGCCGTCGTTGGTTACGTCGAGCTTCTCCACGTGCAGGTCGACCTTCCGCTCGGCCGCCTGCCACTTCAGGGTCTGCACCTGGGCGTAGATCTCGACGCTGGCGATGACGTCGAATCCCTTCTGGGCCAGCCGCATGGCCGCCTCGAAACCGAAGCCGGAACCGGCTCCCGTGATGAGAACCTTCTTCAGCGACGAATTCGACATGGTGACGCACTTCCTTTTCGTCTGTCCGGTTCGCGGTTATCGACTTGTCGATGGTGTTCTCGGAGCTGTTTTGCATTCAAACGGCGAGAGCGGTGCTGCCGCTTGCGACCGCGCCCCGCGGGGGGAAAGGCCAAGAACGGGATCGCGTGTCAGATGATGTCGAGGCGGTCGAGGAACGGCTCGGCGACAGCGGCGTCTCCGGTGATCTCGCAGTGCTCGCGCCACGGAGTGCGGGTGGTACCCCAGCAGATGAAGTCGGCCGCGCTGCTGTGGACCTGGGTCGAGCCGAGGGCGCCAGGCGCAACAGTCAGCCCGGCGGGCCCGCCCTCGGCGGGCAGTATCGTGACCGTCGTGGCACCGGGGCCGGTCAGGTCCAGCACGAGCGGCTCGGTGACCGCGGCGTCCAGGTCGTGACCTTGCATCTGCGGCACCCCGGCGAGCATGAACTCCACGGCCGGAGCCACCAGTTCGTCTGTCGGCGCCGGAACCGTGAACGGCAGCGGCCCCCGCGGGCCGAGCAGGTCGTAACGCAGATGGCAGAGCACATTGAACGCCATGGTGTCGGCCAGCAGATGCCGCGGATAGGTTCCCAAGCCCGGCACCGGTATCGGGTCGTCCGCTCGCGGCGTCTTCTGGCCCGCTTCCAGGAGCTCCAACTGCCGGGGGGTGTAGCGCCTCCACTCGTCGATCACCTCACGGTGATTCCAGCCGCGGCGCTCGTCGACCCGCATGTCGTGGTAGCGCTCGCGAACCTGCGGCCAGGACGGGTCCGGTGTGGGGGGTTCGACCGCTTCATGGGCGAGGGCCGCCAGGTGGGCGATCACATCGATGACCCGCCAGCCTTTGCAGGCGGAGGGCGACTCCCACTGCTCGTCGTCTACCCGTGGAACGATGTCCGCGAGCTGCGCGCTACTCGTCCGCGCCGACGCGACTCCTGCTCGTGTCATCAATGCCTCCTTTCGGCGGGCCCGAACCCGGACCGGTGTCCGGGAGACGGCCCGATCAGGCCGCCCGTCGCGACAGCCGGTACGTGGCCGCCACGTCCGCCCGCCCCTGACCGTGCGTGGCAGCCGACTGCAACCGGTCACGTACGACTTCCGCGATGCCCAGCCGCAGCCCGGCACCGTGAGCAGACTCGGTGATCAAAGCGGCGTCCTTCGCCGCCGCCTCCAGCGGGAAGGACGGTGTGTCGAGGTCGTCGCTGATCATCTTGGGGCCCTTGGACTGCACGTACTTGCTGTCCAGCGCACTGCCGCTGATGACGTTGATCAGCTGGTGGGGGTCGACACCCAGCGCCTCGGCCAGGGTGAGGGACTCGGCGATGCCTTCGACGGTCGTCAGCACCCACGCGTTGTAAGCGAGCTTGAGGCTGCTGGGCTGCCCGATGTGGTCCAGCCAGACGGTGCGCGTGCCCACCGCGTCCAGGACCGGCTGAACACGCTCGCCGGCACACAGGTGCGACGCGGCGGCCAGAATGGTCAGGGTGCCGGCGACGGCCGGCTCCCTCGTGCCCAGCACCGGCGCCTCGACGAAGGCGACGCCGAGTCCGTCGGCCTGCTCCGCCAGGCGCAGGCTGCCCTCGGGCGAGACGGTGCAGCACTGCAGCCACACGGCGTCCCGGTCCAGACCGTCACGGGCCTGGTCCATCACCTCGGACACCACCCGCTCGTTGGCGAGAACGGTCAGTACGACCTTGGCCCCGCGGCAGGCCTCAGCCGCCGTGTCGCACACCACCGCGCCGACCTCGGTCAGCGGCTCGGCCGCCGCCCGCCGGCGGTTCCACACCCGAAGCCCCAGCCCGGCCGCGGCGATGTTCCGCGCCATGGCGTCGCCCATGGTTCCGATCCCGAGGACCGCCACCTCCGGACGGCCCCGGGCCGTGTTGCTGCCGCTCATGCTCCCACCTCCGTGGGGACAGTCCCGCCCGCGCTCAGGCGGCGTCCTGCCCGATCCAGACGGTCTTGGCGTTCATGAACTCACGCATCCCGAGGTCGGACAGTTCGCGTCCGTAGCCGCTGCGCTTGACCCCGCCGAAGGGGATTTCGGGGTAGCTGGTGGTGTTGCCGTTGATGAAGGCCATACCGGACTGCACATCCCGGACGAACAGGTCCCGTTCCGCCTGGTCCTCGCTCCACAGGTTCGAACCCAGACCGTACGGGTGACCATTGGCGATCTCCAGGGCCTCCTCCAGGGACGCCACGGTCCACACCTGGGCGACCGGGCCGAAGACCTCCTCGTGGAACATCTTCATCTCGTCCGTGATGCCCGTCAGCACGGTCGGCGGGAAGAACCAGCCGGGCCGGTCCGGACGCCTCCCACCCGTCAACACCGTCGCGCCCTTGCCGACCGCGTCGTCCACGTACGCCTCGACGTCCGCCCGGCCGGACTCGGTCGCCAGCGGACCGACATCCGTGGCGTCCTCCATCGGGTCCCCCACCACCAGGGCCGCCATCTTCGCGGTGAACTCCTCCAGGAACGCCTCGGCGACGTCCTCATGGACGAAGAACCGCTTGCCGTTGATGCACGACTGCCCGTTGTTGAGCGTCCGCGCCCTGACCGCCACGTCGGTCGCCCGGTCCAGATCCGTGGACGGCATGACGATGAACGGGTCGGAGCCGCCGAGTTCGAGCACGACCTTCTTGATCACGTCACCGGCGATCCCGCCCACCGAACGTCCCGCCGGCTCACTGCCGGTGAGCGTCGCGGCCGCCACCCGGTCGTCGCGCAGGACCTCCTCGACCCGGCGCGCGGAGATCAGCAGCGTCTGGAACACGTCGTCCGGGAATCCCGCTTCACGGAAGAGCCGCTCCATGTACAGCGCGCACTGCGGCACGTTCGAGGCGTGCTTGAGCACCCCGACGTTCCCCGCCAGCAACGCGGGCGCGGCGAAGCGCATCGCCTGCCACAGCGGCAGGTTCCACGGCATCACCGCCAGTACCACGCCGATCGGCTGGTACGTCACGAAGGACTCCTTGGCGCCGACGTTCCCGGCGTCGTTCCGCAGATCCCGCAGGAAGTCCGGGCCGTGGGCGGCGTAGAAGCGCAGTCCGTGGACGCACTTGGCCACCTCCTCGCGGGCGGCCCGGAGCGTCTTGCCCATCTCCGTGGTGATCATCCGGCTGACGTCGTCGGCGTCCTTCTCCAGCACATCGGCTGCCTGGTTCAGCCATTGAGCGCGCTGCTCAACGCTCGTGAGGCGATAGGACCTTGCCGCGGCGGCGGCCCGCTCCAGCTTGTCGTCCAACTGCTCGGCGGTGAGTTCCTCGAAGGTCCTGATGACCTCGCCCGTCACAGGATTCGTGGTCGCGATAGCCATAAAATGAGGCTAGTTCCGTCGTTCATTTGTAGCAAAAGGTGTCACGTCGCCCTGCGTGAGACACCATGACCCCCTGTAGGCGAACGCCATTGGCGTCGCGCCGCAATCCGGGGCGGATCAACGCTGCGGGCGATAGCCGGTGACGGCAGAGAACAGGGTCGGGCCCGGATCGGTCAAAACGAGTGATGATCTGCTGGAAAAGGCTTCCTCAGCACGCGAAAACGGACTTCAACGATGCCGAGCGGCACTACAGCTGCGCCATTCTCCAGGCACCGTTCCCGGTGGACGGATATGGCTCGGCCCTGCGGGTGCATTCGCTGTGAACTTCTTACTCCCCCCTTCAGCAGTACGTCGACGTAATACCGCAGTCCCCCAGGAATCACGAAGCAGGTCTACGAGGCGGACAGGTGCCATAAGCCCGATACCCTCGGCTACGATCGTGACATAATGCCTTTCCCCCTTTCGTCTCGATAAATAACATCGATCGAAGAAATGTTGGCGTTCCAGCTCATACCGCCACGCCGACCCTCGGTCCGAACTCCTCTCCTTTTGAGGATCCGCACGATTCCCAACCCAAAGAACACCAACGCTGGCACATACACAAAGAAGATGCCCAAATCGGCACCTTTCGCGTCAATAGAGCTCTCGCTGTCAGCGGCAGCGGATCAAGGAATGGCGTATCGCGTGTCGCCGCGCGGATCAAGTGGTCGGTAGAGCCTTCGTGGGCGAGTCCAGTTCCGTCGAGCGCGATCAGTAGTCGAAGAAGTGACGTCAGCCCGAACCGACCTCGCGCCATCGACGTGGGCACAGCGCTGACCTGTGCTCGCGGGGTGGTCATTGGTTGTTGATGGTCGCTGTGGGCCACTCTTCGACGGCCCACAGACGGCCCAGCCCTCACCTCCCGGCGACGCGGCGCCGCGCATGCGGGGCAGATGCGTCGTTCGTACGCTGGTGGTGCTCGGGGCTACTGCGGAGGTTGGCCATGCCCCGAACCATCTGGTCCGGCGCGCTCGGTTTCGTCCACTCCGGCCACGAACTGTCTTTCGTCCTCGACATCGCCGACTTGTACAAGACGGAGATTGGCATCCCGCTCGCCTTCGACGTCGCAGCCGAGGACGACGAAGACGTCGGCCCGCGCACCCGCCGTGCTCTACGGGATCGCATCAACGAGACGTCCCTGCTGGACCGCTGCGTCAACGACATCAAACGCCTCCTGCTGCCGGAGGCTGCCTCGGCTAGGGCGACGAACGACGACCTCGACGTCGTCACCCTCCAGAGCGACAGCGGCCACACCGTCGCTGCGGGCCGCAACTACGGCGGCGGAGCCGATGAGCACGACGCCTACGGCGACGTGGAGCTCTCCTGGTGACCGTCATCGTCCTCACCAACTGCCCGCCGGGCCTGAGGGGCTTCCTCACCCGCTGGCTCCTTGAGATCTCCGCCGGCGTCTTCATCGGCAACCCGTCCGCCCGGATCCGTGACCTGCTCTGGAATGAGGTCCAGCAGTACGCCCACCAGGGCCGTGCCCTCCTTGCCCACACGACGAACAATGAACAGGGCTTCACCTTCCGCACCTACGACCATGCCTGGCACCCGGTCGACCACGAGGGCCTGACCCTGATCCGCCGCCCCAACACCCAGAGCTCCTCAAATGCCGTGAACGCTCGGCGGAAAGGCTGGAGTAACGCATCCAAGCGACGGCGCTACGGCAAGAACTGATGAGCGCAGTAATGCACCTTATTGGCGATTTGGCGGAATCAGTGAAACTGCTTCAGAGCGGCCCACCTCCGTTACAAAGCCGCAGATCACGAAGCGTGCTCCCCGCGCCCGCGGGGATGGTCCCGGCGGGCGGTCCGGCGGGCAGCGCGGGCGGCAGTGCTCCCCGCGCCCGCGGGGATGGTCCGAGGTCGACGCCAGCCGCCTTCAGCACGGTGTCGTGCTCCCCGCGCCCGCGGGGATGGTCCCGTGCGTGCCTAGTCTTCGCGGTAGCCCTGAGTAATCGGCGAGCGGTGTGACCGGGCTGGCCGTAGGAGCCTGCTGGTTGCAGTCCCGGTTGCAGTTCACCGTCGTACGTGGGCATCCGAAATCGAACACGCGGCAGGACACTCTTGGGGATGAACCTCGGTGAATCGAACGCCGTTACGCCCCAGGGGGCTCAAACCTCGCTGCCCCTTCGCGGGCGTGCCGGTTCAAGTCCGGCTCCGGGCACCAACCGCGCTCCTGTCGCAGGGGCGGACCTCGTAGCTCCTCACCCCTCGTACACCGTCAGTACCGCTCCGTCCACCTCGATGCTCCGGCCCGCCCGGAGCCCGTCCGTGCGCAGGGTGCGCAGGCAGGCGTGGAACAGCTCCAGCTCGTCCGCGTCCAGGATCGCCGCGGCCAGGTCCAGCAGCTCGGTCACCGCGGCCTCGGTGAGCACCTCGGGCAGCTCGCCGGAGAGCAGGACGACCGATTCACCGGCGGGGCCCCGCACCACCGCGGTGGTCGGCCCGCCATGCACGAACAACACGTTCCCCCCAAAGAGCCCGGGTGGTCGTACGGCTCTCGCTCCTCGGGCAGGACGAGAGACTAGCGGGGGACGAGGGCCAATTCGGGGGAAGTCGCATGATTTTTCCGGCGCGGTCCACGAGTGGGCCGCCGGATCACTTCTCCGGTGCCGGGCGAGCGGAGCGGCCGAGCAGGGACTCGACCAGGGCGGCGACATGCCGGCGGTCCTCGGCCGACAACTGCTGCACGCTGGCGATGAGCAGATCCACCTCGGGATCGGTGGTGCGGGCGGCCGTACCGTCGGCGTCCTCGGCGGCCGGGGTGCCGTAGACGTGGATGCCGCAGGCCTCGGCCGCGGCCCGGCGCACGGCGTCGAGTGACAGTTCGAGGCCCTTGGCCAGGCCTTCCAGCGTGCTGGCCTGGGGCATGCGGACAACCCGGTCGGCGGTGGCCAGGTGGTGGACGGTGGAGCGGGGCACACCGCCGCGCCGTGCCACGTCGCCGTAGGACCAGCCCTTGCGGTCGAGACGCTCACGGATCAACTGCTGCAGTGCGTTGGCCACCGAAGTCCACTTCCTGCTCGCCGCTCGACCTGACCGTGCCTGTCAGCGCCGATTCTACGGTCGGGTAGCGGGGGCGCCGAAAGGGTGATTCACCGGATCGGGGTTGCGGAGCGGTGTCACGGGGCCCTAGTGTCCAATCTCGTTGGACAGCTCGTCCGACCAAGTTGGACAGAGTGCGGGGGGAACCTGACTCTCTCCGACCGGAAGCGCCTGTTTCCCGAGGGGGAATCGACCATGTTGAACGCCCACGAGCTCGACGCCGAGTCCGCGGAGCTGCTGCCGGGCCGCGAGGCCCTGGGTCGGCTGAAGTTCAGCTTCGGCAAGACGGTCAACGTCACCAAGCACGTCGCGAACATCAGCGCGCACAACGAGTCCGCCGCACTGAACGACCACTCCTCGTGGTCCGTGGCCGACTCCGGCGCCGGCCAGACCATCAGCGTCAGCCAGTAGCCCGCGTACCCGACCCACCCACCACGAAAGGACAACCACCATGAGCATGGACATGCGCGAGCTGGACGGCGAGTCCGCGGAGCTGCTGCCGGGCCGTGAGGCCCTCGGCCGGCTGAAGTTCAGCTTCCACCGGACGGTCAACGTCACCAAGCACGTGGCGAACATCAACGCCCACAACGAGTCGGCGGCCCTGAACGACCACTCCTCGTGGTCGGACGCCGAGTCGTCGGCCCAGCAGACGATCAGCGTCACCCAGTAACGGCACCACGGCCGCGGGGACGGATCGCACCAGCCCGAAGGGGCGCCGAGCGCCCCGGAGGGCAACAAGGCACAGGGCGTGCGGGTGGTCCGTCCCCGCGGTCTTTTCCGGGGGGAACGTGGGGGGAGAACCACAGATGACGGTGCTCGACGACGGCACCAGCGCGCTGTACGACACCGGTCCGGTACCCGGACCCGGCGGCTGGCCGGTGACGTACGAACAGGTGACGACCGGCAGCCTGCCGGTCGTCGGAACGCCGGTCCGGCCGGCCCCGCGGCTCAGCGCGGGACTGCGACTGCACGGCGAGTACCAGGGTTCGGGCTTCACCGAACCGAAGTACATCGCCCGTCGGGGGGACGGGCAGGTCGTCCAGTTGTCGCGGCTGCTGTACCTGGTGGCGTCGTCCGTCGACGGCGTCCGTGACGTCGAGACGATCGCCCACCGGGTCAGCGCCCGCTACGGCCGCGAGGTCAGCGGCGAGAACATCCGCTACCTGGTGGAGAACAAGCTCGAACCGCTCGGCGTGTGCGTGCCCGAGGGCCAGGAGGACGACGAGGTCGACGCCCCGCGCTCCGACCTGCTGCTCGCCCTCAAGGGTCACCGGGTGATCTTCGACGAACGCCGTACGGCGCGGATCGCGCGGGCCCTGACCTGGCTGCACCGCCCGGCCGTGGTCGCCGCCGTCCTGCTCACGGCGCTCGCGATGGACGTCTGGCTGTTCGGCTTCTTCGGGGCGATCGAACCGGTGCTGGAGGTCCTGGACCAGCCGGTGCTGATCCTCATCGTCTTCGCCCTCACCGTGGCCTCGCTCGTCTTCCACGAGTTCGGCCACGCCTCGGCCTGCCGGTACGGCGGCGCCCGGCCCGGCTGCATCGGCTGCGGGCTGTTCCTCATCTGGCCGTCGATGTACACCGACGTCACCGACGTCTACCGGATCTCCCGCGCCGGCCGGCTCCGCACGGACCTCGGCGGGGTGTACTTCAACGTCGTCTTCATGCTGGCCATGGCCGGGGCCTACTTCGCCACCGGGGCGCAGTTCTTCCTGGCCGCCGTCTACCTCGGGCACTTCGAGATCCTCGAACAGCTGATGCCGGCCGTCCGCCTGGACGGCTACTACATCCTGGGCGACCTCGCCGGAGTGCCCGATCTCTACGGCAAGATCAAGCCGATCCTGCTCTCGCTCGTGCCGGGCGCCAAGGGCCGGGCGGCGCGCGCGGAGGTCGCCGGGCTGAAGAGGTCCGCGCGCACCATCGTGGCCGGCTGGGTGCTGACGATGGTGCCGCTGATCGTCGGCGAGATGGGCTACGCGCTGTGGAACCTGCCCCGGATCCTCACCACGATGGTCCGCTCGCTGACCGAGCAACTCCTCGGCACCGGCGGGGCGTTCGCGCACGGCCAGATCGTCGCCGGGCTCGTCGGGGTGATCGGTTGCGTGATGCTGCTGTGCCCGATGGCCGGTGTCGTCTATCTGTCGGTGAAGATCGGCGGCCGGCTCTTCCGGGCCGCGAAGCGCTCCACGGCCGGACGGCCCTGGCTGCGGCTCGCGCTGTGCGTGCTCGCCCTCGCCGGACTGACCGGGCTCTCCTACGCCTGGGTGTCCGGGGTGACCCCGAAGCCGCTGCCGAAGAAGCCGCCGATCGCGCCGATCCTGCAGCCCGGGGTGCCCACCGAGGAGCCCTCGCCGCGGGACGCCTCGACCCCGGGCCACGGCGGGCACGGCGGGTACGGCGCCGGCGGCGCCTCCGTGTCGCCTTCGGCGGTGCCGGGGGCGTCCGCGTCGGCGTCGGGCGACGGGCCGTCGCCGGGCACCTCGATGAGCGCGTCCGCCTCCGCGCCGCAGTCCTCGGCCTCGGCTCCGGCACCGGGCACGCCGACCGGCTCGAAGTCCCGTGAGCCGGACTCCTCCACCGGCGGTGGCACCGCGAGTACGCCCCCGCCCACCAGCCCGGACCCCGGAACCCCGACCTCCCCGACCCCGTCGGAGAGCATCCCCACGTCACCGACCGCAAGCCCCACACCCGCACCGTCCGGCGACTCGCCCGCGCCGGCGTCGTCCTGACCTCTCGAAGTCAATTTCCCGAAGTCCACTGCCCGAAGCCCGCTCTTCGCAGGCAGTCCTCATGACATCGCAGGAGAACCCATGAGCAGCCATCGCAAGGCACGCTCCAGCAACCACCCCCTCGCCCGCCGCGCCCTGGGCCTCGGCCTGTTCGCGGCCGGAATCGCCGGTGCGGCCACCGCCGTACCGGCCCAGGCGGCGACCGGCGCCTCGCACGCGGCCTTCGCCTCCGACCACGTCTTCAGCCACGCCGACCGGGCCCATCACACACGGGCCGAGGACTCCTTCACCGTCCGCCAGTTCGGCACCGTCAACGCGGCGGGGGTGCGCAACCAGGCCAACGCCGTCTCGGCCGGCTGCTCGGCCGACGACCACTGCCGGTCGGTCGCGCTGTCCTTCCAGATCGTCACGATCGCCGGTGAGCGCACACACCTGAACGCCGTGAACCTCAGCGACGCGGCCAACAAGGAGTGCACCGGCTGCCAGACCCTCGCCGGCGCCTACCAGTTCGTCGTCTCCACGCCGGCACCGCTCACCCTCGACGCCGACACCCGGCGGCGGCTCGCCGACATCCATCGCCGGCTGGACGCGCTGACCCGCTCCACGCTGCCCGCGGGCGAGCTGAAGACCCGGGTCGACGGCCTGGCGGGCGAGGTGAGCGCGGTCCTGCGCGATGCCGTCGCCCACGCGCCGAAGGCGGACGCGCAACCCACCGTCACCCTGCACCGCCATCTGGACGGCTGGCCGGGTCACTGAACGCCGCGCCGAGCGACGGCCCAATGGGGCGCGATGCGCCCCATTGACATCGGTCGGCTCCCGGCGCAGACTCTGCCGCAAGTTAGTGAAGAAAAGTTCACTGTGCGAACGCCGTAGAGTCGACCCGAAAGGACGAACCGATGCGCACCACCGTCGCCATCATCGGAGCCGGGCCGGCCGGACTGCTGCTCGCGCGGCTGCTGTACCGCGCCGGCATCGACTCGGTCGTCCTGGAGAGCCGCGACCGCGCCTACGTCGAACATCGGCAGCGCGCCGGAATCCTGGAGCAGGGCACCGTCGACGTGCTGCGCGCGGCCGGCGCCGGGGAGCGGATGGACCGGGTGGGCCTGCGGCACGACGGCATCGAGCTGCGCTTCGACCGGCGCCGCCACCGCGTCGACTTCCCCGGTCTGACCGCCGGGCGGTCGGTGATGGTGTACGCCCAGACCGAGGTCTGCAAGGACCTGATCGCCCTTCAGCTGAAGGAGGGCGGACCGCTGCTGTTCGAGGCGGAGGCGCTGGCGGTGGAGGGCGCCGACGGCGACCGGCCGCGCGTCCGGTTCCGGCACGAGGGCCGCGAGGACGTGCTGGAGTGCGACTACGCCGTCGGCTGCGACGGCTTCTGGGGCGTGGCCCGGGCGGCCTTCCCGGCCGCCCTGTCCCGGGTGTTCGAGCGGACGTACCCCTACGCCTGGCTCGGCATCCTCGCCGATGTCGCGCCCTCGCACGACGAACTCGTCTACGCCCGCCACGACCGCGGCTTCGCCCTCCTGTCCATGCGCTCCCCGTCCGTTTCCCGCCTCTATCTCCAGGTGCCCGCCGGCACGGACGCCGACGAGTGGACGGACGACGAGATCTGGTCGGAGCTGGAGCGCCGTTTCGAGACCGCGGACGGCTGGCGGCTGGAACGCGGCCTCATCACCCAGAAGTCGGTCACACCGATGCGCTCCTTCGTGCACGAGCCGATGCGTCACGGCCGGCTCTTCCTCGCCGGTGACGCCGCTCACATCGTGCCGCCGACCGGGGCCAAGGGGCTGAACCTCGCCGTCGGTGACGTCGTCACCCTCGCCCGCGCGCTCGTCCACGAGAAGGAGACCGGCTCGGCGGACCTCCTCGGCGCCTACTCCGCGACCTGTCTGCGCCGCGTCTGGCAGGCCGAGCGGTTCTCCTACGACATGACGACGATGCTCCATCCGGGCCCGGACGCCACACCCTTCGACGCCCGCCTCCAGCGGGCCCGGCTGGAGCGGATCGCCTCCTCCCGCGCGGCCGAGACCGACCTGGCCGAGGCGTACACCGGATTCCCGCTGGGTTAGCGGCGGGTCTCGGCGAGGTAGCAGGTTCGTCATGGAAGGCGATCACCCATGGCCGGGAATCACTCGTCCGCGTAGCGTGTTGGGCAGCACGGCAGGGGAAAGATCCTCCTCAAGTATCATGGTCAGTCCTTTGCCAATCCATTACTCTTGAGCCAAGGCTGTGCATGGCAGCCATGGAGGAGTGAAATGAGGAGCAGCAACCCGGTCTTCTCGCGACGGGGGTTCAGCCGCGACAACGGCTACGCCGGCTTCAACACCGCACCGCAGGCCGGGTACGCACAGGGCAACCCGTACGCGCAGAACCCCTACGCCCAGAACCCGTACGCCCAGCAGGGTGTCGGCGCCCCGCCGCAGGCCCCCGCCACCACCGACCGGATGACCATGGACGACGTCGTCGTCCGCTCGGCCATCACGCTCGGCACCGTCGCCGTCGGCGCCGTCCTCGCCTGGGCGCTGCTGCCGGTCACGGCGACCAGCTACGGCCTGGCCGTCGGCTCGGCGATCGTCGCGTTCGTCCTGGCGATGGTCCAGAACTTCAAGCGCACCCCGTCGCCCGCGCTGATCCTCGGATACGCCGCCTTCGAGGGCGTCTTCCTCGGTGTCATCAGCGAGATGTACAACAGCCGCTGGAGCGGCGCCCCCTTCCAGGCGGTGCTCGGCACCATGGCGGTCTCGGCCGCGACCCTGCTCGTCTACAAGGCCGGCTGGATCCGCGTCACCGCCCGCTACGCCCGCATCGGCATGGCCATCGCCATGGCGTTCCTGGTGGTCATGGCGGTCAACCTGCTGCTGGTCGTGTTCGGCGTCGCCGAGGACGGCGGTCTGCGCAGCTTCGGTCCGCTCGGCGCGCTCGTCGGCATCATCGCCGTCGTGCTCGGTGCGTTCTTCCTGACCCTCGACTTCAAGCAGATCGAGGACGGCATCGCCTACGGCGCCCCGCGCAACGAGTCCTGGCTCGCCGCGTTCGGTCTCACCGTGACCCTGGTGTGGATCTACCTGGAGATGCTGCGACTGGTGGCGATCTTCACCAACAACGACTAGCGCTGACGCCGGTCATGAGGAGGGCCCCGGGTTCCGACCCGGGGCCCTTCGCCGTCTTCGGCGGCGGCTAGAGCAGCTTGCGTGCCGCCCTCCTCAGGTCGTACTCGTGGACGATCGCCTTCGCGTGGCCGTAGGCGAGGTCGTACTCGTGCCGGAGCCAGCTGACCTTCTCCTCGAAGCGGAACAGGGCGGGGCCTTCTTCAACGGTGCGCAGCCAGTCGGACACTTCGCGACCGGTGCAGTGGGGGATGCGGGCGAGCAGATTGCGGTGGGTCTCCTCCGAGAAGAGCTGGGACATCGGCGCCTCCGAACGCAAAGGGGATGTAAGCCGGTCCTTCACGTCACCGTGCCTGAGCGTTCGCGTATTGGCAACAGTGCGGCACGTTACGCTCGGCGCGTGGTTGATACGACGCCCTTGACCCGAGCAGTGGATCACTTCGCCGACAAGTTGCGCGCGGCGCCGCAGAGCCGGCTTCAGCGGGGTGCCGCGGCCGAGGCTCTCGAGCTGGCCAGGGAGTTGGCCCGGCGGGCCCAGGCCGTCGAGGAGCCTGGGAGCGAGCCGCGGGAGATGCCGGACGCCGGGATGTTCGCCGCGGCTGATCAGATTCTCGTGGCCGCGCATGACTTGGCGGTGGTGTTGCGCAGTGACGACGAAGTCGCCGAGGCGGTGCGGGTGGTTGAGGAGGCGCGGCAGAGGGCGGGGGTCTGAGGCGCCCCTTCGGGGCGCGCGGTCCCTCGCCCCGTGTCAAAGGGCCCTCAGAGTGACGCGATGACCCTGTCCGCCAGGATGTAGACCATGTTCTCGTCGTCCTCGCCGTAGGCGAAGGTGAGCGAGTAGGCGCCGGAGACGCCGGAACCGCCGAGCAGATACGGGGCCTCGCCCGCGTCCACCGCTGCCGCCAGGCGTTCGGCGGTCTCGCGGTGGCCCGGGGTCATGCAGAGGGTGGTGCCGTCGGCGAAGACGTAGACGTCGAGGGTGCCGAGGGGGCCCGGGCGGACGTCGGAGAGCTCGACGCGCTCGGCGGCCAGCTGCTCCAGTGTGGTCACGGTGCGCTCGTGATCGTTCACCGCCGGCGACTGCACCGGGACGAAGTCGGGGTGCGAGGGGTGACGGCGGCGGGCCGCGGCCCGTTCCGGGGACTCCCCGGCGAACTCGTCGGCGTCGGCGGTCGGCTCGGACACCGGCTCCAGGCCGGCGAAATCGGTCTGCCGGGGCAGGAACAGCTCGGTGTCAGGCAGTCCGAGCAGGGTCGGGGTGTCGGAGGCGTCACGGGCCTCCTGCGCGGCCCAGAAGGCACGTGCCTCGGCCAGCTCGCGCTCCCGCTCCTCGGCGAGCGCCTCGGCCACGGCGGCGCGTATCTGGTCGGCGTCGGCGCTGCTGCGGGCGTGCGGCAGCAGCGCGCGCATGGCGGCCGACTGGCGCTCGGCGAGCTGGGCCTGCAGCTCTGCCAGCTGGCGGCGCAGCTTCAGGACGGTGCGCAGGACGGCGACGCCCACGGCGCCGGTGGCGGCCGTGGTGAGCAGCAGGGCGATGGGCATGGCGCTCACTGACGTACTCCCGGTTCAAAGTCGACCCCCGACTTCCTACATCAGCTTGAAGGGTGGACTAAGCAGCTGTCAGTGCGTAACGTCACGAAACGGACAGGACTTTGGCCTCGTGCTTTCGCTGCGAACCGCGCTGACCCGCGCTGACCTGCGCCGATGTGTCCGTCGAGCGAGATAGGTCACATCCTGGGGGAGATTGGATCACGAAAAGGCCCGGAACCGTGGAGTTTTCTCGGTTCCGGGCCGTTTCCTGACGTAAGGCGCCTGCCTCGCTACGGACGGTGGATCAGCTGAGGCGCTCGATGACCATCGCCATGCCCTGGCCGCCGCCGACGCACATCGTCTCCAGGCCGAACTGCTTGTCGTGCCACTGCAGGGAGTTGATGAGCGTGCCGGTGATCCGGGCGCCGGTCATGCCGAAGGGGTGGCCGACGGCGATGGCGCCGCCGTTGACGTTCAGCCTGTCGAGGTCGATGCCGAGTTCCCGGTAGGAAGGGATCACCTGGGCGGCGAACGCCTCGTTGATCTCGACCAGGTCGATGTCGTCGATGGTGAGGCCGGCACGCTGCAGCGCCTGCTTGCTCGCCTCGACCGGGCCGAGGCCCATGATCTCGGGGGAGAGGCCGGAGACGCCGGTGGACACGATCCGGGCGAGCGGGGTGAGGCCCAGCTCGCGGGCCTTGGTGTCGCTCATGATGACGACGGCGGCGGCGCCGTCGTTGAGCGGGCAGCAGTTGCCGGCGGTGACGAGTCCGTCCGGGCGGAAGACCGGCTTGAGGCCCGCGACGCCCTCCAGGGTGACGCCGGGGCGCGGGCCGTCGTCCTTGCTGACGACCGTGCCGTCGGGGAGGGTCACCGGGGTGATCTCGCGCTCCCAGAAACCGTTCTTGATGGCCTGCTCGGCCAGGTTCTGCGAGCGGACGCCGAACTCGTCCATGTCCTGGCGGGTGATGCCCTTGGCGCGGGCCAGGTTCTCGGCGGTCTGGCCCATCGCGATGTACGGGTCGGGCAGCAGGCCGTCCTCGCGCGGGTCGTGCCAGGTGGAGCCGGTCGACTCGGCGGTGGCCACGGTGCGGGCCTCGGCCTCGGCGAACAGCGGGTTGTGCGTGCCGGGCATGTCGGAGCTGCCGTGGGCGTAACGCGAGACCATCTCGACACCGGCCGAGATGAAGACGTCGCCCTCGCCGGCCTTGATGGCGTGCAGGGCCATGCGGGAGGTCTGCAGGGACGAGGAGCAGTACCGGGTGATCGTGCAGCCCGGAAGGTGGTCCATGCCCATCTGTACGGCGACGATCCGGCCGAGGTTGTGGCCCTGCTCGCCGCCGGGGAGGCCGCAGCCGAGCATCAGGTCGTCGATGTCCTTGGGGTCCAGCTCGGGGATCTTGGCGAGCGCGGCCTGGATGATCGTGGCGGTCAGGTCGTCGGGGCGCAGGTCCTTCAGGGAGCCCTTGACGGCGCGGCCGATGGGGGAGCGGGCGGTCGAGACGATGACGGCTTCGGGCATCACGGCTCCAGTGAACGGGGTTTGCTTTTCGGGCAGGGCCGGTTGGGAAGTTACCGCTACGTATGGTCCAGGTCACCGGTGTCGGGGTGTGACACTGACCGCAGTTTACTAAGCGCTTGCTTGGGTCTCCGGCGGCTTGGCCGACATCGTGCGGGTGGACCCGGTTGCCACCCCAGGGGGTTCCGCCCCCCTGGACCCCCGCTCTCGCCCACCCTCCCACCCGTTTCGGTCGGCTGAGAAGGCGCCGCGAGGGGTCTCCGTGGGCGGGCACGTCGTGGCGGGGTCGGGGTGGGTGCGAAAGGGAAGTGACGGGGTCGCTGTGTGTGGGGAGGCGGCGTGGCGGGGGGTGTGGTGGGTGCGAAGGCGGCGTCATGGGGCGCGGTGGGTGCGAAACGGGCGTGGCGGGATCGGGCTGGGTGGGAGGCGCCGTGGCGGGTCGCGGGGAGCGAAGGGCGCGTGATGGGGCGGTGATGGAAGGCGTGGTGGCCGGGCGCGGTGGGGTGGGAGGGCGGCGTGGCCGGGGCGCGGCTGGTGGGCTGGGCCGGTCGATGGCGGTGGGGGCGGTTGGGCCGGGGGCCGGGGCGGGGCGGCTCAGGGCGATGGGGTGCCCCTTCCCCCGCCTTCCAGCCGACCGAGTCGGGTGGGCAGAGTGGGGGTCCGGGGGCGGAGCCCCCAGGTGGGTCACAAGGACGGGCGGGCGGGCTCGGCCTCCGGTACGCGGCGCCGGCGGCGTCGCTTCAGCAGCGCCCAAGGACCCCGCGGCCCCGTCGGCATCGCCGCCGTAACCTCGGTACCGGCCTCCGACGCCGCCTCGGCGGCAGCGCGGGCGACCGGCAGGAAGCCCTCGCGCCGCGACACGTCCGGCCGTTCCTCCTCCGCCGGCCACAGGCCCAGCGCCGCGCACACCGTCGGCAACACCGCCATCGCCGCCGTCGCGTACCCCTCCGCCGAGGGGTGGTAGTTGTCCGGCCCGAAGAGTTCACGCGGGTTCGCCTCGAACTCGGGGCCCAGCAGGTCGCCCAGCGACACCGTCCGTCCCCCCTGCTCCACCACCCCGATCGTCTGCGCCGCCGCCAGCTGCCGGGAGGCGCGCCGGGCCAGCCAGCGCAGCGGCTGCTGCACCGGCTCGATGGTGCCGAGGTCGGGGCAGGTGCCGACCACCACCTCCGCGCCGGCCGTGCGCAGCCGGCGTACCGCCGCCGACAGATGCCGTACGGAACGGGTCGGCGGCATCCGGTGGGTCACGTCGTTCGCGCCGATCATGATCACGCACACGTCCGGGACCGGCGACGCCCCCGACAGCACCGACGCCACCTGGCGGTCCAGGTCGTCGGACTGGGCGCCCGGCAACGCCACGTTCCGCAGCTCCACCGGGCGTTCCGCCACCGCCGCCAGGCCCGAGGCCAGCAGCGCGCCCGGTGTCTGGCCCGCCCGGTGCACGCCCTGCCCGGCCGCAGTGGAGTCGCCGAGCATGATCAGACGGAGGGGCGGTTCTCCGGGGACGTCGTAGGCGTGGCCGTACACGCCGTCGGCCACCGGGACGCGGCCGCCGCTGTGGTTGCCCACATGGCGCCGGGCCAGCCGTACCTCCGCGAGCAGCAGACCGACCGCGGCCGCGCCGACCAGCCCGACCCCGCCACCGCCGTACGCCGCTCCGGCCGCGATGCGCCGGGCCACTCTCGCCCTCGACATGCTGGTCATGCGTCGCCGCCACCTCCTCGTAGCCGTACACCCACTCCTTGCCCCGTACGGACCGTGCGTCAATCTCAACGGGGAGTGAACGGCCGCGTCAGCCACACAGCTGGCCTTAGGCTGGCGACACCACTAAGACCACATCTTTTGCAGCATCCGGAGACAACGGTGCAATTCCACGACTCGATGATCAGCCTCGTCGGCAACACCCCGCTGGTGCGGCTCAACAACGTGACCAAGGGCATCCAGGCCACCGTCCTGGCCAAGGTGGAGTACTTCAACCCGGGCGGCTCCGTGAAGGACCGCATCGCCCTGCGCATGATCGAGGCCGCCGAGCAGAGCGGTGAGCTCAAGCCCGGCGGGACGATCGTCGAGCCGACCAGCGGCAACACCGGTGTGGGGCTGGCCATCGTGGCTCAGCAGAAGGGGTACAAGTGCATCTTCGTGTGCCCCGACAAGGTCTCCACCGACAAGATCAACGTGCTGCGGGCCTACGGCGCCGAGGTCGTCGTGTGCCCGACCGCCGTCGCTCCTGAACACCCGGACTCCTACTACAACGTCTCCGACCGGCTCGTCCGCGAGACCCCGGGAGCCTGGAAGCCCGACCAGTACTCCAACCCCAACAACCCGCTCTCGCACTACCACTCGACCGGCCCCGAGCTGTGGGAGCAGACCGAGGGGAAGATCACCCACTTCGTGGCGGGCGTGGGTACGGGCGGCACCATCTCCGGTACCGGCCGCTACCTGAAGGACGTCAGCGACGGCAAGGTCAAGGTCGTCGGCGCCGACCCCGAGGGCTCGGTGTACTCCGGCGGGTCCGGGCGGCCGTACCTGGTCGAGGGCGTCGGCGAGGACTTCTGGCCGACCGCCTACGACCGCACCGTCGCGGACGAGATCGTCGCCGTGTCCGACAAGGACTCCTTCCAGATGACCCGCCGGCTGGCCAAGGAGGAGGGCCTGCTGGTGGGCGGCTCCTGCGGCATGGCCGTCGTCGCGGCGCTGCGGGTCGCCGAGCGGCTCGGGCCCGACGATGTCGTGGTCGTGCTGCTTCCGGACAGCGGGCGCGGCTACCTCAGCAAGATCTTCAACGACGAGTGGATGGCCGACTACGGCTTCCTGGAGGACGAGGGCCCGAGCGCCCGCGTCGGTGACGTCCTGAACGACAAGGCGGGCGGCACCATCCCCTCCCTGGTGCACATGCACCCGGAGGAGACCGTCGGCCAGGCCATCGAGGTGCTGCGCGAGTACGGCGTCTCGCAGATGCCGGTCGTCAAGCCGGGCGCCGGTCACCCGGACGTGATGGCCGCCGAGGTCGTCGGGTCCGTGGTGGAACGGGAGCTGCTGGACGCCCTGTTCTCCAAGCGCGCCTCCCTCGAGGACCCGCTGGAGAAGCACATGTCCGCCCCGCTGCCCCAGGTCGGCTCCGGCGAGCCGGTTGGCGACCTGATGAGCGTGCTCGGCTCGGCCGACGCGGCGATCGTCCTGGTCGAGGGCAAGCCCACCGGCGTGGTCAGCCGGCAGGACCTGCTGGCCTTCCTGGCCAAGGGCGGAAAGCAGTAGCGAACCCCCGGTGAACTGCGGGTTCACGGGCGCCTCTTGAGGTGAGGCGGGGTTCGCGGAAGTGGTACGAGCGTGTCACGTGCGCGCAGCACCCGCTTAACACGCGTCCGGCACATTAGTGGGTGTCGGCAGGGCGGGAGCGGCTCCCCGCCCCGGCCGGCGCCGAACGGCGTCAAGGACCTCCGGAGCGGCTCCCGGACCTCCATGGACGCCACGGACGCGCAAGCCCGGCCCTGACCCGGCCCGCGTCCCTCGCGGGGACCGCCGTCGTCCCGCCCCCCGGCAACGGGGGTGCGGCGGTCCCCGCGCAAATCTTTTTCCAGGGACTCGGCGAGCGGTGCTGGATTCCCAGCTCCCCAGCAGAGCGTGGTGGAGAAGATCCGGGCCGACGGCGGCGAGGCGCTCGCGGTGGTCGCCGACGTCACCGACGACGCGTCGGTGGAGGCCGCCCGTGACCTGGTCCACGAGACCTTCGGCGCCGTCGACCTCGTCGTCGACAACGCCGGCGTCATGCTGCCGAACCCGATCGACGAGGGCCGGCTCGACGAGTGGCAGCGGATGCTCGACACCAACGTCACCGGAGTGCTGCGGATCATCCGCGCCTTCTCCGCCGACCTGGTGGGCGCCGCCGCCGAGGGCCGCACCGCCGACCTCGTCGACGTCTCCTCCATCGGCGCCCACCTCACCTTCCCCAACTACGCGGTGTACGGGGCGACCAAGGCCGCCGGCACCCATCTCTCGCAGAACCTGCGCTCCGAGTTCGGGCCGCGTGACGTGCGGGTGACGAACATCGAGCCGGGGCTGAGGGAGACCGAGCTGGCGGCCCACGTGAGCAGCGCGGAGCCGTCCGGGCAGCTGGACGAGATGTTCGGGGCGATCGGCGGGCTCACGGCGGCCGAGGTCGCGGACGTCGTCGCCCACGCCTCCAGCCGGCCCCGGCACGTCAACCTCCGCCAGATCATGGTCCTGCCGACCCGGCGGGCGTGAACCGGCGCCCGTCCAGGCCTGCCGACCCGGCAGGCGCGAGGGGGGTCAGTCGTCGTCGGAGGGACGGCGGCGGCCCAACAGGCCCGGATTGGTGCGGGCGGCCTGGACGAGGTTGACGCCGACGACGCCGCCCCAGGAGATCAGCAGGCCGGACAGGCCGGCGTTGTAGGCGCCGATCGCCGACAGCGGGATCGCCAGCACCAGCGAGACGACGGCGAGGCCGAACCGCTCGGCCCAGGAGTCCGCGCCGTCCCCTGGGCGGTTGCCGCGTGCCACCTGTATCCGCTGCTCGGCCAGTGTCCGGCGCAGCCGGCGCTCGACCGCCCCGTCGATGCGCTGGTCGACCTTCTCCAGGAAGGAGTCGACCAGCACCGACTCGTACTCCTCACCCAGTTCCCTGCGGGTCTGGAGGGTGGCGTCGAGTTCTTTTCTCAGGTCGGTGTCCCGCCCGTCCGTTCCGGTCATGAGGGATACGTTAGAGAGCGCTCACGCCCTCCGCACGGGGGACAACCCCCCTCTTGCCGTCCTCGGGCGGGTACGCCGCGTTCCGCCGGCCCACCAGCCAGTACAGCAGCGCCGGTACGGCCAGGCCCACGATCCAGGAGATGTCCGCGCCGCCCAGCGGCTCCACCAGCGGGCCGGTGTAGAAGCCCGTGGCGAGGAACGGCAGCTGGGCGAGCAGGCCCAGCGCGTACACGGCGAGGGCGTCCCAGCGCCAGGCGCCGTAGCGGCCGTGCGGGTCGGACAGGGCCGGGATGTCGTAGCGCTCCTTGGAGATCAGGTAGTAGTCGACCAGGTTGATCGCCGACCAGGGGGTGAAGAAGGTCAGCAGGAACAACAGGAAGTCCTTGAAGGAGGACAGGAAGCTGTCCTTGCCGAGCAGGGCGACCGCCGTGCCGGCCACCATGACGAGCGCGATGTACGCGGCCCGCCCGGCCCGCGACAGCTGTCGCTGCCCGCGGAAGCCGCTCACGCTCGTCACCATCGACATGAAACCGCCGTAGGTGTTGAGCACGTTGATGGTGAGCTTGCCGAGCGCGATGACGAAGTAGAAGAAGGAGGCGACGAGTCCGGTGCCGCCGAGCGCGACGACGTAACCGACCTGGCTGTCCAGGAACTTCGCGCCCGCCGTCGCCGCGACCAGCACGCCGAAGGTCATCGACCACTGGCTGCCCAGCGCCGAGCCGGACAGGGTCCACCAGAAGGTCGCCCTCGTGGACGTCGTGCGCGGCAGGTAGCGCGAGTAGTCCGCCACGTACGGCCCGAACGCCAGCTGCCAGGACGCCGACAGGGACATCGCCAGCAGGAACATCGGCAGCGAGAAGTGGGCGTCGTGCACAAGGGCGGTCAGATCGGCGCGGTCGAGGAGCCGGATGCCGAGGTAGACGAAGGCCAGGGCGCAGATCGCGCTGGCCACCCGGCCGAGGGCGTGGATGACCCGGTAGCCGACGGCCGCCATGACCGCCGTGACCGCCGCGAACACGACGATCCCGGTGGTGTCGTTGGTGTGCGTCAGCTCGCCCACCGCCTGCCCGGCGAGCACACTGCCGGACGCGAAGAAGCCGACGTACATCACGATCACCAGCAGCAGTGGTACGACCGCCCCGCGCACCCCGAACTGAGCCCGCGACTGGATCATCTGTGGCAGACCGAGCTTGGGGCCCTGCGCCGAGTGCAGGGCCATCACCGCGCCGCCGAGCAGATTGCCCAGCAGCAGGCCGGTCAGCGACCAGACGACGTCCCCGCCGAAGACGACCGCGAGGGCTCCGGTGACGACCGCCGTGATCTGCAGGTTGGCGCCCAGCCAGAGCGTGAACTGGCTGAAGGCGGAGCCATGGCGCTCCTCGTCCGGGACGACGTCGATGGAGCGCATTTCCACCAGGCCGCTCATCTACTTCACCAGCCCGTGCTGCTTGGCGTAGGCGTTCGCCACGTCCTCGGGGTCCTTCTTGTCCTTGTCCACCTGCCGGTTGAGCTCGGTGAGCTGGGCCGTGGTCAGCAGGTTGCCGAGCCGGGCGAGGGCCTTGCGGACGGTGTCGTCGGCCTTGCGGTCGGCGATGAGGGGGACGATGTGCTGGCTGGGGATGAGGTGCTGGGGGTCGGTGAGCACCACCCAGTCGTTGGCCTTGATGTCGGTGTCGGTGGTGAACAGGTTCGCCACGTCCACGTCCCCCTTCTTCAACGCGCCCTTGACCAGCGGCCCGTCGGAGTCGAGCGACTTGAACTCCTTGAACTCCACGCCGTACACGTCCTTCAGGCCGACCGCGCCGACCTGGCGCTTCTTCACCTCGGGGGCGGCGCCGATGACCAGCTTGCCGTTCTGCTTCCTCAGATCGGCGAGGGATGCCAGGCCGTACTTCTTCGCCGTCTCGCGGGTGACGACGAAGGCGTCGGAGTCCTCCGCCATACCGTACGGCAGCACCTGGAGGCCGGCCGGGAGGGCCTGGGTGAGGGCGTTCTGCATCTCGCCGGACTCGGTGGCCGTGACCTTCGGGGCCACGTAGTTGAGGAGGGCGCCCTGGTACTCGGGCAGCAGGTCGATGTCGCCGCCCCTGAGGGCGGGGATGACGATCTCGCGGGTGCCGAGGTTGGGGCGGACGGTCGTCTTCACGCCGGCGCCCTGGAGGGCTGCCGCGTAGAGGTAGCCGAGGACCTGGTTCTCGGTGAAGTTGGCCGTGCCGATGGTGACTCCGCCCTTGCTGGAGCCACCGCCACCGGCGGAGGAGCCCTGGCCGTTGAGGGAGGTGATGCCGCCCGCGCAGGCGGAGAGGGCGGGGACGGAGGCGACCGCGAACAGGCCGCCGAGGACAGTACGTCGGTTCATTGGTCGTTTTTCCCTACGCGGTGCGGTGACGGAAGAGGAAGCGCTGGAGCGAGGCCAGGGCCACGTCCAGGACGACGGCGACGACGGCGACCAGCACCGCGCCACCGAGCACCTGGACCAGGTCGCGCTGGGCGAGGCCGTCGAAGACGTAGCGGCCCAGGCCGCCGAAGGAGACGTACGCGGCGATGGTCGCCGTGGCGACGACCTGGATCAGGGCCAGGCGCAGGCCCGTCATGATCAGCGGCAGCGCGAGCGGCAGCTCGACCTGGAAGAGGACCTGGTGGCCGCGCATGCCCTGGCCACGGGCGGCGTCCTTCACGTCCGGGTCGACGGCCGTCATCCCGGCGTAGGTGTTGGTGACGATCGCCGGGACGGCGAGGGCGACCAGCGCGACGTACACCGGCAGCATCGACAGGCCGCCGGCCAGGAAGACCAGGACGACCAGGCCGACGGTCGGCAGGGCGCGGCCGAAGGAGGCGAGGTTGATCGCGAGGAACGCGCCCTTGCCGGTGTGGCCGATGAGCAGGCCGAGCGGCAGGCCGATGGCGGCGGCGATGAGCGTGGCCAGCAGGGAGTACTGGAGGTGTTCGGCGAGGCGGTGCGCGATGCCGTCCGGGCCGGTCCACTGGGAGCCGCTGACCAGCCACGTCCCGAGGTTCTTGAGCAGTTCGTACATCAGGCTCGCCTCCTGGCCCAGGGGGTGAGGGCGTACTGGACGGCGACCAGGGCCGCGTCCGCGACGACCGCGAGGAGCAGGGTGAGGACCACTCCGGCGATCACCGGGGTCGGGAAGTTGCGCTGGAAGCCGTCGGTGAAGAGCTGGCCGAGGCCGCCGTCGCCGATGTAGGTCGCGACGGAGACCAGCGAGATCGACATGACGGTGGCGATCCGGACGCCCGCCATGATCACGGGGAGCGCGAGCGGGAACTCGACGGTGAGGAGCGTGCGCAGGGGCCGCGTGCCCATCGCCTTCGCCGCCTCCTTCACCTTCACGGGGACCGAGTCCAGGCCCTCGACGGTGTTCCGCAGCAGGACGACCAGGGTGTAGACCGTCAGGCCGGTCACGGTGGTGGTGCGGGTCAGGCCGCTGACCGGCAGCAGCAGGACGAAGATCGCGATCGACGGGATCGTGAAGAGGACGTTGGACGCGCCGAGCAGGAAGCCGCGCAGCCGGGGGATCCGGTGGGCGACCACGGCCAGCGGGAGCGAGATCAGCAGGCCGAGGGCGACGGCCGTCAGCGCGGCCTGGAGGTGGGAGAGCGTGAGGGTGGTGAGGTCGTCGGTGTGGGCCGATATCCAGGACCAGTCGATCGTCATGCGGCCACCCTCACTTCGGCGTGGGCGCGCCCGGCGTGCTCGTGGATGTCGTCGCGGGAGGAGACACCGGTGAGGACGCCCTCGGCGTCGACACGCGCGATCAGGCCGGTGGGGGAGGCGACCGACTCGTTGAGGGCCGACAGCAGGGAGTCGGAGTCCTTCAGCGGGCGTACCGGGAGCTCGGCGTCCTTCGAGGCCCAGTGCAGGGGCTTGTTCTTGGCGTCGAGGACCAGGGTCCAGGCGCCGCCCTCCGGTGCCGGGCCCTGGGGGACGTCGGCGAGGGTCTTCAGGGACAGCAGCTTCAGGCCGCGCTCGGCGCCGAGGAAACCGGCCACGAAGTCGTCGGCCGGACGGGCCAGGAGTTCCGCGGGCGGGGCGCACTGGACCAGGTGGCCGCCGGTGCGGAACACGGCGATCCGGTCGCCGAGCCGTACCGCCTCGTCGATGTCGTGCGTGACGAAGACGATGGTCTTGTTCAACTCCGCCTGAAGCCGGAGCAGTTCGTCCTGCAGCTGGGTGCGGACGACCGGGTCGACGGCGCCGAACGGCTCGTCCATGAGCAGCACCGGCGGGTCGGCGGCCAGGGCGCGCGCCACACCGACGCGCTGCTGCTGGCCGCCGGAGAGCTGGTGCGGGTAGCGCTTGCCGGCCTCGGGGGCCAGGCCGACGGTCTCCAGCAGTTCGGCGGCGCGGGTCCGGGCCTTCCTGCGGTTCCAGCCGAGCAGCAGCGGGACGGTGGCGATGTTGTCGAGCACCGTGCGGTGCGGGAAGAGGCCGGCCTGCTGGATGACGTAGCCGATGGAGCGGCGCAGCTCGGCCGCGTCCTGCCGGGTGACGTCCTGGCCGCCGACGCGGATGGTGCCGGAGGTCGGCTCGACCATCCGGTTGATCATCCGCAGGGTGGTGGTCTTGCCGCAACCGGAGGATCCGACCAGGACGGTGATACCGCCTTCCGGCATCTCGAGGTTGAGGTCGTGGACTGCTGTCGTGCCGTTGGGGAAGCGCTTGTGGACCGCGTCGAACTGGATCATGAGATGTCCCTTGCCCGGCTGTATAACGTCATGCAGAGTTCTTGGTGTGTGAATAGCTTGTCAACGGTTCGGCGTTAATCCGCTGTAACCGATGACCGAAAAGCAAGAAAAGGTGTCCGAATTGAGGGGAGTTTGGGCGTGATGTCGTCTCGCATCGTGGACGCACCGGTGTCGCCGCCGTCCGCGCGGTCCGCGGCCGTGGTCCTGGACGGGTCCGGACTCGACGTCGAGGACGTCGTGCGGCTCGCCGACGGCGCCGTGCGTCCCGTCCCGGAAGCCGACGCGATGCGGCGTGTGGAACGCTCCTGGAACGCCGCCCGGCAGATCGCCGCCACCGGGCGCGTCTACGGCCGCTCCACCGGCGTGGGCGCCAACCGGAACGAGGACGTGCCCACCGAGGCGGCCGCCGGCCACGGTCTGCGCCTGCTGCGCAGCCACGCCGGCGCCATCGGCGAGGAACTCCCCGCCCGCCAGGTGCGCGCCATGCTCGCCGTCCGCGCCAACCAGCTGCTGGCCGGCGGCGCGGGCCTGAGGCCCGGCGTGGTCACCGCCCTGTGCGAGGCCCTGGAGACCGGCGCGTATCCGGTCGTCAACGAGTTCGGCTCCGTCGGCACCGGCGACATCGCGGCCCTGGCCCAGGTCGGGCTCGCGCTGGCCGGGGAACACCCGTGGCGTGGCTCGGGCGCGCCCGAGCCGCAGCCCCTCGACAACAACGACGCCCTCGCCCTGATCAGCAGCAACGCCCTCACTCTCGGCCAGTCCGCGCTCGCCCTGCACGAACTGCGCGGGCTCATCGGCGCCACCCAGGTCGTCGCGGCCCTGTCCCTGCTCGCCGTCGACGGCTCCCACGAGGCGTACGCCGCCCCCGTGCACGCCGCCCGGCCGCACCGGGGCAGCACCGAGGTGGCCCGGCGGATGCGGGAGCTGATCGGCGCCGCCGACCGGCCGACCCCGCCGCTCGGCCGGATCCAGGACCCCTACGGCTTCCGCTGCCTGCCCCAGATCCACGGCCCGGCACACGACGCCGCCGACGACCTGGAGCAGGTGCTGGCCGTGGAGATCAACGCGGCCGCCGAGAACCCGCTCATCGCCCCCGAGGACCTGGCCGCCTACCACCACGGCGGCTTCTACCAGGCCCAACTGGCCCTCGCCCTGGACCACTTCAGGCTCGCGCTCACTCAGGTGGCCCGGCTGTCCACATCCCGCCTGTCCACCCTCAACGAGCCCGCCTACACCCGGCTGCGCCCCTTCCTCGCCGACCACGAGCCGGCCTCCTCCGGCGTGATGATCCTGGAGTACGCGGCCGGAGCGGCCCTCGGCGATCTGCGGGCCTTCTCCGCGCCCGCCTCGCTCGGCCACGCTGTACTCTCCCGGGGCGTCGAGGAACAGGCGAGCTTCGCCTCGCTCGCCGCGCGGCAGACCCTGCGCGCGTGCGGTGCGTATCGCCTGGTGGTCGGCTGCGAGCTCGTCGCCGCCGTCCGCGCGCTGCGCCAGCGCGATCTGCGGCCCGACCCGGGGCTGCCGGCCGGCCGGGCGTTCGCGCTCGCCGAGTCGGTCCTCGATCCCGACCCGGCCGACCGGCCGCTCACGGACGACGTGACGGAGGCGGCCGCACTGCTCGACCGGTTCACGGACATCTGGAGGGGGAGCGCGTCATGAGCGTGGACAGGATCACCGAGGCGGCGGGACTGACGGACAGCCCCGCCAACCGGCTGCAGGCGCTCTTCGAGGGGCACCGGCTCACGCCGACCCAGCGCCGGATCGCGCACAGCATGGTCCGGCGGGCCGCCGACGTGCCCTTCCTGTCCAGCGTGGAGCTGGCCGAACTGGCCGGGGTCAGCCAGCCGTCGGTGACCCGGTTCGCCGTGGCGCTCGGCTTCGACGGCTATCCGGCGCTGCGCAAGCACCTGCGCGAGGTCGTACCCGCCGAACCGGCCGCCGAGGCCGGCGCCTTCAACGAGTACCAGCAGGCCGTCGAGGCCGAGATCGAGAACCTGAGGCACCTCGCCGAACTGCTCGCCGACCCGCGCCCGGTGCAGAAGGCCGGCCGGATCCTGGCCGCCTCCCGCCCGCTGCCGGTGCTCGGCCTGCGCGCCGCCGCCTCCCAGGCGTACGGCTTCGCCTACTTCGCCGCCAAGGTCCACCCGGACGTCCGGCTGCTCAACGAGGGCGGCACCATGATCCAGGACCGGATCGACGCGGCCGTCCGCGCGGGCGCCTCCGCGCTGCTGTGCTTCGCCCTGCCCCGGCATCCGCGCGAGGTCGTCGACACCCTCGCCTACGCCAAGGACGTCGGCCTGACGACCGTCACGGTCGCCGACTCCGCGTTCGCGCCGGTCGCCAGGTACTCCGACCTGCTGCTGCCCGCCGCCGTCGGCACCGGGCTCGCCTTCGACACCGCGTGCGCGCCGATGCTGCTCGGACGGGTGCTGCTGGAGGCGGTCTGCGACGACCTGCCCCAGGCACAGGCCCGGCTGGAGGAGTTCGACGCGAAGGCGGCGGCCCGCGGGCTCTTCGTCGAATGAGGTCCGTCCGCTCTCAGATTCGTCTCACGTTCGGCCACTAGCGTCTTCACGACACTCAAGGTGCCTTGTGGACACGTGACACGGGAGGCTGACGTGGCGCGCGGAGGACAGGGGCTGGCCCGGGTGGCCGTCGTCGTACGGGCGGGGGCCGCACCGCTGTGGTGGTTCGGGGTGTGCGCCGCCGGGATCGGGGTGCTGCCGCCCGGACTGACCGGGCGCCGGATCGGGGTGCTCGCCGGGGCGGCGCTGTTCCTCGTCGGCGCGGCGGTCGTGGCACTGGTGCGACGGGGCCGGTACGGCGCCCTCGCCCGCGGCGTGGCCCGCGCGGGCAAGTACGACGTGCTGCAGGACCGCGCGGTGACCGTGCGCAACTGGCGCCGGGGCCACCGCTGGTGGCTGCTGCTGGCCTTCGCCGTCGCGCTCGGCTCCTCCTTCGCGGTGCCCGTGGCCGGCGGCATGCTGCTGGCCGGGCTCGGCACCGGGCTGCGGCTGAAGGCCGCCTGGATCGGGCGCCGCGAACGCGCCGAGCAGACGCTGCTGTGGGTGCGCGTCGACTGGCTCGGCCGGCGCGGCGGATGCCCGGCCGGCAAGGCCGTGAAGGGCCTGCGCGGTACGGGCATAGCGGCCGGCGACGCGGCCCCGGGCGGAGCCCGCCGCCGTACCGCGGCGCTGGTCTAGACCTCGACGGGTCTCAGACCTCCAGCTCCTGCTCGATCTTCCTCAGCTGGTGCCGGGCCATCGCCAGATTGGCCCGGGAGGCGTCGAGGACCAGGTAGAGGAACAGGCCGTTGCCGCCCCGGCTCTTGAGCAGACGGATCAGGTGGTACTGGTCGGACAGCGTGATCAGGATGTCCTCGATCCCGCCCTTGAGGCCCAGCATCTCCATCGCGCGCATCTTGGCGCGGACCACATCGGTGTTGCCCGCGGCGGCCACGTTCAGGTCGAAGCTCTTGCTGCCGCCCATCGTGCCCAGCGCCATGCCGCTGGTGTAGTCGACGAGCGCGACGCCGGTGGCGCCCTCGATGGAGGTGAGGGCTTCCTTCAGCGCGGTCTCGGTGTTGGCCATGGTGGATCCTCTCGAACGGTTCAACTGTCGGTTGCGGTGCGCGCGTCGGCGCTTGCCGCGCGGGGCGTGCGGGTCGTGCGGGTACGGGTCGGGGGTGTGGGGCTGACGGCGCCCAGCGGCCGCCCGGCCCGCCGGGCCTCCCGGGCGGCGGCGTCGGCGGCGTCGAGCAGCTCCCCGATGCGGGCCCCGGAGCGGCGGCCCTCCAGGTGCAGCCGGCCGACGTTGACCCGGTCCTGGGCGAGCAGGGTCAGTACGGCCGTGCGGCCGGCCGCGTAGGTGGCGACATAGCCGCGCTCGCCGCGCACCAGCAGTTCCCGGAAGCCGCCGTTGGCGGTGGCGTCGGCGACCCGCACGGCGACGCCGAGCGCGGCGGCGGTGAGGGCCGCGAGGCCCTCCGGGTCGACTCCGGGAGTGTCGTGGGCGACGACGAGACCGTCGACGCCGGCCGCCAGGGCGCCGGTGAGCTGCGGTACCCGGTTGCGCAGCTGGTGCAGTTCGGCCAGGACGGCCTTGAGGTCCTCCTCGGACACCATCAGCTCTCTCCTCTCGGCGGTGCGGTGCCGTTCAAAGTGCCTCCAGCGCATCCCTGAGCCTCTTCAGCAGCGCGATGTCGGGGTCGGTGACCGGGGGTAGGGGCGGCGGTGCGGGCGCCACCGGCCGGGGTGCGACATGGCCGGCCGCCGCGAGCCGGCGTACGTCGACCAGCGTGTGGAAGGCCTGCCGGCCCAGGTTCCGGGCGATCCCGGTGGCCGTGCGGACGCCGTCCACGCGGTCCAGGACCGCCCGCTGCCGGGGCGTGACCGGCGCGGTGGCGGCCCGGCCGGCCGGGGCCGCGCGGATCAGCGGGGCGCTGTCGGCGGCCGGGTCGGGCCACAGCCGGTGCAGCAGCAGGCGGCGGCGCAGCGTCTCGCGTTCCAGGGCGACGACCGGGACCGAGGGCAGCGGGCCGAGGCGGGGCGCGCGGTCGTAGCGGAAGCGGCCCGGGGCGCTGCTCGGGGCGAGCGCGAAGTACCCGGCGTCGTAGAGCGCGTCGAGATGGCACAGCTCCAGCGCGCCCGCGGGCAACAGCCCGGAGTCCAGGAGGAGTTCGGCGGCGTGCAGCGGGCCGGAGGTCTCGGCGGCGGCCTGCTGCCAGGCGGTCGCCGCGAGGGTGCCGTGGGCCGTGAGGAGCACGTCGAGTCCGGGGGCGAACGGGCTCTCGGCGTGCACCACCCGGCCCTCGGCGAGGTACAGGGTGCCGTGCTCGCGGACCAGGACGCCGGTGGCCTGCTCCTCGGCCAGCCGCGTCAGCATCGGCGACAGCGCCCGGCCGGCCGACTTGTCCCGCACCGGCAGGGGCGGCGGAGGTATCTGGGCCACGGTCATCCCAGCACCAGCCGGGCCGCCATCTCGCCGAGCCGGATCCGGGCGAGCGCGAGGTTGCCCTCCTCGCGGCCGAGCCACAGGTGCAGGAAGACGCTGCTGTCGAAGGACGTGTCCACGAATCGCAGCAGGTGGTAGCTGTCGTGGTTGCTGACGATCACGTCCTCGACGGTCGGGTGCCCGTCGTCGGCCTGGGTCGCGAAGGCGCCGTGCTCGGCGGCCATCCGGGCCAGCTCGGCGGCCTCCGCGGCGGTCGTCTCGTGATCGCCGCCGGGCGCCTCCCCGACCGTGCCGAGGGCCAGTCCGCTCGTCCAGTCCACCAGTGCCGCTCCCCGGGCACCGGGCAATCGCATCGCTTCCAGCAGGCACTCGTCGATTCCGGGCACCGGTGGCTCCCCTCCCGCCTGGTTCTCCGGCTGAGTGACAGCGACACTACGCACCGTGCGCGAGGAAGGTGGAGCCTTTGGCATTTTCCAGTGGAACATGCTTCCGGCGTACTAGTGTGGGTCAACTAGCCTCTGAACAAAGCGAGTTGATCCATTTGTTCGAGGGGTGCCCGGGGTGCGTCAATGGCTTCCCGGGGCTCGGAGGGTGGTGAGCGCGTCCGCGTGCGCCCCGCCGGACTCCGCCACCACCTCGGCGATGGTCTGCGGCTCCCGTACGGTCGCGAAGGCGACGCCTGACGAGCCGTCCGGTGCGAAGCCGTAGATGCCCGGCCGGACAAGGGAGTTGTAGGCGTAGTGGTGGGCGAAGTAGTACGCGCCCGTGTCCAGCGCCGCCGCGTAGTCGCCCTGCTCCAGCAGGGGCAGCGCCCGCCCCTCTGCCAGCAGGTCGCCGGAGAAGCAGGCCGGCCCGGCCACGTCCTGCACCACCTCCGGCCCCGGCTTCGGCCGCCCCTTGGCGTCGTACGCGGCGATCCGCAGCGGCCACGTCCCCGGCGCGTACACCGTCCGCGTCGCCACCTGCACGCCGGCGTGCGTCACCGCGATCCGCCGCCCGCCCGCGCTCTTGGCGTACTCCACCCGGGCCACCACCGTCCCCTGCTTGGCCAGCAGGGACCGCCCGAACTCGGTCACCAGCCCGTACCGCCCGTCGAACAGCCCCGGCACCTCCTCGGCCAGCAGCCGGGCGTACCGCGCGTACGAGGGTGCCGTCGCCTCGGCCGCGAAGTTCACCGGCAGTCCGCCGCCGATGTCGAGCGTGTCGATCTGCCGCCGCCCCGCCCGCTCGTTGATCTCCTCCGCGAGCGCGTACGTCTCCGCCACTCCCCGCGCCAGCAGGGCCAGCGGGATGCCCTGCGAGCCGGTGTGCGCGTGCAGCCGGGTCAGCCACGGCCGGTCCAGATACGCCCGAACGACCCACTCGCGCGCCCCCTCGTCGCGCAGCGCCACCCCGAACTTGGAGGTCTCCGTCGCCGTCGAGGTGGCCCCGATCGTGCCACCGCCGACCTGCGGGTTCACCCGGAGGCCGAGCGGGGACCCGGTCGGCGCGGACCGGACCAGGGCGTCCAGCCGGTCCAGCTCCTGCGGGTTGTCGGCGTTCACCGCGATGCCCAGGGCCAGCGCCTCGCGCAGCTCCGCCGGGGTCTTGGCGGGCGAGTCCAGCACGGTCCGGGCCGTCGGCACCCCGGCCGCCCGCACCAGCGCCAGCTCTCCCGGGCTCGCCACCTCCGCTCCGATGCCCGCCTCGTGCAGCAGCCGCAGCACGGGCACCAGCGGGGTCGCCTTCACCGCGAACGCGTGCAGCACCGGCGTCCCGGGCGGCACGACCGCGTCGAACGCCGCCCGCAGGGCCGCCGCGGACTCCCGGATCCCGGTCACGTCCAGCAGTCCCACCACGGCCGCGTCCGGCCCCAGCAGCCCCTGCTCCACGGCGGCCCGCACCGCCTCGTCCCGCCGCGCGGCGCGCTCCCGCGCCTCGGTCGCCCCGGCCTGCGCACCGCCGTTCCGGATGTCCCGCTCCACGGCCTCTCCCCTCGGGTCCCCTCGTGGTCCCTCTCGCGTACATCCAGCCAAACACCCACGACGCGCGGACGGGGACGCCCCGGTGTATTGACTAGTTCTATTCAGAAGGACAGGATGTGAATAGACAGAGCAACAGGAGGAGGCAGACGATGTCGGGACCCCGCCCCGTACGAGCACTGCGCGGCACGGAACTGAGCGCCCTGGGATGGCAGCAGGAAGCCGCGCTGCGCATGCTGCAGAACAATCTCGACCCGGAGGTCGCGGAGCACCCCGACAAGCTCGTCGTCTACGGCGGCACCGGCAAGGCCGCCCGTGACTGGCGCTCCTTCGACGCGATGGTCCGCACGCTGAAGACCCTCAAGCAGGACGAGACCATGCTGGTCCAGTCCGGCCGCCCGGTCGGCGTGATGCAGACCCACGAGTGGGCCCCGCGCGTCCTGATCGCCAACTCCAACCTGGTCGGCGACTGGGCCAACTGGGAGGAGTTCCGCCGTCTGGAGGCACTCGGCCTGACCATGTACGGCCAGATGACCGCCGGTTCCTGGATCTACATCGGCACCCAGGGCATCCTCCAGGGCACCTACGAGACCTTCGCCGCCGTCGCCGCCAAGAAGTTCAACGGCACCCTCGCCGGGACCATCACCCTGACCGCCGGCCTCGGTGGCATGGGCGGCGCCCAGCCGCTCGCCGTGACCATGAACGACGGAGTCGCGATCTGTGTCGACTGCGACCCGCGCGCCATCGAGCGCCGCATCGAGCACCGCTACCTGGACGTCAAGGCCGACTCCCTCGACCACGCGCTCCAGCTGGCCGTCGAGGCCCGCGACCAGGGCAAGCCGCTGTCCATCGGCGTCCTCGGCAACGCGGCCGAACTGGTCCCGCAACTGCTCGCGATGAACGCCCCCATCGACATCGTCACCGACCAGACCTCCGCCCACGACCCGCTGTCCTACCTGCCGGTGGGCGTGGCCTTCGAGGACATGGCCGACGCCGCCGCGAAGGACCCGGCCGGCTTCACCACGCGCGCCCGCGAGTCCATGGCGAAGCACGTCGAGGCCATGGTCGGCTTCATGGACGCCGGCGCCGAGGTCTTCGACTACGGCAACTCCATCCGCGGCGAGGCCCAACTCGCCGGTTATGACCGGGCGTTCGCCTTCCCCGGTTTCGTCCCCGCCTACATCCGCCCGCTGTTCTGCGAGGGCAAGGGCCCGTTCCGCTGGGCGGCCCTGTCCGGCGACCCCGCCGACATCGCCAAGACCGACAAGGCGATCCTGGAGCTGTTCCCGGAGAACGAGTCCCTGGCCCGCTGGATCAAGATGGCCCGCGAGCGCGTCCACTTCCAGGGCCTGCCCGCGCGCATCTGCTGGCTCGGCTACGGCGAGCGCGACAAGGCCGGCGAGCGCTTCAACGACATGGTGGCCTCCGGCGAGCTCGCCGCTCCGCTGGCGATCGGCCGCGACCACCTGGACTGCGGGTCGGTGGCCTCGCCGTACCGCGAGACCGAGGCCATGCTCGACGGCTCCGACGCGATCGCCGACTGGCCGCTGCTGAACGCGATGGTGAACGTGGCCTCGGGTGCGTCGTGGGTTTCCATTCACCACGGTGGTGGTGTGGGCATGGGGCGGTCCATTCACGCGGGTCAGGTGACCGTGGCCGACGGTACGAAGCTGGGTGGCGAGAAGATTCGCCGGGTGCTGACGAACGACCCGGGCATGGGTGTCATCCGGCACGTGGACGCGGGGTACGACATCGCGGAGTCGGTTGCGGCCGAGCGCGGGGTGCGGGTGCCGATGCGTGAGGGTGACGGCGCGTGACCCAGGATGCAGGCGGGCACAGCGGAAACGCTCCGGTGGCGGCTGAGCTCTCGTCGCCGGGTGCGGGTCCGGCTGTGCCCGCCCTCCCCCACTCTCAACTTCGTTCGAGCGGGGGTACCCCCGTCGCCCTGCGGAACGACTGCCCACAGCCTGTGCCCGGCGCGCGTTCCTTCCACGAGATGTGGCGCGAGCTGCTTCCCATCGGCCGAAACCGCGACTCCGGTGGATACCGGCGTTACGCCTGGAACGGTGCCGACGGCGAGTGCCGGGCCTGGTTCAAGGAGCAGGCCGAAGGCCGTGGGCTGACGTACGAGGTGGACCGGAACGGGAACCAGTGGGCCTGGCTCGGGGATCCGGCGGCCGGGGACGCCGTGGTCACCGGGTCGCATCTGGACTCCGTGCCGGACGGGGGTGCCTTCGACGGGCCCCTCGGGGTCGTGTCCTCCTTCGCCGCCCTGGACGAGCTGCGCGGGAGGGGAGTGCGGTTCGCGAAGCCCCTGGCCGTCGTCAACTTCGGGGACGAGGAAGGGGCCCGGTTCGGGCTCGCCTGTGTCGGGTCGCGGCTCACCGCCGGGCAGCTGACCGTCGAGCAGGCCCACCGGCTCACCGACGCCGACGGGGTCGGCCTCCCGCAGGCCATGGAGGCCGCCGGATACGACCCCGAGGGCATCGGGGCCGACCCGGAGCGGCTGGCCCGGATCGGCGCCTTCGTCGAGCTGCACGTCGAGCAGGGACGGGCCCTGGACCTGTCCGGCGACCGGGTGGGCATCGCCAGCGCCATCTGGCCGCACGGCCGCTGGAGGTTCGACTTCCGGGGCGAGGCCAACCACGCCGGCACCACCCGGCTGGTCGACCGCCGCGACCCGATGCTGTCCTACGCCGAGACCGTGCTCGCCGCCCGCCGCGAGGCCGAACTCGCCGGTGCCGTCGCCACCTTCGGCAAGATCGCCGTGGAGCCCAACGGGGTCAACGCGATCCCCTCCCTCGTGCGCGGCTGGCTCGACTCCCGCGCCGCCGACCAGGACACCCTGGACACCGTGGTCGGCGGGATCGAGAAGACGGCACGGGAGTATGCCGACGCCCACGGCATCGACCTGGACGTCGTCCGGGAGTCCTTCACCCCGGTCGTCGAGTTCGACCACGCCCTGCGCGACGAGCTCGGCCGCCTCCTGGGCCAGGACACCGGCCTGAAGGTGCCCGTCCTCGGGACCGGGGCCGGACACGACGCCGGAATCCTCTCCGGCAGCATTCCGACCGCCATGCTGTTCGTGCGCAACCCCACCGGTGTCTCGCACTCCCCGGCCGAGTTCGCCGCCGAGGACGACTGCGTGGCCGGGGTGCGCGCGCTCGCCGACGTACTGGAAGGGCTGGCCTGCAGGTGACCAAGCGGACCTACTGGTTGGAGCACGCCTGGCTCGGCACGAACGTCGAGCCGGGGGTCGTCGTCGAGACCGAGGGTGGGCGGATCGGTGCCGTGCGCACCGAGGCGCCCACCCCGCCGCCCGGAGCCGAGGTGCTGCGCGGCCTCACGCTGCCGGGGCTCGCCAACGCCCACAGCCACGCCTTCCACCGGGCGCTGCGGGGCACCGTCCAGGTCGGCTCCGGCACCTTCTGGACCTGGCGCGAGGTGATGTACTCCGTCGCCGACCACCTGACCCCGGAGACCTACCACGCCCTGGCGCGAGCGGTGTACGCCGAGATGGCCCTGGCCGGTGTCACCTGTGTCGGCGAGTTCCACTACGTGCACCACGCGCCCGGCGGTACCCCGTACGCCGACCCCAACGCCATGGGCGAGGCGCTGATCGACGCCGCCGCCGAGGCCGGCATCCGGATCACCCTCCTCGACAGCTGTTACCTGTCCTCCGGCTTCGGCGAGTCGCCCAACACCCACCAGCTGCGGTTCTCCGACGGCAGCGCGGAGGCCTGGGCCGAACGCTGTGCAGTTCTCAAGGAGCGCGATCACGCGCGGATCGGGGCGGCGATTCACTCCGTACGGGCCGTGCCGGCCGGGCAGTTGGCGACTGTGGCGGGGTGGGCCGAGGAACGGCGGGCGCCGCTGCATGTGCACTTGTCGGAGCAGACCGCCGAGAACGACGCCTGCCTCGCCGCGCACGGCTGCACGCCCACCCGGCTGCTCGCCGACCACGGCGTCCTCGGGCAGCGCACCACCGGTGTGCACAACACCCATCTCACCGACGAGGACATCGCCCTGCTCGGCGGCTCGGGCACCGGCACCTGCATGTGCCCGACGACCGAGCGCGACCTGGCCGACGGCGTCGGTCCGGCCGTCGCCCTGCAGCGGGCCGGCTCCCCGCTCTCCCTCGGCTCCGACAGCCACGCCGTCATCGACCTGCTCGAAGAGGCGCGCGCGATGGAGCTGAACGAGCGGCTGCGCACCCGCACTCGGGGGCACTGGACGGCGAACTCCCTGCTGCGGGCCGCCGCCGCCGACGGCCACGCCGCCCTCGGCTGGGACGAGGCCGGCGCCCTCGAGGCTGGCGCCCTCGCCGACTTCACCACCATCGCCCTCGACTCGGTCAGGACAGCGGGCCCGCTGCCCAGGCTGGGCGCCGAGACGGCCGTATTCGCAGCGAGCGCGGCGGACGTACGGCATACGGTCGTGGGCGGCCGGCACGTCGTACGGGACGGGGCGCACACGCTCGTACCCGACGTGCCGCAGGCGCTGTCCGCCGCCGTCGAAGCCCTCCGCGGCTGAACCCCGTCGCCCCCCACAAGGACGAGACCATGAGCAGCAGCACCGTCATCACCAACATCGCCACGCTGGTCACCAACGACCCCTCCCTCGGAGGGGGGTCCCCCCGCTCGAGCAAATTCGAGAGTGGGGGAGGCTCCCCCCTCGGTCTGATCCAGGACGCGGCCGTCGTCATCGACGGCGACCGTGTCGCGTGGACCGGTGAATCCAGCAAAGCACCCGCCGCTGACAACCGGGTCGACGCGGGCGGCCGGGCGGTGCTGCCGGGCTTCGTGGACTCGCACTCGCACCTGGTCTTCGCCGGAGACCGCACGCAGGAGTTCAACGCCCGCATGTCCGGCCGCTCCTACTCGGCGGGCGGCATCCGCACCACGGTCGCGGCCACCCGGGCGGCGAGCGACGCGGACCTGGAGCGGAACCTCACCCACTACCTGGCGGAGGCCCTCCGCCAGGGCACGACGACGTTCGAGACCAAGTCGGGCTACGGCCTGACCGTCGAGGACGAGTACCGCGCGCTGCGCCTGGCGGCGCGGCACACCGACGAGGTGACGTACCTGGGCGCGCACATCGTCCCGCCCGACTACGCCGACGACCCGGCCGCCTATGTCGCCCTGGTCACCGGCGAGATGCTGGACGCCTGCGCGCCGCACGCCCGCTGGATCGACGTGTTCTGCGAGAAGGGCGCCTTCGACGGCGACCAGGCCCGCGCGATCCTCACGGCCGGCAAGGCGAAGGGCCTCCACCCCCGCATCCACGCCAACCAGCTCTCCTACGGCCCCGGCGTCCAGCTGGCCGTCGAGCTGGACGCGGCCAGCGCCGACCACTGCACCCACCTGACGGACGCGGACGTGGACGCGCTCGCCAACGGCAACACGGTGGCCACGCTCCTGCCCGGCGCCGAGTTCTCCACCCGCGCCGAGTGGCCGGACGCCCGCCGCCTGCTGGACGCGGGCGTCACGGTCGCGCTCTCCACGGACTGCAACCCGGGCTCGTCCTTCACCTCCTCGCTGCCCTTCTGCATCGCCCTGGCCGTGCGCGACATGCGGATGACCCCGGACGAGGCGGTCTGGTCGGCCACGGCGGGCGGCGCGGCGGCCCTGCGCCGCACCGACATCGGCCGCCTCACCCCCGGCGCCCACGCCGACCTGACCCTCCTGGACGCCCCCAGCCACGTCCATCTCGCCTACCGCCCGGGCGTGCCCCTGGTCAGCGGGGTGTGGCGGCGCGGCGAGCGGGTGGTCTGAGCGGGGATCGCCGGTGGAGGGCGGTCCGGCTCACCGTGCCCCCGCCCGCCACCGCTGGTCCCCGCTGTCGTCCAGGGGCCGCAGGGACACGCCGTATCTGCCGTCCGGGGTCACCGCCGTCTCGATGGCGATGTTCGGGCGGATCGTGCCATCGGGGTCGACGGTGAAGCGGAGGTTCTCGCCGTTGCCGCCGTAGACCGAGTCACACGTCCAGATGCCCACGCCGCGGTCGGTCGAGCCCCGGCTGTCCAGGCAGAAGTCGTCGTCGGCCGCCGAGCGCAGCACGCCCAGGTAGGTGTCGAACCTCCAGCGCTGGGTGTCGGCGGAGGAGCAGGGGGCCGTGATGACGTCGTTGCCCTGCGACAGATCGCCGTCGCGGATGTCCAGGCAGCGGTCCGTGGCCAGGTTCACCACCTGGGCGAAGGAGGTGCCGGGTGGTGTGAACGCGGGTGTCGGCTCGGGAGTGGGCTTCTGGGTGCGCGGCGGGTGTGTGGCCGGGCGGGACGGGGTCGGCGTGGGGGATGGGGACCGGGGGGAGGGGGAGTTCGTGGGGGAGGGCGACGGGGACGGGGTGATGGAGACCGTGGCCGTCACCGTCACCGGTGGCGGTGTGGGTGTCGCGGCCGTCGGCTGCTGGTCGTCGGTGTGGGCCGGGGTGAGGACGAACACCAGGAGCGGGGTCAGGGCCACGCCCAGGGCCGCCGAGGCCAGCAGGATGCGGCGCCGGGGCGGCCAGGACGGACGCACGGCAGCGGGGCCGGGGGCGGCCGGGGGCTCCTCGGCGCGTATGTACGCCGTTCCGCTCCACGGCAGCAGGCCCTCAGCCAGGGTCTGCCGGGGCGCGTCCCGCAGGGCCCGCAGGTCCTCGAACGCGGCCGTGCAGTGCGGGCAGCGGACCATGTGGGCGTCCAGGTCGGGGCTGTGGCGCGGGCCGTCCGGCCGTACCGCCTCCTCGATCAGCCGGCGGAAGTCGGCGCAGCGCGGGTCGTCGGAGGCGGCGAGACGGTCGCGCAGGCAGGCCTGGGCCAGAGCCTTGAGGGCCTGCGGGGTGCCGTAGGCCACGTCGACGCCGCTCAGGCCGAGGAAGGCGGCGGTGCGGTCCTGCGGCTCCGCCTCCAGCACGCCGTACCAGATCAGGCCCTGGGTGCGGGAGGGCAGCGAGCGGAACGCCGGGAGCAGGGGCGGGGTGGGGCCCTCGGGCAGGCCCGACGCGTTCAGGACGAGCAGCAGCCCGGGGTCGACGCCGGCGGAGCGCTCGTCGCGGGCCCAGCCGGCCGCCAGCCGCGCGGTGAGCAGCAGCAGCCGGTGGCGCAGCGGGACGGCCGGGTCGACGCCCCGGGCCGTCTCGCGGGCCGCCGTGGTGAAGACCTCGGCCGCCAGCCGGCGGGCGGCGGACTCGCCCGCCGCGCACAACCGGGCGTAGGCCAGGACCGCCGGGTGGTGCCGGCGGCGCAGTTCCTGCAGCGCGGGGTACGCCGTCGCCGTGGGGGAACGGAGCAGCTCGGTCAGCCGGGCGTCCGGCGCGTCCTCGTGCTCCGCGGGCGTCCCGGTGCCGCCCGCCTCGGTTCCGCCCGTTCCGGCCCCGTCCCCCTCAGCCATGCGTCCAGCCTCCTCGCACCCCGGGGAACCGCGCCGTTGCGTCCCCGGTCTGACATACCGGCCAGTAGCCAGTTAGGGGGGCCATAGTGGTCGAGGGGGACCGCCGGGAAAAGAGGTTTCCGTGGGTAACCACATAACGGTTGGGACCACAGGGCCAGTTGAGCGAAAGAGCGGCCGGGAACCGGGAATGGCGGGCGGAATCAGGGATACCCGCGGCACCCGGAGAGGTGGGTCCGGCGGCAACGCCGCAGCGGCCCGGCACCGGTGGCCGGGCCGCTGCGAAGGCGTCACAGCAGCGGACGCGGAGGTCACTCCTCGATCGTCAGACCCTTGCGCAGCCGTACCAGCGTGCGCGAGAGCAGCCGGGACACGTGCATCTGGGAGATGCCGAGTTCCTCGCCGATCTCCGACTGGGTCATGTTCGCCACGAACCGCAGGGAGAGGATCTTCCGGTCCCGTTGCGGGAGTTCGGCGATCAGCGGCTTGAGGGACTCGACGTACTCGATGCCCTCCAGTCCGTGGTCCTCGTACCCGATGCGGTCCGCGAGCGCGCCCTCGGTCTCGTCCTCCTCGGGCTGGGCGTCCAGCGAGGAGGCCGTGTACGCGTTCGAGGCGGCCATGCCCTCGACGACCTCGTCGTTGGAGATGCCGAGCTTCTCGGCCAGCTCCTGGACGGTCGGGGCGCGGTCCAGCCGCTGGGCCAGCTCGTCCCCGGCCTTGGCCAGGTCCAGGCGCAGCTCCTGCAGCCTGCGCGGAACCCGCACGGACCACGAGGTGTCGCGGAAGAAACGCTTGATCTCGCCGATGATGGTGGGCATCGCGAAGGTGGGGAATTCCACCCCGCGGGCGAGTTCGAAGCGGTCGATCGCCTTGATCAGGCCGATGGTGCCGACCTGGATGATGTCCTCCATCGGCTCGCTGCGGGAGCGGAAGCGGGCGGCGGCGAACTTCACGAGGGCGAGGTTGAGCTCGACGAGCGTGTTGCGGACGTACGAGTACTCGTGCGTCCCTTCCTCCAGCGACTGGAGGCGCTCGAAGAGGGTTTTGGACAGGGCCCGCGCGTCGACCGGGCCGATCTCGTCGTACGGGGGGATCTCCGGGAGTCCCTCGAAGGGGTCGAGGGGGTCGATGGGATGATCCAGTGGTTCCGGTGGGGGTGTCGACGTCGCGATCGGGGTATGCGATGCGTCGAGCCGGGGTGACATGGTGTCCTCCATCGTTCTCGGCATATGGCTGCCGAAGCCATGCGTGCACTGCGGTGTGCGGCGCCTCCGAAGCCGGCGTGTAGGGGTAGGTGTACTTACTAGCCCTACCTGCTCGACCGAGCCGATCGCAAGTGCGTTCTGTTCGGGTATGTCCGGTTCTGTGAGGTTCTTCGGGTGCCGGAGTGTGCAGGGAAGGCGTAATGTTCGAGAGCAGTCAGCGTCCACGACCTCGGGAGAGAGACGGCATGGACCACGGGACGGTCGGCAGCGCACAGTCGGGCCGGCTTCTGGTGGAGGTGCGGGAAGAGGGCTCCAGCGCCGTCGTGACACCGGCGGGTGAGCTCGATCACCACACCGCCGATCTTCTGCGCGAGCCCCTCGACGACCTTCTGGCCAAGGGCTTCTCACGCCTCGTCGTGGACTGCACCCGCCTGGAGTTCTGCGATTCCACGGGCCTGAACGTCCTGCTCGGCGCCCGGCTGAAGGCCGAGGCCGCAGGCGGCGGGGTCCATCTGGCGGGGATGCAGCCGGTGGTCGCTCGCGTGTTCGAGATCACAGGGGCCGAGGCGGTCTTCACCGTGCACGACTCCGTGGAGGCGGCCCTGGCCGACGGCGCCGACTGAGTCCGCCGTCCCCGCCCTCGCCCGTGTGCCGCCGGCCCCGGGCGCCCGCACCCGGCACGCCGAAAACAGGGGTGTTGTGCCGGATCGGCCGGGCAGGAGAGGGCAGGAGAAGGCGGGGCACACCCCGACGACCGCCGGCCCCGACCGCTCCGGGACCGGCGCAACGACTGGACGGACGTACGTGCGACGGACGGGCGAGCAGGACACCCCGCGCGGACGACGGGCGGACGACGTACGGACCGGCCGGCACGGAGCGATGCCGGCCATTGAATCGTGAACCGGTGAATCGGTGAGGTGAAGCGCTGATGAGCACCACCCGGCCTTACCCGCCGGGCGACCGCGGCCCGGAGCCCAGCGGCGCTTCCGGGGCGTCCGAGGGGGGTGCGCCGACGCCTGGCGCGCCCACGGGGGCAGCCGCGCCGTCCGTGCCGCCCGGGCCTGCCGGCGGCGCTCAGAGCACCGGCGGGCCGCAGGTCCGCAGAATCGGCCTGCGGGGCGAGAGCGGGGTCGTCCCGCTCGCCCGCGACTTCACCCGCCAGGCGCTGTACGCGTGGGGCTGGCTGCCCGCCGCGGGCGCCGACCAGCGGGCGGCGGCCGAGGACGTGCTGCTCGTGGTCTCCGAACTGGTCACCAATGCCTGCCTGCACGCCGAGGGCCCCGACGAACTGCTCCTGGCCTGCGACAACAAGGTGATCCGGATCGAGGTCTCCGACCACGGCACCGGCCAGCCGGCCCCCCGCACCCCGCACCGCGCCGGCCGCCCCGGCGGCCACGGCATGTTCATCGTGCAGCGGCTGTGCCTGGACTGGGGCGTCGTCCGCGCCGCGGGCCGGCCGGGCAAGACGGTGTGGGCGGAGCTGGGCGCACCGGCGTGAGCGCTCCGCCACGGCGCCCGCGGAAATTCGCTTTGCTGTGGGTACGTCCCTTCCTATCCTGGGCGCAACGCGCTGACGGAGACGAGTAGCCCGGGACTCAGCGAGCCGAGAGAGCCGCCAGTCGCTGTGAAGGCGGCCTCGCACCCCAGGGTGAATCCCCTCCCGAGTGCGGGGAGGAAATGCCCCGCCGGCCGGCCCCCGTCATCGGGCCCGACGAGGCCGTCGTAGGACGGCGAAGGCGTGGTGGCACCGCGAGCACCCTCTCGCCCACGCCCCGAGGGAACCGACCCGGGGCGGACCGTGCCGCCCCGCCGACCAGTTGGGCAGCACCATGCTTGACGTCACCCTCATCCGACAGCACCCCCGACGCGTCCGCGAAGGCCTCGCCAAACGCGGCCTGGACGTGGACCTCGACACCTTCCTCGCCCTCGACGAGCGGCTGCGCGAGGCCCGTACGGCCCTGGAGCGGCTGCGCGGCGAACGGCGCCGCGTCTCGGCGGACATCGCGGCCCGCCGCCGGGCCGGCGAACCGGCGGACGAACTCCTCGACAGGGCGGTGGAACTGGCCGACCGGGTCGCCGAGACGACCGCCGCGCACGGCAGGCTGGACGCCGAACACCGCGCGTTCCTCGACGGCCTGCCGAACCTCCCCGACCCGGACGTGCCCGCGGGCGGCAAGGAACACAACGAGGTCGTCCGCACCGAGGGCGCCCGCCCGGAGTTCGGTTTCCCGATCCGCGACCACGTACGGCTCACCGAGGACCTCGCACTGGTCGACCACCGGCGCGGCGCCGCGCTCGCCGGCAGCGGCAACTGGGTCTACCGGGGCGAGGGCGCCGCGCTGGAGTGGGCCCTGCTCAACCACTTCCTGGACCGCCACCGCCGGGCCGGGTACACCTTCGTGCTGCCGCCCCACCTGCTCACCTGGCAGGCCGGCTACGCCGCCGGCCAGTTCCCGAAGTTCACGGACGACGTCTTCGTCACCGACCGCGGGGCCGACGGCCGTCCCGAGCGGTTCCTGCTGCCCACCGCCGAGACCGCGCTCGCCGCCCTGCACCACGGCGAGACCCTCGACGAGCGCGAGTTGCCGCTCAAGTACGTGGCCTACACGCCCTGTTACCGCAAGGAGGCCGGTGGCTACCGCACCGCCGAACGGGGCACCCTGCGCGGGCACCAGTTCAACAAGGTCGAACTGTTCCAGCTCACCCGGCCCGCCGACTCGGACGCGGCCCAGCGGGAACTGCTGGCCATGGCCGGGCAGTTGGTGACCGACCTCGGCCTGCACCACCGGATCACCCGGCTCGCCGCCGGGGACACCAGCGCCGCGCAGGCCAGTACGTACGACGTCGAGGTGTGGCTGCCCAGCCTCGGAACGTACGCGGAGGTCAGCTCGGTGTCGAACGCCCGCGACTACCAGGCGCGGCGCGGCGGCATCCGGTACCGGCCGGCCGGGGGCGGCAGAGCGGCGTACGTCCACACCCTCAACGCCTCGGGCCTGGCCACCAGCCGTCTGGTGCCGGCCCTCCTGGAACAGCTCCAGCGGCCCGACGGCACGGTCGCCGTGCCCGAGGTGCTGCGGCGCTGGGGCCTGCCGGAGGTACTGCGCAGGCCGTGAGGCCCCGGGCCCACCCTCCACTCCGGCCACGCGTCACACACGCCGGATCGCCACAACTCCGGCGTGTGATGCGTCTTCCCTCCTCGCGACGCCGGGCGTACCTTGACGGCCAAATCTGATACACCGTCAGGAACTGCTCGTCCGAATGAATCCGGAACGAATGGGGTGGACCGACCGTGTCGTACCCGAAACGAACCGCCGCGCTCGCGTCCGCCGCGGCCCTGGCCGGCTCGGCGGTGCTGCTGTCCGCGCCGGCCGCCCACGCCGACGTGGTCGACGTCAACTACCGCTGTCAGACCCCGATCGGTGTCAAGAGCGCCGTCTCGCCCATCGACATCGAGGGCGTCAAGAGCGGCAGCGGCTACAAGATCACCATGTCTTGGCAGAAGGGCGTCTCCTCCAGCCCCGTCGAGCTGGGCAAGGGCGCGATGACCCCGAGCGCGAGCATCAGGCTCGGCGGCGCCGACAGCGGCACGCTGCCGGTCAGCGGTCCGCCCAACTCGGCCGCGATCCCGGCCAACACCTCCATCAAGATCAGCGACCTGACCGGCACCTACACGCCGAAGAAGACCGGCAAGGTCACCTTCACGCCGAGCACGCTGATCATCAAGGCGCTCGGCACGACGACGACCTGCACGCCGACCAACAGCCCCAAACCGGGCCTCACACTGGATGTGACCGCGGCCGGCGGCTCCTCCTCGTCCTCCTCCGGCGATTCCTCGTCCTCCGGCGGACAGCTCCCGCAAACCGGCCCTGAGGACAACGCGATCGCCCTCGGCACACTCGGCGGCACGGTGCTTCTCGCCGGTGCGGCGGGCACCCTTTGGCTGACACGGCGCGGCCAGCTGTCGCGCCGCTGACCGGGTTCGACGCCTGTCGGGGCGCCGGCCGACTGCTGGAGCTCGGGTAGCTGCTGAGTCCGGGTAGCTGCTGGAGCTCGGGCAACTGCTGGAGCCGGGGTAGCTGCCGAAGCCGAGGTCGTCGCCGCGGCCAGGTCGTCGGCGAAGCCGCGGCAAATCGCAGAGGACCAGGCAAACCGCCAAGGCCCGGGCAACTGCTGAAGCCCGGGTAGCGGCTGAAGCCCGGGTAGCGGCTGAAGCCGAGGTTGTCGTCGAAGCCCGATTCGTCGCCGAAGCGCAGGTCAACCGTTGGAGTCCAGGCCAACCGCCGGAGCCGCCCATGCTGTCCCCAGCCCGCGCCCTGACCCGCGCGCTGAGTTGTGCGCTGCCGCGCCGCCGACGCCTGCCAGGGTCGCGCGCCGTGATCAGCCACCGGCGCCCGCCCCGGACCGAGCCGCTGTTCTCGGCCCGCCTCACCCTGCACGCGAGCGGCTCGCTCCCGGGTTCCGTCGCTCGGATCCGGGTTCGCGCTGTGCGCCCGCGCTGGACCAGGACGCTGCTCCCGGCCCGCGTCGCCTGGCACACGGCGCGCACCCTGCTCCCGGCCCGCGCCGCCCAGCTCTCTGCCGGCGCCGCCCGGCTTCGCGCTCGCCCCGTCCTGCTCTCTGCGCGCGCGGCCCTGCCCGTGGCCCTGTGCCTGTGCGCCCTGTTGGGTGCCGCACCCGGTGCGTCCGCCGCGCCTGCGGAATGGTCCATCGCGCCCGCGGGTGGCGGCCGCCCGTCCTTCTATGCCGAAGGCTCGCCCGGGACGGTTCTGCAGGACACGGTGGTCGTCACCAACCCCGGGCGGGCGCCGGTCGTCGTACGGCTGTCCGGAACCGGTCTGCGGACCGTCTTCGCCGGCAAGGCCGAGAACGGGATACGCGTCCCGGCCCGCACCCGGGCCGAGGTGCCCTTCACGGTGAGCGTGCCGACCGGGTCCGCGCCCGGCGACCGCTCCGGTGCCGTCGTCGCGCGGGACACGCGGGGGCGTACGGCGACCGTCCCGGTCCGACTGCGCGTCGGTGGCCCGGCGCTCGCCGCGCTGACCGTCGAGCACCTGGCCGTGCGCGCCGACCGCATCACGTACGAGCTGGTCAACCGCGGTACGACCGTCCTGGTTCCGAGGCTCGCGGTGCGCGCGGACGGCGTCCTCGGCCGGGTCCTGGACCGCGCGCCGCGCACCCTCTCCGTCCACCTGCGCCCCGGCGCCCGCGTGAAGCTCACCGAGCCCTGGCCCGACCGGCCCGCGCTGGACGCGGTCGACGTACGGCTGACGGTGACGGCCCCGGGTGGAGCCCACGACACGGCGACCACGTCGGCCCGGTTCGTGCCGTGGCCGACGGTGGCGGGCGGCGCGTTGCTCGCGGGGACGGTCGCGGTGTTCGCAGTCCGCAGCCGGCGGCGCCGGCACACGCTCCCCGACGATCCGGCGGCCGAGGATGCGAGCCCGGGTGTCCCGAATCCGGGCCGTCCGACGCCCAGCGGCCCGGTGCCCGGTGTCCCGGCCCCCGACGGTTCGACGGCCCGGGGCTCCTCCTGTGATCCGTTGACGTCCGGCACCCTGGCCTTCATCGCCCCGCCACCCATCGGCCCGGCCCCCGAAGGCCCCGTGCCCGGCCCTCTGACGACCGGGGTCCCGAACCCCGGCCGCCCGACGCCCGGCCGCCCGTCACCCGAACCGGCGAGGCCCGACCGCCCCGAACCCGTCGGACGGCCACCCACCGGCCCTGCATCCGGCGGTGTGCAAGGGGCTGTTGCCGCCGATGTCCCGTACCCCGGCGGTGAGTTGACGGAAGGTGCGGTGAAGTGAGCGGAGAGGCAAGGATTCTGCGGGCGGCAACGGTGCTGCTGGCGGTGCTTGCGCTGCTTGTCGGTGGCCCGGCCTACGCGGCGGACGGTCCCGTCGTGAAGCTGTCGGTGACTCAGGCCGGTGCCGGGGGCTCGGTCACCGTCAGCGGTAGCGGCTGGAGGGCGCATACCTTGCTGATGGTGTTGGTGTGCGGGCGGGCCACACCGGCCCGGGGTGTCATCGGCGGCACCAACTCGTGCGCCAACGGAGACGGCCGGGCCGTGACCACCGACGCCCAGGGGGCCTTCAGCCGGAAGCTTCCGGTCGCCGAACCTTCCGTGCCCTGCCCCTGTGTGGTGCACGTGGCCACCGTCACCGGCGCCAAGGCGGAGGCGGACGCCGTGCTGCAGGTCGCCGGGCATCCCGTCGCCCCGCTGCCCGCCGAACAGTCCGGGGGACGTCTGGCGATCCTCTCCGACACGCGGCTGACCGGGTCGAGCGGACTGCTCACCTGGTTCGGGGCCCCACCCAGCCGCACCCTCGTCCTCACCGTCGGCAACACCGGCACCGGCGCGATCAAGGACCCGGTTTTCCAGGTCGGCTCCGCGCACGGCGTCTTCGCCCCGCAGTGGGACGACCGGCAGTGGCACGGCACCCTGGCCCCCGGCCGGAAGGCCGAGGTCAGGCTGCCGGTCGAGCTGACCGCCGGGGCGCACGGCGACTACACCGTCTCCCTGAAGTACGACGGCAGGATCCTCGCCGAACAGCCCTGGGGCGTGGGCCGCCCCTGGGGCGTGACGCTGTTCTGGATCCTGCTCTGCCTGGTCGTCCCGGCCGCGCTGTTCCGCATCGGCATGGCCGTGGTCGACAGGGTGCGGCCGCGCCGACCGGGCGCTGCCCGCCTCACCCGCACCCTGCGCCTGCCTCAGCTGCCCCGCACCGGCGGCCGTACCACCGAACCGCCCCCCACGAACCCGACCCTGCCGTGGTTCGCCCCGGACTCCGTCCCGGGCGACCCGGCCGGCCGGCTCTCCGCACCGCACCCCGACAGCCCGACGAGTCCCACGACTCCCACCACGAAAGGACCGACGTGAGCATCCGAAGGAGAGGTACGGCCGCGGGCGCCGCGCTGGCGCTGAGCGGTGCGGGCGTCCTGCTGGGCCTCGCCGCGAGCCCCGCGCAGGCGGCCGAGGTGTCGTACGCCACCCACTGTGTGCCGCCCGCGGGCATCAGCCCGATCGACGGCACCACGAAGGTCGAGGTCACGGCCCCGGTCACGGCGAAGGTCGGCGACACGGTGGACGTCGTGTGGACGTTCGTCCAGGCCGCGTCCAAGAACCCCGACATCATCGACCTGCCCGCGAACTCCGTCCAGCCGTCCGGGATTCTGAAGGCGGCCGGTGCGCAGGTCGCCGACATCGCGATGCAGGGCACGCGCACGAACCCCGCGATCCCCAAGGGCGGCGCCATGGTGCTGTCCGACATGAAGGGCAGCATCAAGCTGACGACGGCAGGCGAGGTGACGCTGACGCCGGACGCGTACACCGTCAACGCGATGTCGACCGACACCAAGTGCACGCCGAAGGAGACCGTGCAGAAGGCGGCGACCATCCAGGTGACGGGTGGGGGCGGGGGCGGCACGTCGAGTGCGACGCCGACCCAGTCGACGACCCCCACACAGTCGGCCACGCCGACGAGTACGGCCTCCCCGACGGCGACCGGCGGCAGCGGCCAGACCGACTACACCGGCAAGGAGGTGCAGGTCCCCTACGCCTGCAAGACCCCGATCGGCGACAAGAACGCGACCTCGCCGGTGCAGATCAACGCCAAGAAGAACGGCGGGAACTTCGACCTCACCGTGCAGTTCAAGAAGTCGGTGATGAACAGCCCCGCCGACATCCCCAAGGGTTCCGTGAAGCCGTCCATGGAGGTGGTGCTGGGCGGTGCCGACAAGGGCACGGTGCACGTGGAGGGGCCGACGAACGCCAAGGACATCAAGTCCGGCGACCCGATCGAGATCCCCGACCTCACCGGCACCTACAAGCCCGGCGCGAGCGGCACCTCGACCCTGTCCCCGGGCGTCCTGACGGTCAAGGCGCTCGGTACGACCACGACGTGCACGCCGACCAGGACCGAGGTCTCGCTGACCCTGGACACCAGCCAGCAGCCGGGCGGCACCTCGGGCGGCACATCCACCTCCGGGGGCTCGACGGGCGGCGGCAGCAGCACCTCCGGCTCCGGCGGCCTCGCCGAGACCGGCGCGAGCGACCACGGCGCCCTGAAGGCCCTCGGCCTGGTGGCGGGCACGGCGATCCTGCTGGGCGGCGCGGTGTTCACGTTCATGCCGAAGCGCCGGACCCGTTAGTTTCCGGACACACGACAGTTTCCGGACATGTGAAAGAGGGCCACCGCATCCGAAGATGCGGTGGCCCTCCTCAGGGAGCCGCCTCAGCCGAGGTCAGCAACGTCCGTGCACGTCAGTGCACGTCTCCCATGAGCTTGTTGACCTTCTTGCGGTACATCCACACCGCCGCACCGGCGACGACGGCGAGCACGGCCTCCAGGGCGACGAAGCCCATCTTGTCGAGGTTGACGCCGCCGATGGCCGGGTTGGACACCAGCGCGGTGACCGAGTCGCCGGCGGTGACCGCGAGGAACCAGACACCCATCATCTGCGAGGCGTACTTCTTCGGCGCCATCTTCGTCGTCACCGACAGACCCACCGGAGACAGCGTCAGCTCACCGACGGTCTGCACGAAGTAGATCGCGACCAGCCACATCGCCGCGGCCTTGTGACCGCCCTCGGCGATCGACAGCGGGGCGAGGAAGAGGAAGAAGGACGCACCGATCAGCACCAGGCCGGAGGCGAACTTCACGATCGTGCTCGGCTCCTTGCCGCGCCGGTTCAGCCACAGCCACGCCCAGGCGAACACCGGCGCCAGGGCCATGATCATGACCGGGTTGACCGACTGGTACCAGGAGACCGGGAACGTCCAGCCGGCGATCGAGTTCTTGGCCGAGCCGTCCGCGAAGAGCGACAGGGTCGAACCACCCTGGTCGTAGATCATCCAGAAGACGGCGGCGGCGACGAAGAACCAGATGTACGCCGACACCTTCGACTTCTCGGCCGAGTCCAGGTCCTTGTCCCGGCGGATGCGGGCGATGACCAGGATCGGAATGATCAGGCCGATCAGGGTGAGCGGGATGAGCGCCCAGTTCAGGGTGAAGTGGCCGGTGCCGCCGACGAGGCCGTAGAAGACCACGGCGATGGCGAGCCAGATCAGGCCCTTGCGCAGGGTGGCGGACTTCTCCGCGGGGGTCAGCGGGGTCGGGACCTCGCTGCTCTTCGGGCTCAGGTGGCGGCCGCCGAGCAGGTACTGGGCCAGACCCAGCGCCATGCCGAGCGCGGCCAGCGCGAAGCCCAGGTGCCAGTTGACGTTCTCACCGACGGTGCCGATGACCAGCGGAGCGGCGAAGGCACCGAGGTTGATGCCGATGTAGAAGAGCGTGAAGCCACCGTCCCGGCGCGCGTCGTCCGGACCCTTGTAGAGGTGGCCGACCATCGTGGAGATGTTGGCCTTCAGCAGACCCGAACCAATGGCGACGAGACCCAGGCCGACGAAGAAGCTGGCGGCCACGGGGAGCGCGAGGCACAGGTGGCCGAGCATGATGATCACGCCGGAGACGGCGACCGTCTTGCGGGGGCCGAGCACACGGTCGGCGAACCAGCCGCCGGGCAGGGCGAGCAGGTACACGAGCGACACGTACACCGAGTAGATCGCGGTCGCGGTGCCCGCACTCAGGTGCAGGCCGCCCGGGGCCACCAGGTACAGCGGGAGCAGAGCCCTCATGCCGTAGTAGGAGAAACGCTCCCACATCTCGGTCATGAAGAGAGTGGCCAGGCCGCGGGGGTGGCCGAAGAAGGTCTTCTCGGAACCGGGGGTGCCCGGGCGGACCGAGTCCTTCGTCAGGCTGGACGCCATGGTCGTTCCTTGCTGGTCGGGACGCGCGGCAGGAGCGTTGCGCGCCCGGTGGGGGTGCGGCCGGCACCGGCAGGGTCGGTCGTCCACCCCCACGCCCAGGGGGAGTCCGCTCCGGATCGCGAAGCGGCGGACGGCGACCACCGGGATCCACGCCCCGCGACGCGTCGGTGCGTCCGGAGCCCGGCCAGAGGGCATTCCTTTCAAGGCTGATCTTGATCAACCCGCACACAAAAGAGACCTTCAGCGTCGTCTGCCCGCCGAAGGTCCCCTGGTGTACTACAGGCGTTAAGGTCACTGTAAGGCAGGACACTGCCGGATATGGAAGGACTTGAGACGCGGATCACAGGTGCCGAGGGAACCGCAGGACCTGAATCGAAGGTCCTTCCTACGATCGCATCCCCAGAGCGATGGTTCGTACCAACGACGTGCCGGCGGCGTACGAAGGTAAGAGTTCCTGGCGGCGATCACACCCCAGCACCGTGCGCGGGCGGTCTACCATCACCTCATGACCCGTGTACTGCTCGCCGAGGACGACGCGTCCATCTCGGAGCCGCTGGCCCGCGCCCTGCGCCGGGAAGGTTACGAGGTCGAGGTGCGCGAGGACGGACCCACCGCGCTGGACGCCGGCATGCAGGGCGGCGTCGACCTGGTCGTACTGGACCTGGGCCTGCCGGGCATGGACGGCCTGGAGGTCGCCCGCCGGCTGCGGGCCGACGGCCACACCGTGCCGATCCTCATCCTGACCGCGCGCGCCGACGAGGTGGACACCGTCGTCGGCCTGGACGCGGGCGCCGACGACTACGTCACCAAGCCCTTCCGGCTCGCCGAACTGCTCGCCCGGGTACGGGCCCTGCTCCGGCGCGGTGCCGCCGAGCCGCAGCAGCCGCCGGCCACGCACGGGGTGCGGATCGACGTCGAGTCGCACCGGGCGTGGATGGGCGACGAGGAACTCCAGCTCACCGCCAAGGAGTTCGACCTGCTGCGGGTGCTGGTGCGGGACGCCGGCCGGGTCGTCACACGCGACCAGCTGATGCGCGAGGTCTGGGACACCACGTGGTGGTCCTCCACCAAGACCCTCGACATGCACATCTCCTGGCTGCGCAAGAAGCTCGGCGACGACGCGGCGAACCCCCGCTACATCGCCACGGTGCGTGGAGTGGGCTTCCGCTTCGAGAAGAGCTGAGCCCCTTCCGGAGCCCCTTCCCAGGGCCAGCGATCACCTCAGGTAACGGAACATGCGCCGACGTCTCATCCAGTCCACCCTCGCTGTCGTCCTCGTGGTGATCGCTGTCTTCGGCATCTCCCTGGTGATCGTCGAGACCCGGACGATCAGCAACAGCGCCCAGGAGCGGGTGGACTCCGAGGCGGTGCGGCTGGCCAGCATCGTGGACAGCCGGCTCCTCGCCGCGGAGAAGGTCAACGCGGACGCGCTGCGCAATCCGGTCAGCAAGGAGCAGTACGCGGTCATCCGCATGCCCGGCCAGGAGCCCATCGAGATCGGCACCAAGCCGCAGGGCGACGTGATCCGCGCCACGCAGCGCGGCGAGGAGGGCGAGGCCGTCACCGTGGAGGAGCCGCGCTCCGCGGTCACCCGCGAGGTCGGCCGGACCCTGCTGATCATCGGCCTGGTGGCGCTGCTCGCGGTGATCGCGGCCGTGCTGCTCGCCGTACGGCAGGCCAACCGGCTCGCCTCCCCGCTGACCGACCTCGCGGAGACCGCCGAACGGCTCGGTTCCGGCGACCCGCGCCCGCGGCACAAGCGGTACGGCGTCCCCGAGCTGGACCGGGTCGCCGATGTGCTGGACTCCTCCGCCGAGCGGATCGGGCGCATGCTGACCGCCGAGCGGCGCCTGGCCGCCGACGCCTCCCACCAGCTGCGCACCCCGCTGACCGCGCTGTCCATGCGCCTTGAGGAGATCACCCTCACCGACGACCCGGACATCGTGAAGGAAGAGGCGAACGTCGCGCTCACCCAGGTCGAGCGGCTCACGGACGTGGTCGAGCGGCTGCTGACGAACTCCCGCGACCCGCGCACCGGCTCCGCCGTCACCTTCGACCTGGACGAGGTCATCCAGCAGCAGCTCGCCGAGTGGCGGCCCGCCTACCGCAGCGCCGGCCGGGCCATCGTCAGCTCCGGCAAGCGGCATCTGCACGCCGTCGGTACGCCGGGGGCGGTCGCCCAGGTGCTGGCGGCGCTGATCGAGAACTCCCTCATGCACGGCGGCGGCACGGTCGCGCTGCGCACCCGCGTCACCGGCAACCAGGCCGTGGTCGAGGTGACCGACGAGGGCCCCGGCGTCCCCGCCGACCTCGGCGCGCGGATCTTCGAGCGGACGATCAGCGGACGGAACTCCACGGGGATCGGCCTGGCCGTCGCCCGCGACCTCGCGGAGGCCGACGGGGGGCGCCTGGAGCTGCTCCAGGCCCAGCCGCCGGTGTTCGGGTTGTTCCTGTCGCGCACGCCGCCGGCCCGCAAGACGGAGGAGGACCTGCCGACGGTCCGTTGAACCGGGTTACGGCACCCGCTGGGACTTCGGCTCGGGCTCGTTGTGCGGCTTCTTCGCCTCGGCCACCAGGATCGACTCCGCCTCCTGCGAGGGCATGGCCCGGAACACCCAGGTGCGGTACGACCAGAAGCGGAACAGGGTCGCGATGCCGATGCCGACGAACTTGAAGACGTTGCTCTGCAGCGGGCTGTCCCAGCCCAACCCGTAGGTCGCCGCATACAGCACGCCGTTCTCGATCACCAGGCCGATCGCGCTGAAGAAGAGGAAGAGCGTGAGTTCCTTGGTGCGGCCGTTCTTGTCGCGGTCCCGGTAGGTCCAGTACCGGAAGCCCACGTAGTTGAAGGCGATGGCGACCACGGTCGCGATGATGCTGGCGCGCACCACCGGCAGGTCGGAGACGTGCCGGACCAGGTTGAAGACGCCGAGATTGACAAAGATGCCCGCAACGCCGACGGTGCCGAACTTGGCCACCTCGCGTACGAGCCGTTGCAGCCCCGAGGAACGAGGTTCCATGGCTGTGCAGCTCCCGTCGGTAGGTTTCGTCGGCCCAGCCATGCTATCCAGACGAACCCTCCACCGCCTGTGCACAAGGCCAAGACCAGGAAACAGATCGGAAAGAGCGTGGAAAGTGGCTGGTAAGAGTTCGTGAGAGGGACACGATCCGGCCGTCCCGGTGTGGCCGATACGCTAGGGGTGTGACGTTCCCGGTAGTCGGCATGGTCGGCGGGGGGCAGCTCGCGCGTATGACGCACGAGGCGGGCATCCCGTTGGGCATCAGGTTCAAGCTTCTCAGTGACACCCCTCAGGACTCGGCGGCCCAGGTCGTGAGCGATGTCGTCATCGGCGACTATCGCGATCTGGACACGCTGCGCGAGTTCGCGCGCGGTTGCGATGTGATCACCTTCGATCACGAACATGTACCCACCGAGCACCTCAGGGCTCTGGAGGCGGACGGCATCCCCGTGCGTCCGGGGCCCGGCGCGCTGGTGCACGCCCAGGACAAGGGTGTGATGCGCGCGAAGCTCGACTTGATCGGCATCCCGTGCCCGCGGCACCGGATCGTCGCCGACCCGGAGGACGTGGTCCGGTTCGCGGCCGAGGGTGACGGCTTCCCGGTGGTCCTCAAGACCGTCCGCGGCGGCTACGACGGCAAGGGCGTGTGGGTCGTGGAGACCGCCGAGGAGGCCACCGGCCCGTTCCGGGCCGGCGTCCCGGTCCTCGCCGAGGAGAAGGTCGACTACGTCCGCGAGCTCGCCGCCAACGTCGTACGCTCCCCGCACGGCCAGGCCGTCGCCTACCCGGTGGTGGAGTCGCAGCAGGTCAACGGCGTGTGCGACACCGTCATAGCCCCGGCCCCGGACCTGGACGAGTCCCTCGCCCTGCAGGCCGAGCAGATGGCCCTGACCATCGCCAAGGAGCTGGGCGTCGTCGGGCACCTCGCCGTCGAGCTGTTCCAGACCCGTGACGGCCGTGTCCTCGTCAACGAGCTGGCGATGCGCCCGCACAACTCCGGCCACTGGACCCAGGACGGCGCGATCACCTCCCAGTTCGCCAACCACGTCCGCGCGGTCCTCGACCTCCCGCTCGGCGACCCGCGCCCGCGTGCCAAGTGGACGGTCATGGTCAACGTCCTGGGTGGCGACTACCCGGACATGTACTCCGCGTACTTGCACTGCATGGCCCGCGACCCCAAGCTCAAGATCCACATGTACGGCAAGGACGTGAAGCCCGGCCGCAAGGTCGGACACGTCAACACCTACGGCGACGACCTGGACGACGTGCTGGAGCGCGCCCGTCACGCAGCCGGCTATCTGAGAGGCACCATCACCGAATGAGCACCGCTGCCGGCCCCGTCGTGGGCATCGTCATGGGATCGGACTCCGACTGGCCCGTCATGGAGGCCGCCGCCAAGGCCCTGGACGAGTTCGAGATCGCCTACGAGGTCGACGTCGTCTCCGCGCACCGCATGCCCCGCGAGATGATCACGTACGGCGAGCAGGCCGCCGACCGCGGCCTGAAGGTGATCATCGCCGGCGCGGGCGGTGCCGCCCACCTGCCGGGCATGCTCGCCTCCGTCACCCCGCTGCCGGTCATCGGCGTACCGGTGCCGCTGAAGTACCTCGACGGCATGGACTCCCTGCTGTCCATCGTGCAGATGCCGGCCGGAGTCCCGGTCGCCACCGTCTCCGTCGCCGGTGCCCGCAACGCCGGTCTCCTCGCGGCCCGCATCCTCGCCGCGCACGACGAGGACCTGCTGCACAAGATGCGCGACTTCCAGCACGACCTCAACGACCAGGCCACCGAGAAGGGCAAGCGGCTGCGCTCCAAGGTCGAGGGGTCGAGCGGCTTCGGCTTCGGGAAGTAACTGGCAATGACCTCACTGGACGAAGCACGGTCCCTGCTGCGCGAGTTCCCGGTCGTCGACGGCCACAACGACCTGCCGTGGGCGCTGCGCCAACAGGTCCGCTACGACCTCGCCGCCCGCGACATCGCCGTACGCCAGGACGACCACCTGCACACCGACATCCCCCGGCTGCGCGCGGGTGGGGTCGGGGCGCAGTACTGGTCGGTGTATGTGCCCTCGGACCTGCCCGGGGCGGTGCCGGCGACCCTGGAGCAGATCGACTGCGTACGGCAGCTCATCGCCCGGCACCCCGCCGATCTGCGGGCCGCGCTGACCGCCGCCGACATGGAGGCGGCGCGCGCGGAGGGCCGCATCGCCTCCCTCATGGGCGCGGAGGGCGGTCACTCGATCGACAACTCCCTCGGCACCCTGCGCGGCCTGTACGAGCTGGGCGTGCGCTACATGACGCTCACCCACAACGACAACAACGACTGGGCGGACTCGGCCACGGACGAGCCGAAGGTGGGCGGTCTGTCCACGTTCGGCCGCGAGGTGGTCCGCGAGATGAACCGCCTCGGCATGCTGGTCGACCTCTCCCATGTGGCCCCCACGACCATGCGGGCCGCGCTGGACACCACGTCCGCGCCGGTGATCTTCTCGCACTCCTCGGCGCGGGCCGTGTGCGACCATCCGCGCAACATCCCCGACGACGTCCTGGAGCGGCTGCCTGCCAACGGCGGTGTGGCCATGGTGACGTTCGTGCCGAAGTTCGTGCTCCAGGCGGCCGTCGACTGGACGGCGGCGGCCGACGAGAACATGCGCGCCCACGGTCTGCACCACCTCGACACCAGTCCCGAGGCGATGAAGATCCACGCGGCCTTCGAGGAGCGCACCCCGCGCCCGGTCGCCACGGTGTCCACGGTCGCGGACCACCTGGACCACATGCGCGAGGTCGCCGGCATCGACCACCTGGGCATCGGGGGCGACTACGACGGCACCGCCTTCACCCCGGACGGCCTCAGCGACGTCTCCGGCTACCCGAACCTGCTCGCCGAGCTGCTGAGGCGCGGCTGGTCCAAGGCCGACCTGGCCAAGCTGACCTGGCAGAACGCGGTACGGGTGCTGGGCGCGGCGGAGGACGTGGCCCGTGACCTTCAGGCGGCCCGCGCCCCGTCCAACGCCACCATCGAGTCGCTGGACGGCAGCCCCGCCTGAGCCGCCAGGGCGGGGTGGTCGTTGTAGCCGGTGGCCCCGCCCACATACATGAGCGCCGTTTTGCGTCTGCCCCACTCCCGACTGCGCTCGAGCGGGGGACGCCCATCCGGGAGACCCTGGACGAGGTGATCCGCACGGCCCGGGAGGCCTGACCGGCCGTACCCCCGAACGCCCCACTCACCAGGAAGCCATCCTCCCCTCCGTGCGACCGTGGCGATACGCCCAGCCCGACGCAGCTCTCGACCGCGTAGGCCACGACGACGTACGGAGCCCGCCATGGCCGACCTCCAGGACGACGCCCCCTCCTCGACCGAGGTCGGCGAGGACGACGGCCTGCCGGACGACCCTTTTCTCTCGGAGCCCGCGTCCCTGCAGCGGGCCCACGCCCTGCTGGTCGCCCACCCGGTCGCCGACGGCTACAGCGGACTGCCGTGGGCCCTGCGCCATCTGTCCTGGTACGACCTGGAGCTGGGCGAGGCGGCCATCGACACCGACGTGCCCCGGATGCGGGAGGGGCATGTGGGCGCGCTGTTCTGGTCCCTGCACCTGCCCGAGGGCCCCGGCGGCGACCGTGCCACCTCCGCGACCCTGGAACAGCTGGACCAGGCGCGCTCGGTGATCGAGGCCCATCCGGAGGGACTGCGTCTGGTGGGCACCGCCGGGCAGATCATCGACGCCCGCAACTGCGGCCGGGTCGCGGTGGTGCTGGGCCCCGCCCATGCCGCCGCGCTCGACGACTCCCTCGGCATCCTGCGCGTCCTGCACGCCCTCGGCCTGCGCGTGCTCACGCTCGCGGGCACCGCCTGGGCGGGGGAGACGGGGCTGACCCGGTTCGGGGAGGAGGTGGTGCGCGAGATGAACCGGCTCGGTGTGGTCGCCGATGTCTCCGGCGCCTCCCGAGCCACCGGCGAACGTGTCCTCGCGCTGTCCAAGATCCCGGTGCTGTGCACCCGCTCCGCCGCCAGGGCCCTGCGCCCGCACCCGGCCAACCTGCCCGACGAACGGCTCGCGGCGCTGGGCGCGGCGAAGGGCTTGTGCATGGTGCCGCTGACCGCGGAGCAGACCGGGCCGACGGTCCATGACGTCGCCGACCACCTCGACCACGTCCGGGACGTGGCCGGCCCGGAGTGCGTGGGCCTGTCCGGCACCTACGACTCCGGCGCCGCCCACCCCCGCGACCTGGCCGACGCCTCCCGCTACCCCCACCTGATCGCCGAACTGCTCCGGCGCGGCTGGTCGGAGACCGAGCTGGCCCTGCTGACCTGGGGAAACGTCCAACGGGTGCTGCGCAGCGCGGACTTCACGGCCCGGGCCGCGCAGCACCGCCGGGAGGCGTCCAACGCGAAGATCGGGGAGCTGGACAGCTCCTGATCAGGGCGTCACGGGTGCTCGATCCGGCACAGGCAGAACGGATGCCCGGCCGGGTCGGCGTACACCTGGAAGTCCTTCTTCTCCCGGTCCTCCAGATCCAGCGGCCGGGCGCCCAGCGCCAGCACCCGCTCGTGGGCCGTGTCGATCTCGGCCCAGGTCCGGCCCGCGTCGAAGTCGAGGTGGAACTGCTGGCCGTCGCGGTCCGCGCGCGGCCACTCCGGCGGGGTGTGTCCCTCGGCCCGCTGGAAGGCCAGCCGCGGTCCGTCCGGCACCCGCAGGACGACCCAGTCGTCGTCCTCGGCCTCGGGGGTGCCCCCGGCGACCGCCGCGTAGAAGGCGGCCAGCGTGTGCGGATCGGGGCAGTCGAGCACGACGGAGCGGAAACGGGCCACGGACGCCATGGTGTCCTCCTTCGGACGGCTCAGCAGGCGCACAGGCAGAACGGGTGCCCAGCGGGGTCGGCGTACACACGGAAGGTCCGCTCGCGGTCCTCCGCGTCCAGCGGCCTGGCGCCCAGCTCCAGCACGCCCTTCTCCGCCGCGTCCAGGTCCTCCACCACCAGGTCCAGATGGAACTGCTGCGAGGCGTCCGGCGCGGGCCACTTCGGCGGCACGTACCCGGGCGCCTGCTGGAAGGCCAGCGCCGTCCCGCCGGGCACCTTCAGGTCGACCCACCCGTCGTCCTCGGGGTCTCCCTGCACCTCCACCGTGCCGCCCAGCACCTCGGCGTAGAAGCCGGCCAGCGCACGGGGGTCGGGACAGTCCAGGACCACGACGCCGAGCTTGGCGAGAGCCATGACTACCTCCTTGTGTCACGGACAGAGTTACCCATAGAGCTGGGTAACCGGTAACGGTTACTGCATGCTCCCGCATTGGAGGTAACGTCGCAACCATGAATGAGAGATCGGCCGCCCCCGGAGCGCTGGCGCTGGTCGAGTCCCTGGTCAACACGCTGGACATCGAGACCGGCGCCGACACGCTGGACACCGAGGAGGGCCGGGGGCGCTTCGGGATCACCGAGGACGGCCTGGAGGAGGCGCGGGAGCTGCGGGAGTCGCTGCGGGCCGTGCTGCTCGCGCACGCCGGGCACGCGCCGCACCGCGCGGTCGCCCCGCTCGGCCGGCTGCTGGCCCACGCCCCCCTGTACGTCGCCGTCGACGACCGCGACGGCTCCGCGGCCCTCACCCCCGCCCCGGACGCCCCGCTGCTCTCCCGGGTCGCCGCCGCCGTCGCCGAGGGCCTGACGCGGGGGACCTGGATGCGGCTGAAGGCCTGCGAGGCCCCCGACTGCCACTGGGCGTACTACGACCGCAGCCCGGCCGGACGCGGCCGCTGGTGCTCCATGCAGGTGTGCGGGGCGCGGGCGAAGATGCGCCGGTACCGGGCCAAGGAGGGGTAAGACACAGGGAGTTCACCGGCCACGTATGTGTCCGGTGGTGCAGAATGCGGAAAGACGCCGGTTCGGCCGACTGAGCCTCGGCCGAACCGGCGTCACCCGTACGTCCTCGGGCCGGGGCGAACCATCGCCCCGTATGTCCTCAGGCCGTCGGGCGGCCCATCGCGCGGTACGTCCAGCCCGCCCGGCGCCACAGCTCCGGGTCGAGCGCGTTGCGGCCGTCCAGGATCAGCCGGGCCGCCGCGGCCTCGCCGAGCGCCGCCGGGTCCAGCTCGCGGAACTCCCGCCACTCGGTGAGGTGCAGGACGGCGTCGGCGCCCCGCACGGCCTCCAGCGCGGAGCCGGCATAGCCCAGGGTGGGGAAGACCTTGCGGGCGTTCTCCATGCCCTTCGGGTCGTACACGGTGACCTGGCCACCCTGGAGGTGGATCTGCCCGGCCACGTTCAGCGCGGGCGAGTCACGCACGTCGTCCGAGTCGGGCTTGAACGTGGCGCCGAGCACCGCGACCCGCTTGCCGAGGAAGGAGCCGTCGCCGAGCGCCTCCCGGGTCATCTCCACCATCTGCCCGCGCCGGCGCATGTTGATGGAGTCGATCTCGCGCAGGAAGGTCAGCGCCTGGTCCGCGCCCAGCTCGCCCGCCCGCGCCATGAACGCCCGGATGTCCTTCGGCAGACAGCCGCCGCCGAAGCCGATCCCGGCGCGCAGGAACTTCTTCCCGATCCGGTCGTCGTGCCCGATGGCCTCCGCCAGCTTCGCCACGTCACCGCCCGCGGCCTCGCACACCTCCGCCATCGCGTTGATGAAGGAGATCTTCGTGGCGAGGAAGGAGTTCGCGGCCGTCTTCACCAACTCGGCCGTCGGGAAGTCGGTCACCACGAACGGCGTGCCCTCACCGATCGGCGTCGCGTACACCTCGCGCAGCAGCTTCTCGGCGCGCTCGCTGCGCACGCCCACCACGATCCGGTCCGGGTGCAGGGTGTCCTGGACGGCGAAGCCCTCGCGCAGGAACTCCGGGTTCCAGGCCAGCTCGGCGTCGCCGCCCGCCGGGGCGTGCTCGGCGAGATAGCCGGCCAGCCGCTCGGCCGAGCCCACCGGCACGGTCGACTTGCCGACGACCAGGGCCGGGCCGCGCAGATGTGGGGCGAGAGAGGAGATCGCGGAGTCGACGAACGACATGTCGGCCGCGTACTCCCCATGCCGCTGCGGGGTGTTCACGCAGACGAAGTGGACGTCGCCGAAGGCGCCGACCTCGGCCCAGTCGGTGGTGAAGCGCAGCCGCCCGGTGGAGCCCTCGAAACCGGCCACGTGCCGGCGCAGCAGCTCCTCCAGCCCCGGCTCGTACATGGGGGTCTCGCCGCGCTCCAGCATGGCGATCTTCTCGGGTACGACGTCGAGTCCCAGCACCTCGTAGCCGAGCTCGGCCATAGCCGCGGCGTGTGTGGCGCCGAGGTAGCCGGTACCGATCACGGTGATCTTCAGGCTCATGGATGTGCTCCAGCTCGGGTACGTCGGTGATGCGGTCCCTGAGCATAGTCGGGGGCCCTCCCCGGGCAATTTCCCTGCTGTCGTGTAGCTCACGTAGGCGTGTTGCGGGCCGCACTCTAAAATTTGAGTTACTTAACGGTAATTAGCGTCAGTATCACTGCGTCTTTGGAGCGTGAGAGACCGTGGCCGGATCGGCTGACTTCGACCTGTACCGCCCGTCCGAGGAGCACGACATGCTCCGGGACGCCGTCCGCTCCCTGGTCGAGGCGAAGATCGCGCCGTACGCCGCAGCGGTGGACGAGGAGGCCCGCTTCCCGCAGGAGGCCCTCGACGCCCTCGTCGCGGGCGACCTGCACGCGGTGCACGTGCCCGAGGAGTACGGCGGCGCGGGCGCCGACGCGCTCGCCACCGTGATCGTGATCGAGGAGGTCGCCCGGGCCTGCGTCTCCTCCTCCCTCATCCCCGCGGTGAACAAGCTCGGCTCCCTCCCGGTGATCCTCTCCGGCGGCGAGGAGCTGAAGAAGAAGTACCTGACCCCGCTCGCCAAGGGCGACGCGATGTTCTCGTACTGCCTGTCCGAGCCGGAGGCGGGCTCGGACGCGGCCGGCATGAAGACCAAAGCCGTCCGCGACGGCGACCACTGGGTCCTCAACGGCGTGAAGCGCTGGATCACCAACGCGGGCGTGAGCGAGTACTACACGGTGATGGCGGTCACGGACCCGACCAAGCGCTCCAAGGGCATCTCCGCCTTCGTCGTCGAGAAGTCGGACGAGGGCGTCTCCTTCGGCGCCCCGGAGAAGAAGCTGGGCATCAAGGGCTCCCCGACCCGCGAGGTCTACTTCGACAACGTCCGCATCCCCGCCGACCGCATGATCGGCGAGGAGGGCACCGGCTTCATGACGGCCATGAAGACCCTGGACCACACCCGCATCACCATCGCCGCCCAGGCGCTCGGTGTGGCGCAGGGCGCCTTCGACTACGCCAAGGGCTACGTCCAGGAGCGCAAGCAGTTCGGCAAGGCGATCGCCGACTTCCAGGGCATCCAGTTCATGCTCGCCGACATGTCCATGAAAATCTCGGCGGCCCGCGCCCTCACCTACCAGGCCGCCGCCGCCTCCGAGCGCGGCGACGCCGACCTGACCTACCTGGGCGCCGCCGCCAAGTGCTTCGCCTCGGACGTGGCGATGGAGGTCACCACGGACGCCGTCCAGCTCCTCGGCGGCTACGGCTACACCCGCGACTACCCGGTGGAGCGCATGATGCGCGACGCCAAGATCACCCAGATATACGAGGGCACGAACCAAGTTCAGCGGATCGTCATGGCCCGCAACCTGCCGTAACGGCGAGAGCCTTCGGGACTCTTCGGAAAGGCGTCCTCCGGGGCGCCTTTCTGCTGCTCCGCCGCACCTTACGACCGGTCGGTCACATGCGGGCCGGGCCCGGTCGGCGTAGGACGGAAGCACACGGGGTCCGCCCCGGCCCCCCGCCTCCGAGGAGGAGCCATGACCCAGTCCCAGATGATGCCGGCGCTCACCCAGCAGATGCAGGACTGCATCGAGGCCTGCATGAACTGCCACAGCATGTGCGAGGAGACCATGAGCTCCTGCATGCAGAAGGGCGGTCAGCAGCAGATGCAGGTCATGCGCGCCCTGATGGACTGCTCCGAGATGACCCGCATGTGCGCCGACATGATGATGCGCCGCTCGCCCATGTCCGCCGAGATGTGCACGCTCTGCGCCAAGGTGTGCGAGATGTGCGCCGAGGCGTGTATGTCCATGCCCGACGACAAGCAGATGATGCGCTGCGCGGAGGCGTGTCGCCGCTGTTCGGAGACCTGCCGCGCGATGGCGGGCGCCGGCATGTGAGCCCCGCACGGCCGAACCGGGCCGGAAAAGGGTCGAGGGCACCCCCGCTGGTGCCCTCGACCCTTTTCCGGCGGTCGTCCGCTTCGGCTAGTTGCCGGAGACGGTGACCTTCTGGTCGTTGTTCAGCTCGTTCACCAGCGTCTTGACCTTCGCCTTGTCCCAGACGAGGTTGCCGCCGACGGAGCCCGAGACCGGCATGTTCATCGACGTGCCGTCACCGCCCTGGACGCCCTTCATCGCCCAGAACATCGAGCCCAGGTCCCACAGGGACATGTCCTTGTCGACGATCAGCGAGTCCAGGCCCGCGCCCATCACGGGGTAGAACTTGAAGGGGTTGAGGATCGTGGACGGGGTGGCCACCTGGTGGGCCAGCGCCGACAGGAACTTCTGCTGGTTCTTGGTGCGCTGCAGGTCGGAGGCCGCGAACGCGTGCCGGGTACGGACGAAGGCGAGGGCCTGCGCGCCGTTCAGGGTCTGCTTGCCGGCCTTGAAGTCGGCGCCCGAGTACTTGTCCTTGAAGCCCTTGTCGATGTCGATGGTGACACCGCCGACCGCGTCCACGATGCTGGCGAAGCCCTGGAAGCCGATCTCCACGTAGTGGTCGATGTGCAGACCGGTGTTGTACTCGATCGTGCGGACCAGCAGCGTCGGGCCGTCGTAGGCGTACGCCGCGTTCAGCTTGTTCTGGCCCATGGCGGGGCGGATCTTGCCGGACGTGGAGCCCCGGAACGAGGGGATCGTGACGTTCGAGTCGCGCGGCAGCGAGATCAGCGTGTCGCCGTTGTCGCCGACGTGCAGGATCATCATCGAGTCCGTGCGCTTGCCCTGGGCGGAGCCGGTGTGCAGCTTCTTCTCGTCCGCCTTGGACATGCCCTCGCGGCTGTCCGAGCCGACGATCAGGTAGTTGGTGCCGGCGCCCGACGCCGGCCGGTCGATGACCTTGGACAGGTCGACCTCGCGGCGCAGCTTGGAGTCGGCCCAGAAGTAGGTCGCGACGGATGTGACGACCAGCACGGTCGCCAGTGTGATCGCGGTCCACTTGAGCCGGCGCCGCCAGTTCGGGCGCGGCCGGTAGTGCTGGAGTTCCGGGTCCGGGTCGTTGTCGTTGGGGACGAAGCCGCCGCCGCGCCGCCCGCCGCCGTACACCTGCCCGGTGTTGTAGCCGCTGTCGTAGCCGGCGCCGTCGTCGTATCCCTGGCCGTCGACGTACGACGGCTGCTGCGGAATTCCGGCCCCGTACGGCGGTGCCGCCGGGCCGGGGTCGCCGTAGGAGCGCTGCCCGGGCGGTACCGCCGGGCCGCGCCGCACCTGCCGCATCACGCGGGCGGCCTCCGGCTGCGAGCCGGCACTGCCGCGTCCGTAGCGCGCGCCGCGGTTGTCGTCGGACCATCCCTCGGGCCAGTCATTCATGCGCCCCAGTGTGCAGGGCACCGCTGTGTGGCTTACAAGGGCTGTCGGAAAATAACAGCGGTGCTGTTGCGAAGCCGACACAAATTCCACGATTGTCGCTTCGGCATAAGGTGGACCGCATGACAGACCAGGCCACGGACGTGGAACCGGACATCGAACCGGACATTCCAGGCAAGCCGACGTCCGCCTCGCGTACCACCCTCAGCCACATCATGACCCACAACGACACCAACCTGCTGGGGACGGTGCACGGCGGGGTGATCATGAAGCTGGTCGACGACGCGGCGGGCGCTGTCGCGGGCCGGCACTCCGGCGGTCCCGCCGTCACCGCGTCCATGGACGAGATGGCCTTCCTGGAGCCGGTCCGCGTCGGTGACCTGGTCCATGTGAAGGCGCAGGTGAACTGGACCGGGCGGACCTCCATGGAGGTCGGTGTCCGGGTCCTCGCCGAGCGCTGGAACGAGTCGACCCCGCCCACCCAGGTCGGCTCCGCCTACCTGGTCTTCGCGGCCGTCGACGCCGACGGCAAGCCGCGCCGGGTGCCGCCGGTGGTCACGGAGACCGACCGCGACCGCCGCCGCTACCAGGAGGCCCAGATCCGCCGCACCCACCGCCTGGCGCGCCGCCGGGAGATCCGCGAGCTGCGGGAGAGGCGGGCGGCCGAAGGCTTCGAGGACTAGCAACTCCCCCTCCTTCCAAGGGGGTTGTACGGGAGTGGGAAACGTCACGGCCGTCCCCCGTCGATGATCTGTGCGGATACTGTGATGGCGTGGACACATCAGGCCCGGATCACGGCGACGACATCGACCCCGCGGACCAGTGGGTGCGCAACCCGCACACCGGCGAGTACGAACTGCGGCCGGCCCCGTCAGCCGGGGAGCCGGCCGTGCCGGGGCCCAGGTCCGCACCGGACGCCGCGGAAGAGCGCCGGGTGCCCGGTCCGCGCCGCGCCGCGGGCCGCGGCGGTGGCCGTGCCCAGCGCAAGGCCGGGAAGAGGTCCACGGGCAGGAAGTCCACCGGAAAAAGGATTCTCCTGTGGACCGGCGGCACCCTCGCCTTCGTCGTGGTGGCCGGTGCCGTTGCCGGTTATGTCTACCTCAAGCACCTCGACGGCAACATCACCACCACCGACACCGCAGGCGCCACCAGCGATTCCTTCAGCAAGGACAAGGCGTTCAACATCCTGGTGATCGGCACCGACAAACGGCAGGGCAAGGGCGACTCCGGCTACGGCGACGCCAACAGCGTCGGGCACGCGGACACCAACATCCTGCTGCACGTCTCCCAGGACCGGACGAACGCGACCGCGCTCAGCATCCCCCGGGACCTGATCACCGACGTACCGGACTGCCCGACCAGACAGCCGGACGGCTCGCTCAAGACCGTGCCCGGCGCCCGGGGCGTCCGCTTCAACACCAGCCTCGGCCAACTGGGCCGCGACCCCGGCTGCACGGTCCGTACCGTGGAGCGGCTCGCCGGGGGCATGAAGATCGACCACTTCATGATGGCCGACTTCAACGCCGTGAAGACGCTGACGACGGCCGTCGACGGCGTCGACGTGTGTCTGGCGCACCCCGTGAAGGACGAGAAGTCGCATCTGGACCTGCCCGCCGGGCCGGCGAAGATCGAGGGCGAGCAGGCGCTGGCCTTCGTCCGCACCCGCTACAGCTGGGGCAACCACGGCGACCTCGACCGCATCAAGGTCCAGCAGCAGTTCCTCGGGGCCCTGTTCCGCAAGATGAAGTCCGACGCCACGCTCACCAGCCCGGGCAGGCTGCTGGACCTGGCGGAGACGGCGACCAAGGCGCTCACGGTGGACAAGGGCATCGGGCACATCACCACGCTCAAGGACGTGACCCTGGAGCTGAAGAAGGTGCCGCCGAAGAACATCACCTTCATCACCCTGCCGGTCCGGGACAACCCCGCCGACGGCCCGATCCCCAAGACCGTCATCGTGCAGGAGGAGCCCGCCCGGCAGGTCTTCTCCATGATCGAGAACGACACCTCCTTCACCGAGGTGAAGAGGAAGCAGAAGGCGCAGGAGGCCGCCCGGCTCGAGGGTCCGCGCTCGGCGCCCGGCGACGTCCGGGTCGTCCTCTACAACGCCGGCGCCCCCACCGGCTCCGCCCAGACGACCCTGGCCTGGCTGCAGACCGAGAAGGGCGTGACCAAGTCCGGCCAGCGCGGCAATACCGGCACGCACCAGCCGAAGACCACGCTGGAGTACGCCCCCGCCCAGGCCGGTCAGGCGCGCGAGCTGGCCGACCTCATGGGGCTGCCGGCCTCCGCGCTGAAACCGGGCAGGAGCGAGACCGGCGGCCAGGGACTCCCGGCGATCGTGCTGCGGCTCGGCGCCGACTTCCGGGGCGCGGGCATCCCCCTGACCGGCCCGGCCAAGCCGCCGGCCGTCCCGACACACACGGCCGACCAGGTGAAGTGCGCCTCGTGAGCTAGCGGCCCGAGCACACGACCTCGTTGCCGCGGACGGGGGCCTGCTGGGGCTGGGCCGGGTCCTCGAAGTGGACCTTGTGCACGTCCTTGAAGTCCGCCCCGGCGACCACCTTCAGCAGCGGGCCCTGGCCCGGTACGGCGCGCAGCCCGGCCCCCGGCAGGGCGGCCGCCAGGGCACGTGCCGAGCGGTTCCAGCGGGGGTCGTAGGAGATGACGGTGCGCGGCACGTGTCCGGCGGCCGTCACCGGCAGGTGCGTCGTGGCGAACCCGGTTCCCGCGAGCGCCGCGTCGACGCGTTTGGCGAGGCCGGCGGCGGCGGTGCCGTTCTCCACCTGGACCCGGATCTGCCGGGGATCCACGTCGACGGGCGCCGGAGGCTGCACACGAACCTGTGCGCGCTGCGGCTGGTCCACGGTGAGCGGCTTGTCGTCGCGCAGGGCCGTGAAGAGCTGGTCCGCCTTGGTCTGGTCCCACTTCAGGGTCGAGCCGATGCCCTTGACGGCGTAGTTGATCTGCCCGATGGGCACGGTGGTGAACTCGGAGGAGGAGGGGGAGAAGTTCCGCATGGCCCGGCCGAGGTCGAGCAGCTCGTCGGTGCCGAAGCCCTCGTCGGCGCGGACCGACCCGAGCACCGCGCGGGTCACGTCCCGGAACCGCATCGGGTTCAGCAGCACCCCGGAGGAGGTGGCCCGCTGGATCAGCGCGGCCAGGAACCGCTGCTGCCGCTTCATCCGGCCGAGGTCGCTGGCCCCGTCCACGTGCCGGGCCCGCACGTACTGCAGGGCCTGCCCGCCGTTGAGCAGGTGCGTGCCGGGGGTGAGGTCGAGGCCGGCGAAGGAGTCCTTCAGCGGGGTCGTCGTGCAGACGTTCACCCCGCCGAGGACGTCCACGGTCTTCATGAAGCTGGTGAAGTCGACCTCCAGATAGTGGTCGATCTTCACATGGGTCATGTTCTCGACCGTGCGGATGGTCAGCTGGGGGCCGCCCTCGGCGTAGGCCGCGTTGAGCTTGATCGGGTGCGGCGGGTGCTCCTTCCCGGAGTCGGTGTGCGCGGGTACCTCGGCGTAGGAGTCGCGCGGCAGGCTCACCACGGTGGCCCGCTCCCGGTTCTCCGAGACGTGCACGATCATCATCGTGTCCGTGCAGTGGCAGGGCGCCCCGCCCAGCCGGTACCTCCGCCGCTCCTGCTCGCTGATCTTGTCGCGGCCGTCGGTGCCGACCAGCAGGATGTTCGTGCCGTGGCCCGCGCGTGGCCGGTTCCGCATGTCCTTGAAGGCGTCGACCCGCGCGATCCCCGCGTCCAGGCTGCTGATCACCGCGTGCCCGATCCCGGCGGAGGCGAGCACGACGACGGACAGCGTGCTCACCGCGCGCATGGCCCACCGGGGTCGCCGGGGCGGCCGTACGGACCGCACGGGCCGCTCGGGCGGGCGCGGCACGCGACGGGGCGGCTGCGGTCGGCGCTGCGGTCGCGCGGGGGACCTGGGCGGGCTGGCCAAAGGGGAGCACCTCCGGACGAGGCCGTACGTGGGATCCGTGAGCACCGTAGGCCGATACGATCTCCGCCCCGGCTCTACGTCCCGGCGGCGCGCACCGGTGTCCCCTGTTCGCGGTAACGTGAGCCCCCTATGAACGCCAAGCCCGACGTGCGACACCCCGCCGTTTCTGTGATCATGCCCGTCCTCAACGAGGAGCGGCATCTGCGCGGGGCCGTCCAAGCGATCCTCGCGCAGGAGTACGCCGGCGAGATGGAGGTCGTGATCGCCCTCGGTCCGTCCACGGACCGCACGGACGAGATCGCCGCCGAGCTGGTCGCCGAAGACCCGCGCGTGCACACCGTCCCCAATCCGACCGGCCGTACCCCCGCCGCGCTGAACGCGGCGATCAAGGCCTCCCGGCATCCGATCGTGGTCCGCGTCGACGGCCACGGCATGCTCTCGCCGAACTACATAGCCACCGCCGTCCGGCTCCTGGAGGAGACCGGCGCGATGAACGTCGGCGGCATCATGCACGCCGAGGGCGAGAACGACTGGGAGCACGCGGTCGCCGCCGCGATGACCTCGAAGATCGGGGTCGGCAACGCCGCCTTCCACACGGGCGGCGAGGCCGGGCCCGCCGAGACGGTCTACCTCGGGGTGTTCCGCCGCGAGGCGCTGGAGCAGCAGGGCGGCTACAACGAGGAGTTCATCCGCGCCCAGGACTGGGAGCTGAACTTCCGGATCAGGGAGGCGGGCGGGCTCATCTGGTTCTCGCCGGAGCTCAAGGTCTCGTACCGCCCCCGGCCCTCCGTCCGGGCCCTCGCCAAGCAGTACAAGGACTACGGCCGCTGGCGGCACGTCGTGGCCCGCTACCACTCCGGCTCCATCAATCTGCGCTACCTCGCCCCGCCGACGGCCCTCTGCGCGATTGCGGCCGGAATCGTCGTCGGCGCGGTGCTCACCCCGTGGGCCCTCGTCGTCCCCGGCGGCTATGTGGTGGCGATCGTCGCGGGCTCTGTCCCGGCGGGCAAGGGGCTGCCGTTGAAGGCCCGGCTGCAGATCCCGGTGGCCCTGGCCGCCATGCACATGTCGTGGGGCTGGGGCTTCCTGGCCAGCCCGAAGTCGCTGGCGCGCAAGGTCATCGCGTCGCGGAGACCGGCGGTCCTCGCCTCGCACTGAACTACGGCGCTCCCGCCACGACGTCCGGCAGGACCCCTCCCCGTACCGGGGAGGGGTCCTGTCTTTTCGCGTGCGCAACTGCCCTTTGTTTACTGCGCGTTGACCCTCTTTCCCCTCCAACGGGGCCCCCAATGGAAGCTCTTGACAATTTTAGTTCATTAATGATCAGATGTCTCTCGACTGTGAAGCAACTGTGGACCTTCTGACCAAAGGCTCGCGGTGTGGGGGATCTGGGGGACTCTTGTCCGGCTCGGGGGAGAAGTCTGCGCTGTTCCGGCGCAAGCGGTTGCTGGGCGGTCTGGCCGGCGGTTCCGTGCTGCTCGCCGCCACCGCGCTGTGGACCTCCGCGTATGTGAAGTCGCCCGCGCAGGCCGCCGCCGACGCCCGGCCGCCCGCGGCCGACGTGCTCACCGCCCCGGTCGAGCGGCGCGTGCTCTCCGACACGGTCGTCACCCGGGGCACCGTCTCCGCCTCGCAGGCCGTGGACGTCGCCGCCTCCGGCACCGCCGCCGAGGGCGGGCTCAAGCCCGTCGTCACCAAGGTGATGATGCACTCCGGGCAGACCTTCCCGGCCGGCCGCGTCCTCATCGAGGTCTCCGGCCGCCCCCTCTTCGCCCTGCGCGGCAGCCTGCCCGTCTACCGCGACCTCAAGCCCGGCGCGCACGGTGACGACGTCCGTCAACTCCAGAGCGCCCTGCGCGAGTTGGGGCACCCCACCGGGTCGGACCGGCCGGGCGTGTTCGGGCCCGGCACCAAGCGCGCGGTCGCCGCGCTCTACGAGGCGATCGGCTACGAGCCGGTCACCACCGACGGCTCCGCCGCCGACACCGCCCGCACCGACGTCAAGCGGGCCCGGCGCGAACTCGACCGCCTCATCGGCAAGGGCGCGAGCGCCGAGGACATCGGCTTCGCCCGCTCCGACCTGGCCGACGCCGAGTCCGGGCTGGCGAAGGCGGAATCGGTCTCCGGGCCGATGGTGCCCGCCTCCGAGGTCGTCTTCCTCTCCGGCTTCCCCGCCCGCGTCGAGAGCCTCGGGGCCAAGGTCGGCGCCGAGGCGGGCGAGAAGCTCGCCACCGTCTCCGCCGGCCGGCTGGTGATCAACGGCTCGCTCAGCCTGCAGGACAAGGGGCTGGTCCACTCCGGTCAGAAGGTCCGCGTCTACTCCGAGGTCACCGGCGACGAACTCACCGGCACGGTGGCCAGGGTCGCGGACGCGCCCACCACCTCCGGCTCCGACGCGGACGGGCAGGACGGCGGACAGGACGGCGAGGGGTACGCCGTCACGGTCACGCCGGGCTCGCCGCTGCCGGTCCGCCTCGCCGGCCAGGACGTACGGCTGACCATCGAGGCCGCCTCCTCCGGGCACAGGGTCCTCGTCGTCCCCGTCTCGGCGATCTCGGCCGGCGCCGACTCCCGCACCACCGTCACGGTCCTCGACCGCTCGGGCACCCGCCGTCGCGTCGAGGTGCGCACCGGCACCTCAGGCGACGGCTACACCGCGGTGACCCCGGTCGGCGGCGCCCGCCTCCTCGCCGGGGACAAGGTCGTGGTCGGCGTCGCGCCGGGCTCCGGGACGGTCCGGTGACCACCCTCGCCGCTCCCGTCGTGGAGTTTCGCGGTGTCGGTCTCACCTACCCGGGCCCGCCGCCCGTACCGGCCCTGCGGCCCAGCGACGTGACGATCCGGCAGGGCGAGTACGTCACCGTCGTCGGACCCTCCGGCTCCGGCAAGTCGACCTTCCTCAACATCGCCGGGCTGCTGGACGCGCCGACCAGCGGACGGTACTTCCTCGACGGCGTGGACACCGGTGGGCTCGGCGACGCCGACCGCACCGCGCTGCGCGGCCGGCGCATCGGGTTCGTGTTCCAGAGCTTCCATCTGCTGCCCCACCGGTCGGCCACCGAGAACGTGATGCTGGCCATGGTCTACAACACCGGACCGCGCACGGACCGCCGTACCCGGGCCCGTGAGGCGCTCGCCCGGGTGGGCCTCGCGCATCGCGCCGACGCGCTGCCGACCCGGCTCTCCGGCGGCGAGCGCCAGCGCGTCGCCATCGCCCGCGCGCTGGTCACCCGCCCTTCGCTGCTGCTGTGCGACGAGCCGACCGGCAACCTGGACACGGTGACGGCCGAGTCCGTCCTGGGCTTGCTGGACGATCTCCACCGCGACGGCATGACCCTCGTCGTGATCACCCACGACTCTGGCGTCGCCGCACGCGGCCAGCGCACGGTGACGATCAGGGACGGCGTCCTCGCCGAACGGACGGCGGCATGACCACCCCGACCACCCGGCCCGGCACGGGGCAGCCCGGCGGGCCCGACGGTGGCCTCCCTGACCCTGGCACGCCCGGCTCCGGCCTGCCCGGCGGCAGTTCGGAGCGCTCCCGGCTGCCCGGTGCGGCCCGGTGGCCGGTGTGGCGGCGGCCCGCGGCCGTGCGGCCTGTCGAGAGGTCGCGGCTCAGTGGGCGGGACGTGTTCGCCGAGGCCACGGCCGGGATTCTGCAGCGGCCGGCGCGATCCGCGCTGACCGCGCTGGGGACCGTGCTCGGCGTCGGGACGTTCGTCGCCGTGCTCGGGCTCACCGCCACCGCCTCCTCGCAGATCGACTCGCGCTTCAACGCCCTGTCCGCGACGGAGGTCACCGTCGAGGACACCGGCGGGGACCAGCCCGACCTGCTGACCGACGCCTTCCCGGCCGACGCCGACCGGCGCATCGAGGCGCTGCGCGGCGTACGGCACGCGGGGGTCTACTGGCCCGTCCGGCTGCGGGCCGACGAACTCGTCGCCGCCGTACCCCCCGGCTCGGCCGCGGAACCGGCGACGGGCGAGCGGACCCAGGTGATCGCGGCCTCGCCCGGCGTCCTCGCGGCCGCGGAACCGCACCTGGCGCAGGGGCGGATCTTCGACGCCTTCCACGACCGGCGGGGCGAGAACGTCGCCGTGATCGGCTCCGGACTGGCCGCGCGGCTCGGGATCACCACCCTGGAGACCCAGCCCGCCGTCTTCGTCGGCGGCCGCCCCTTCACCGTCATCGGCATCGTCGACGACGTGCGGCGCAAGGCGGACCTGCTGCTGTCCGTCGTCGTGCCCCGCACCACGGCCCAGCGGATCTGGGGCGGCCCGGACAGCGGCCGGCGGGCCGAGATGCTCGTCTCGACCGACCTGGGCGCCGCCCGGCAGGTCGCCGGCGAGGCACCCCTCGCGCTCGATCCGGCGCACCCCGACCTGTTCCGGGCCGTGCCGCCGCCCGACCCGCGGGCCCTGCGCGGCAACGTCACCTCCGACCTCGACCAGCTGTTCATGCTGCTGGCCGGCATCTGCCTGGTGATCGGTGCGGTCGGCATCGCCAACACCACGCTGGTCGCGGTGCTGGAGCGCACCGGTGAGATCGGGCTGCGCCGCGCCCTGGGCGCCCGTGGCCGGCACATCACGGCGCAGTTCCTGGCCGAGTCGGGCGCCCTGGGCGCGCTGGGCGGCCTGGTGGGCACCAGCCTCGGCACGGTGGCGGTGGTCGGCATGGCCGTCGTACGGGACTGGACGCCCGTGATCGCCCCGCTGACGCTCGTCGCCGCGCCCGTGATCGGCCTGGCCACCGGACTCGTCGCCGGCCTGTACCCCGCTTGGCGCGCGAGCCGCGTCCAGCCGGCGGAAGCGCTGCGCCGGTGACCGGCCCGGCCGGGTGCGGCCCGCGCCATCCCGAAGACGTTGCCTCGCGCCACCCCGAAGACAGTGCCCCGCACCACCCCGAAGACGTTGTGGGCTCACGAGGAAGACCTATGCGAAAGAAAACGACCGCCGTCCTGTTCGCCGCCGCGCTGCTGCTCACGGGGTGCTCTGGTGCGGGCGACGACCACGACGGGGCGCGGGCGTCCGCCGCCCCGGACAGTTCCCTGGCCCCGAAGTCCTCCAGCCTGACGGCGGACCTGGCCCTGCCGGTCGAGGGCTACATCTTCTCCGAGTCAGAAATGGGCCTGCTCACCCACGCGATGAATGACCTGGCCCGCGACTGCATGAAGGCCAAGGGCTTCGACTACCGCCCCGACGAGACCGACACCCCCGACATCGGCGTCATGGACCGCCGGTACGGCATCGCCAACTCCTACACGGCGGCCACCTACGGCTACCACTTCCCGACGCCCAGGACCGGCCGCGCCAACGTCCGGTCGCTCGGCGAGGCCGGCCGTGTCGCGCTGAGCGGCAAGCCGCGTGCCGACGGACGGCTGGACCCGGACGGCGGATGCGTCGGTGAGGCCAAGCGGCGGCTCGCCGGGGACAAGGGCACTTTCGGCCCGGACGAGATCGCGCGCCGGATCAACCTGGACAGCTACGTCCGCAGCCAGAAGGAACCCCGGGTGCTGGCCGTCTTCCGCGCCTGGTCCTCGTGCATGGCGGACAGGGGCTACCGCTACGCCTCGCCCATGGACGCGATCGACGACCCGAGGTTCGGCAAGGCCCGGACCGACCCCGCAGAGATTTCGACGGCCCGCGCGGACGTCGAATGCAAGAAGAACACCCGACTCGTCCGCACCTGGTTCGACGTCGAGTCCGCGATGCAGCAGACGGAGATCGACAAGAACGCCGAGACGTTGGCCCGGATCAAGCGGCACAAGGAGGACCAGCTCAAGCGTGCCGCCGCCGAGGTCGGTCAGTCCCGGTGACGGTGCCGCCGCGTCACCACCCCGGTTCACCCACCAGTTCACCCACCAGAAGGGACCAACCCCCCATGCGCCTTCGCAGCTCCGCCGTCGCCGTCGCGATGGCCGCCGCCGGAACCTTCGGCATGCTGGCCTCCGCCGCGCCCGCCCAGGCAGACAGCATCCCGGACAACCTGTGCGGCGGTGTCATCGATGTCGACTACTGCCTCTGGTACAACTCGAACCAGAAGGGCGGCTGGACGGCCACCTACGAGAACATCTCCAACTGGGCCGGCTGGAACTTCTCCGACGGCGGCCAGGGCACCAACGGCGTGAACACCCCGGTGAAGAACAACGCCGCGTCCTACGCCAACAGCCGCACCGACAAGACCGGTGTGTCGTACTACAACTCCAACTACGCCGGTGCCTCGGACGTGGCCCCGCCGCGTGACCTGGGCAACCTCGTCAAGACGTACAACAACAACGCCTCCTTCCGCTGGCGCTGACGCACCACATCACTCGCTCCACCCACAGGACGGCCCGTCCGCGACCGGGCGGGCCCGTCCTTCTATCTGTCATGCCCATGCTCATAGGAGACTTCGAAATGCGTTTCAACCTGCGTAACTTCGCGCGTGCCGGTGTGGTCACGGGCGCTCTCGGCCTCGCGATGATCGCCGCCACCGGCGGCGCCCAGGCGTACACCTACGACGGCTCCGACCCGTCCGCCACGGGCTGCGCCAGTGGCGCCACCACCGTGGAGTCGGCGGTCGTGCAGAACTCGCACTCCACCTTCGGCACCATCGAGCTCCGGTACAGCACCGCCTGTCATACCGCCTGGGCGAGATTCACCCTCAACTACACCCAGTCGGCGTGCGGCAACGCGTCCGCCGGCTACGACTGCGCCCACGCGTTCGTCACGCGCAACAACGACGGCCGCACCTACAGCTGCACCATCGGCCAGGGCCAGAAGCAGTGCTACACGCCGATGGTCTACGACAAGGGCCTGACCTCCTTCGCCGAGGGCACCGTCGACACGGCGGCCGGCATGGCCGACACCCGCACCGCGGCCTACTGATCCGCTGCCTTCCGAACACTCTTCGCTTCCGAACAAGGAGAACGTCATGAACGTCCGCAGGAACATCGCCGCCGCGGCCGTGGCCCTTCCCGTCGTGGTGGGCTCGCTCTTCGCCGCCACCGCGCCGGCGTCGGCGTACGCCTCCGACAACTGCCTGGACAGCTCGCTGTGCGTCGTCTTCGACTACAACAGCGACCTGGGGGGCGCGTCGGCCCACTTCGAGCGCGACAACGTCTCGAACCTGGCCGGCTACACCTTCGACGAGTACTCCGGGGACGCCGGTTACGGCCAGCCGGTGAAGAACAACGCCGCGTCGCTGGACAACGTGTCGCCGAACTCGTACGTGACCATCTACTTCAACAGCGGCTACGGCGGCTCCTGCGACTCGGTTCCGCCCTCCAAGCTGGTCTTCCGCCTCCACAACACCTACAACAACGACGCCTCCTTCAAGTTCACCCACGACACCCGCTGCTACCAGTTCTGACGACACCGCGCGTGCGGCCCGGTGGCCACCACCGGGCCGCACGTCCCCGTGGAGGCTCCCGGTGCTCACCTCTCTTCCGGCGTCGTTGCGCGGCGCCGCCGTCGCGGTCCTCGCCACGGCGGCGCTGACGGCCTGTGTCGGCCCGTCCTCCCCGCCCACCGGGCGGACCGCCCCGGCGCACACCGGCTCGCCGCGGGCCTCGGCCCGTGACGTGCCCGTGCTGTCCGGCGACTACAGCGGGAAACTGCCCATCGCCGCCTACAGCCTGACGCCCGCCCAGAGCGAGCTCATCCAGTCCGCGGAGCAGAAGCTGGAGCAGACGTGCCTGGCGCGCTACGGGATCTCCTACGACTTCGTCCGGCAGCCGGAGACACGTACGGCGGACCGGCGTTACGGACTGTCGAGCCCCAAGGAGGCGTCGGCGTACGGCTACCACCTCCCGCCGGGTCCCGCCGTCTCGGCGCCGCCGGTACCGCCGGGCATGCTGACGGTGCTCAAGGGAGAAAGCGCGACCTACCACGGCAAGGCCGTCCCGAAGGGCGGGTGCCGGGCCGAGGCGGTCGAGCGCGTCGAAGGAAAGTACGCCCGGCCGGACATCTCCGCCGCGGCCGCCGCCATCGCCGACGGCAGCTACGCGCAGTCGATGCGGCAGCCGGCCGTCGTGGCCGTCTTCCGCCGCTGGTCGGGCTGTATGGCGGCGAGCGGCGGCCATCACTACGCCTCGCCCATGGACCCCCTCGACGTGCCCGCGTTCACCAAGGGCCGCCCGGGAGCACAGGAGATACCCACCGCGGTGGCGGACGTGGCGTGCAAGCGGAAGACCCGGCTGCTGCCGGTCTGGTTCGGCGCCGAAGCGCGGATCCAGGCGGCGTTGATCGGCAAGCAGGCCGGGGCGCTGGCGGAGCTGCAGCGGATCCACCGCGACCAGGTGGCCGAGGCGAAAGCCGTCCTGAAGGGCGACGCCTGACGCCGACATGCGAGGAGGGGCCCGCTGCTCGGGCGGCGGGGCCCTCCTCGTCTTTGTTCCGTCACCCGGCCGGTCGGCCGGTCACCACTGGTAGGGCTTGTAGACGTCCATGCACGTGCTGGTGTCCGCCCCGTTGATCGAGTCGGTGTTGCCCGGCATGTCCCCGGCCTTCGGCTTGGTCTGCTTGGGGTAGCCGGCCCCGGTGCGCCAGTCCGTGCCGACGACGACCGTGACCCCGGAGACGTCGGTCGACTGCTTCACCGAGCTCATCGGGATGCCGAGTGCCTTCGCCACCGCCTGCGCGTCACCCTGCAGGTCCGCGCTCGGATACTGCACGAGCGTGCTCTCCTCGGACAGCGTCCCCGAGGTGTCGGCGGTCGCCCGGGTGTAGCCCTTCTGCGCGAGCACCTGGCTGATGTCGTTCGCCCGGCCGCCGACCGCCGCCTCGGTGGAGGTCTGGGTGGCGTTGCGCACCAGCACGCCCAGCCGGCCCGGGTCCGTGGAGGGCGACTTGGCCGCCGGGGTCTTGCTCGCGATCTGCTTCGTGGCCGACGGCTTGCCGTTCTTGTCGAACGGCACGTCGTCGCGCAGCATCTCCCACACCTTCTCGGCGTTGGCCGGGTCCGGCACGACGTGCTCGCTGTTCTGCGGGTCCTCGATGTGCGGCATCGTCATCGACGTGATGCGGTTCGTCGGCACCGACTTCAGCTCCATGGCCAGGTCGTACAGCTTCTTGACCGAGCCGATCTCCTCGGAGACCTGGAGCGACTTGGTGGCCGCCTCGGCCAGGTCCATCAGCCGCCCGCTGTCCGTGAAGACGTTCTGGTGCTTCAGGGTGCGGACCATCGAGTTCAGGTACATGTGCTGGGCGCGGGCCCGCATCAGGTCGCTGCCCCAGGCGTGCCGCGTGCGCAGCCACTGCAGGGCCTGCTCGTGGTAGATCTTCCGCGTCCCGGCCTTCAGCTTCAGCCCGGAGCCGCCGGGCTGGGCGGGCGTCGGGTGGTCCCAGACGTTCTGCTTCACACAGACCTCGACGCCCCCGATGGCGTCCGCCATGTTCACGACGCCGGCGAAGTCGATCATCATCCAGTGGTCGATGTAGACCCCGGTGAGGTTCTCCCAGGTGGCCAGCGTGCAGCCGGCCCCGCCCCGGGCCAGGGTGACGTTGATGATGTCGTTGGTCTCCGGGTACCTCTTGCCGGTCTTGGGATCCTTGCACTCGGGGATGTGCACGCGGGTGTCGCGGGGGATGCTCACCATGGCGGCGCTCTTGCGGTCCGCGGACAGGTGGATGAGCATCTGCACGTCGGCCAGCGGAGGCGCGCCGACGCTCTGCCGGTGCCCGCCGAGCTTCAGATCCTCCGGCGTGTTACGGCTGTCGGAGCCGATCAGCAGGATGTTCATCGGCGTCTGCCCGGCCGCGTTCGCCGGTGTCTTGTACGCCTTGGAGTCGTCGGCGCTGCTGCGCTGCCCCTTGCGGATGTTCGCGTTCAGGTGCTGGTAGTACAGGTAACCGGCGCCGGCCGTGCCGAGTATCACCACCGCGAGCACGGTCGCCGACCAGCGTAGTGCGCGCCGTCTGCGCCGTGGCCGCTCGGTCGTGGAACCGCCTCTGCGCCGCCCCCCGCCGTGCCGTCCGGACCCCTCCGGCGACTTCCGGTCCTGCGGTCCGAGCGACATCGCGTCGTCGACCGCAGGATCCTGCCCCCGCACGTCACTCTGCGCCAATCTTCCTGCCCTCCCCACCCTTGCGCCATACAACGGGCCCGTCCCGCGTCCAGTTAGACGCACGACGGGCCCTTTGGGTTACCTACGAGGCGCACTTCACCTTGTCTGCCGTGGACTTGTCGACCGTCGGCGCTTTCGACGGAGCGGTCAGGGAGACCCCCGCGCCCTTGAAGTCCTTGCCCAGGGTCAGCGTCATCGCCGGCAGGCCCTGGGAGTTGGTCACGCTCTTGCCCGGCTTGAGCGCCGAGCCGGACAGACCCATCAGATGGGCCAGCTCCCTGGCCTGGGCCGCCTGGTCGGGCGCGTACTCCAGCGTGGTCTTGCTCAGCTCCGCCGGGGCGTTGCCCGCGTTCTCCGACTTCAGCACGCCCTGCTGGTTCTGCAGCCAGTCGAGGGTCTCCTGCGCGCTGCCCGACTGGGCACCGCCGTTGAGGATCCGCACCCGCACCTCGGAGGGCGCGGACCTGGTGCCCTTCAGACGGGCGGCCTGTGCGTCCTTCTCCGCCTTCTGCTTCTTCTTCACCTCGGTGAAGGAGACGTCGCTGTTGATCGCGTCGAACACCTGCGGGGCGACGGCCGGGTCGACGATCACCGTCTTGTGGACGACGCCGTCCGCCGGGTTGTCCTTCACCGGCACCGTGAGGAAGCTGATGTTCTTCGTCGGCACCTTCTTCAGCTCCAGCGCGATGTCCTTGAGCGTGGTCACGGAGCCGATGCCCTTGTCGACGGTCAGCGCCTTCGTGGCGGCCTCGGCCAGACTGACCAGCTTGGTCGGGCTGGTGAGCGTGTCGCTGGAGGACATCTTCCGCATCAGCGAGGCCATGAACTGCTGCTGCACCTTGATGCGGTCCAGGTCGCCCTGGTTGCCCCAGCTGTGCCGGGTCCGCACGAACGCCAGGGCCTGCTCACCCTCGATCTTGTGCTCGCCGGCGGGCAGTTTGAGATGCGACTCCTTGTCGTTCACCGCGTGGGCGAGGCACACGTTCACCCCGTCGACCGCCGTCGTCAGCGTCTTCACGGCGTTGAAGTCCACCATCATGAAGTGGTCCGGCTGGATGCCGGTGACCGCCTTCACCGTGCGCATGGTGCAGCCCGGATCCCGGCCGTCCTGCCCGAGGCTGGTGTTGAAGCGCACGTCGTCCGTGCCGGGGATGACCTTGGTCGAGCCGTCGGCCTGCTTGGTCGGGCAGTCCGGCACGTTCACGATCAGGTCGCGCGGGATGCTGAGCGCGGTCGCGTTCGACCGGTCCTTGGCGACGTGCAGCAGGATGTTGGTGTCGGCGTGCCCGACGCTGCCCTTGTCGCCGTAGCCCTCGTTGCCCTTCCCGGTCCGCTTGTCGGTGCCGATGATCAGGATGTTGAAGGCGTCGTCCTTGCTGAATCCGTCCTTGGCGGCGCCCTCGACGTCCGTCGTGGTGACGTTGCCCTCGAGGTGCTTGATGTACAGATAGCCGGCCGTGCCGATGGCGAGCAGCACGAACGCCGTGCCTCCGGCCGTCCACGCCAAAGCCCTCTTGACCTTCGACTTCTTCTTCACCGGCCGCCGGGCGGCCCGGCGGCCCTGCGGGGGCTCCGGCTCGCTCCCCCGGCGCCGGCCCGACCGCGGCGGCGGTACGTCGCCCCCGCGCGCCTGGCGCATCTCGCGGGTCCCGCCGGACGCCGCGTCGTTACGGCGGCGCGGCGCACCGGCGCCGGCCCGGGAGGCGGGTCTGCGGGGACCGGGAACCGCCGACTGCGGTGCGGAAGGGCCCAGTCGCAGTTCGTATTCGCCGGTGTTCGGATTGAGCACCCACTGGTCTGCGGGATCGATGTTGTCCGCCCGCCCACGGCCTTGCGCGTCCACGGTTGTCCGAATCCTCCGTCGGGGCCACGCGGCGCCTTCCCCCTCAAAGGCGCTCGGGTCTCGGTGAAAGGTGCACGACCCCAGGAAGGATCTCGCGGCCTGGTGCACCGGATCGCTCACACTATCCGCCCAGTTCAGCGTCCAGCGACGCCGGTGACAAATTCCCTGTGCCTACAACCGGGCAATCCGGCTCATTTCCCGGACGGAAGTTCGGTGTCTTGATGTGCGCATTACTCACAGCCGTGTTCGGCGGCGGTGTTCCCGCGAAACGTCGGCGCGGGGGAGGGGCCGGCCTTGCCGCCGGTCTGCCCACCCGGCTCCGCGGCTTCCTGCGGCGTCTCCTGGGCCACCGCCACGGGCTGATCGGCCCGCAGCCGCGCGAACAGCTTCTCGGCTTCCGGCTCCACGAGTTGATCACGGTTGGCGTCGTAGACGTACGACTCCCTCGGCACCGTCAGGAACTGCACCCGTTCCGTGGGGATGTCGCGCAGCCCGCGTACCAACTGGTACAAGCCACGCAGACTGGCCAGTTCCGGATCCGTGGTCAGGGAGGAGGTCGCCGCGTCCAGCACCGGATACAGCTTCACCGGGTTCAGCAGCACGTCGTTGCTCTGCACCTTGTTGACCAGCGCGCCCAGGAACCGCTGCTGGCGCTCCATGCGTTCGGTGTCGCTGCCGTCGCCGAGCGACTTGCGGGCGCGCACGAACCCCAGCGCCTGCTCCCCGCTGAGCGTGACCTTGCCCGCGGGCAGCTTCAGCCGGGCCGCCTTGTCGTCGATGGGCTCCTTCAGGCAGACCTGCACCCCGTCGACGGCGTCCACCATCTCCTTGAACCCGCTGAAGTCCACGACCACGTGATGGTCGACCCGAATGTCCGTCAGCTTCTCGACGGTCCGGATCGTGCACGCCGAACCCCCCAGCTGGAAGGCGTGGTTGAACATCGCGAACACCGGCTCGCTGCGGCTGCCGTCCGGCTGCCGGCAGCCGGGGATGTCCACCATCAGATCCCTCGGCAGCGACACGGCGGTGGCGCTGCGCCGGTCGGCGGCCAGATGCAGCAGGATCGTGGTGTCCGACCGCTCGCTGCCCAGATCCCGCCCGTACGCGGAGTTCCCGTCCCCGGCCCGCGTGTCCGACCCGATCAGCAGGATGTTCTGCGCGCCCCGCACCAGCTCGGTGGGCCGTTCCCGCTCGTACCGCTCCAGTTCGCGGGCGGCCGCCTCATCGGCGGTGATGTTGTTGCTGAGCTTGGCGTACACGGCCCAGCCGGCCCCGACGCCCGCCACGACGAGCACGGCCACGCCGAGCGCCGTCGCCTTCACCCACCGCCGCCGGCGCCGCCGCACGAGCCCCGCGCCGGTGGCGGAGGCCCCGCGACCGGGACCGAGGGGCTTGCCAACGGTGTCGGTCACGGGCGGGGCACCCTTTCACGGCGTACGAGCGTCACGTCCTGCTCCTACGACGATGGCGGGGGAGGGGACCGATAGCGCCCTCAGCTACTCCAATCGGGGGACGGGCGGATGTCTCTCAGCGGCGCACCGCAGTCACCCGCTCGCTCTCGATCCGCTTGGCGAGAGCCTCCTCGTCCAGCCGGTCCAGATGCCAGCACAGCACCACGGACCCTCCGACGGCCAGCGGCGCGTACATCCCCGCGCTGACCCCTTCCCAGGTGTCGTACGACAGCCCGGACAACAACCTCGATCCAGGCCCCGTCAGGCCAAGGGAAGGCGCATCCGCGAGCGCCCGCTCGACGACCTCGGCCCCGCTGAACTCGGCCCCCGCGACGATCAGCGCGGGCTCCTCCGCATCCACCGGAGCGAACGGCACGAACCGGTCCCCCTGCCCCGGCACTTCCATGGCGTAGTCGACGAACCCGGCCGGGGTCTGCGGAAACCGTCCGCCCAGCGGCCGCAGTGCGAGCGCCACGCGCTCCCCGCCGCACGCTCGCGCCGCGTCCAGCGCATCCGGCCCGCTCACCACGACGTCCGCCGCGGCCGGATCCCCGCCGACGTCCGCCACCGCGCCCACCGCGGAACAGGCCAGCAGCCACACCGCCGTCTGCCAGTGCGCGGGCAGCAGCAGCGCGACCCGGTCACCGGGCCCGGCGGACAGATCGCCCTGAAGGAGGTTCGCGGTCTTGGCCACCCAATTGGCGAAGGTGGCCACGGACAGTTCGACGCGTTCGCCCGTGGCGTCGTCGTAGAAGGTCACCAGCGGGCGGCCGGGGTCCGCGGCGAGCGCGGAAGCCAGCAGGTCGGCAGGGGTGCGATCGGTGGCGTTCACCCGGGAAAGGGTACGCGCGGACGGACGCGCGAGGCGTGCGGTGGGGCCACCGGTTCGGCGGAACGGTTCCCGACGGGTCGTCAGTTCACCGCCGTCTCACCGTTGGACAGATTTGTATGCCTATGCCCACGATCATGACCATGCGTGGATTCCTGACTTCGCCCCCCGGCTCCCCGTCGACCGTCGTCTGCTCGATCGGGGTCACCTGCGCCGCGGCCCTCGCGCTTCCGCTGCTGTCCCTGCCCGCGGCCGCCGCACCCGCAGGCCCGTCCGAGGCGGGCGCCCCGGGCGGCACCCGCTCGCTGCCCCTCGCCCCCCTCACCCGCGAGCGGGTCCTCGGCACCGCCCCGGAGCAGGGCCTGTACCGGCCGAACGGCGAGCACTTCTCGCTGGTCGGGGTCGTCTGGGACGACCCGGACGCCGAACTGCACGGCCGGGTCCAGGTGCGCACCCGGTCGGCAAAGACGCGGAAGTGGTCCGCCTGGCAGGACGTCGAGACGCACAACGCCGACCACGGCGCCGACCCGGGTACGGCGGAACGGGACGCGCGGCGGGTGCGCGGGGCGACCGCACCGCTGTGGGTGGGCGACTCGGACGGTGTGGACGTACTGGTGCGCGGCGTCAGCGGGGGCGTGCGGGGCGGCCATACGGTCGAACCGGGGCCGCCGCTGCCCTACGGCCTGCGCCTGGAACTGGTGGACCCCGGTGAGGAGGCGCCGCCCGAGGGTGTGCCGGCCGACGCGCCCCGTACCGGACCGCACATGGACGCGGCGCGGGCGGCCTCGGCCGCCAACATGGACATCGCCGGTTTCGGCGTCCTGGAGATCCCGGCGCTGGGCAGGCGGGCCACCGAGCGGGAACTCGCCCGCCTGGACGGCCCGGTGCGGGCCAAGCCGTACATCGGGCCGCGCCCGCGGATCGTCACCCGGCGCGGCTGGGGCGCGGACGAGTCACTGCGCGAACGCGGTTTCGTCTACACGAAGCAGGCCAAGGCGGCCTTCGTGCACCACACGGCCTCGGGCAACAAGTACACCTGTGCCCAGGCCCCCTCCGTCATCCGCAGTATCTACCGCTACCACGTCACGGGCATGGGCTGGCGGGACCTCGGCTACAACTTCCTCGTCGACAAGTGCGGAACCATCTACGAGGGCCGGGCCGGCGGCGTGGCGAAGGCGGTTCTCGGCGCGCACACCCGCGGCTTCAACAGCAACAGCACGGGCATCGCCGTGATCGGCTCCTACGGTGCGACGAAGCCGCCCGGCGCCGCGGTGACGGCCATCGCCCGGCTCACCGCCTGGAAGCTCGGGCTCTACGGGGCCGATCCGCGTGGCAAGACATATCTCACCTCGGGGGGTGGCAATCTCTACCCCAAAGGTAAGAACGTGCGACTGAACGTGATCTCCGGCCATCGGGACGGATTCGCCACCGAGTGCCCCGGCAAGCGGCTTTACGCCAAGCTCGGTACGGCCCGTTCCAGCGCGGCGCGCTATCAGGGGCGCTGAGCCGGCCGGGGTCGCGCTCGGCACCGCTTCGGGGGACCCGCCGCTCTCACACCGTTCTCTCACCGATCTCGTGGGAAACCGGGTGGTTGTCAAGGGCGCCGCCGCTACGGTCTGCATACACTGACCGGCCGAAACGAGTGAAACGAGTAGTTCGGCCGGTCCCGGCAGGAAGCAGAGACGACAGGTGACAGAAGCGATCCTCCTGGTCGGCGGCAAAGGCACCCGGCTGCGTCCGCTCACGGTGCACACGCCCAAGCCCATGGTCCCGGCCGCCGGGGTGCCGTTCCTCACGCACCAGCTGGCGCGCGCCAAGGCGGCGGGCGTGGACCACATCGTCCTCGCCACGAGCTATCTCGCCGAGGTGTTCGAGCCGTACTTCGGCGACGGCTCCTCCCTCGGCCTGCACATCGAGTACGTGACGGAGGAGGAGCCGCTCGGCACCGGCGGCGCCATCCGCAACGTCGCCTCGCGTCTGCACTCCGGCCCCGAGGAGCCGGTGCTGATCTTCAACGGCGACATCCTGACCGGACTGGACATCAGGGCCCTGGTCGACACCCACGAGTCGACCGGCGCGGACGTCTCCCTGCACCTGACGAAGGTGACGGACCCGAGGGCCTACGGCCTGGTCCCCACGGACGAGACCGGCCGCGTCCTCGCCTTCCTGGAGAAGCCGCAGACGCCGGAGGAGATCGTCACCGACCAGATCAACGCGGGGGCGTACGTCTTCCGCCGGTCGGTCATCGACGCGATCCCACTGGGCAGGCCGGTCTCGGTGGAACGCGAGACGTTCCCGGACCTCCTCGCGGCCGGTGCCCATCTCCAGGGCATGGTCGACTCCACGTACTGGCTGGACCTCGGCACCCCGGCGGCGTTCGTCCGCGGCTCGGCCGACCTGGTCCTGGGCCGCGCCCCGTCCCCGGCGGTCCCCGGCCGCTGCGGCGACCGCCTGGTCCTCCCTACGGCGACGGTGGCGCCGGACGCCAAGCTGACCGGCGGCACGGTGGTCGGCGAGGGCGCGTTCGTGGCCGAGGGCGCGCGGGTCTTCGGCTCGACCATCCTCCCCGGCGCCGTCATCGAACCCGGTGCGGTCATCACCGACTCCCTCATCGGCACGAGGGCCCGCGTCGGCGAACGCACGGTCATCACCGGCGCGGTCATCGGCGACGGCGCGATCATCGGTGCCGACAACGAGCTCCGCGAGGGAGTACGCGTGTGGTGCGACGCCCGCATCCCGGCGGGGGCGGTGCGCTTCTCCTCCGACCAGTGACGGTTGCTGGGGCCGCCGGGGCCGCCGACCATGGGGGCTGCGCCCCCAGACCTCCATGGGTTCATCCGCGGCACGGCGGTGGCTGCTCGCGCAGTTCCCCGCGCCCCTGGGGAGTTGCAGCACGCCCGACTTCAAAGCACCGCCGCAGCCGGTCGAGCCACTGGTCCGGCACCCATCCGGGAGCGGTGAGGCGTGCGTAGCCACGGTCGCTCGTGCCGCCCGCCCGGCAGCGGCCGTCGCACTCGCGGAGCTGGGGGCAGCGGTGGTTATGCCGTCTTAGCTGCGGTGGTCGGTCGCTGGTCCGGCGCCCCCCCGGCAGCAGCGGCGAGGCGTGCGTAGCCGCGGGCAGCCGTGCCGCTATGGCGGCGCCCACCCGGCAGCGGCCGTCGCCGCGTAGCTGCGGCCAGCGGTGATTATGCCGCCGTAGCTGCGGTGGTCGGTCGCTGGTCCGGCGCCCGCCCAGCAGCGGCCGTCGCACTCGCGGAGCTGGGGGCAGCGGTGGTTATGCCGTCTTAGCTGCGGTGGTCGGTCGCTGGTCCGGCGCCCGCCCAGCAGCGGCCGTCGTACCCGCGGAGCTGGGGGCAGCGGTGGTCATGCCGTCTTAGCTGCGGTCGGTCGTGCCGTCGCTCCGGCGCCCCCCGGCAGCGGCCGTCGTACCCGCGGAGCTGCGGGCAGCGGTCGTCATGTCGCCGTGGCTGCGGGCAGTCGTGCCGCCAGGGGCGGCACGGGTGGGCGCAGCGGCACCCCGTGAGCGCGGGCAAGCGGAACTTCCGTTGTCCGGCGGCAGCACCTCGCACCCCGTGAGCGCGGGCAAGCGGAACTTCCGTTGTCCAGCGGCAGCACCCGGCACACTGCAGCCGCCGACAAGCCAACCCACCCCCGCCCAGCCGCCGCAGCACAGGGCGCCTCACAACAACCCGATGTCCACCCGAGGCATCTTCGGCGCCCTACGCGCAGGCACGTTTCCGCTCAGCAGGATCAACCGAGCCGCCCGATGCCGCTGCCCGGCATACGGCTCAAGCAAGCGCAGCATCTCCGCATCGTCGGCATACCGGTCCCCCGCCAACGCCCACCCCACGATCCCCGGCAGATGCAGGTCCCCGACCGTCACCGCATCCGCCGCCCCATGACTGCGCTGCACCACCTCCGCCGACGTCCACGGCCCGATCCCCGGCACGACCTCCAACCGTGCCTGAGCCTCGACCGCCGGCATCCCCACCGCCTGTTCCAGCCGCGCAGCGACCCGTACGGACCGCAGAATCGTCGACGCCCGCTTGTCGTCGACCCCGGCCCGATGCCACTCCCAGGACGGGATCAGCGCCCAGGCCCGCGGCGCCGGCATCACGAACATCGGCCGTTCCCCGGCCCCCGCCGGTCCCGGCGCGCGGTCCCCGAACTTCCGCACGAGCAACCGCCACGCCCGGTACGCCTCGTCCGTCGTGACCTTCTGCTCCAGCACCGAGGGGACGAGGGACTCCAGCACCAGCCCCGTCCGCGTCAGCCGCAGCCCCGGCCGCCGATGCCGCGCCAGCGCCACCACCCGGTGCCGGGGCACGAACGCCTCCGGCTCGTCGGCCGCGCCGAGCCACTCGGGCAGCCGGTCCAGCAGCCACTCCGCCCCCGGCCCCCACGCCTCGCCGAGCACCTCACCGCCGTACGCCCGCACCCGCAGCGTGCCCGGCCCGGCGGGCGTACGGCTGGCCCGCCACACGGATCCGTCCGCGGCGGCCCGGAACGTGGGGTCGGCCGGCCCGCGCCGCAACGGTCCGAGCACCAGCCCGAGATCGAGCGGCCCCTCCGGCACCCACCGCCGTACCCGCGCCGGAGCCGCAGCCTGCCGCGGTATCCCGGCGGCACCCGCTGGCACGCCGACATGGCCGCCGCGCACGGTCGTACGCGTGGGGCGCTGAGCGAAACGTCCTGCCACGAATGAGGTCCTGTGAAGTCCTGGGAAGCCTGTGCCGTCCTTTGAGACTAGGCGGTCGCACGAGGGTTACGGTCGCGTACGCCGAACTCAGCGCACCGCTATGAACGCCCCCGCGTCCCGCTCCGGCCGCGGTCTCGGCTCCTCGGCCGGATGCCCGACCGCCACCGCGCCCATCGGCTCCCAGTCGGCGGGCAGAGCCAGCACCTCGCGCACCACGTCACGGCAGAACATCGTGGACGACACCCACGCCGAGCCCAGCCGCTCCCCGGCCAGCGCGACCAGCAGGTTCTGCACGCCCGCGCCCATCGCGACGACGAACATCTCCCGCTCGGCGCCGTCCCGCCGCGCGTCCCCGTAGTGGTGGGAGCCGTCCATGACGAGGCACGGCACCACCAGGTGGGGCGCGTTGCGCAGGACGTCCCCGCGGCGGATCCGCTTGGCGATGGACTCCTCGCTCTTGCCGTCCCGGCGCAGGTCGGCGATCCAGGCGTCCCGCATCGCGTCCAGCAGCCGGGTCCGGGTCTGGGCCGACTCCAGCAGGACGAACCGCCAGGGCGTGGTGTGGTGCGGGGCCGGCGCGGTCACCGCCGCCGCCACCGCGCGCCGTACCGCCCCGGGGTCCACGGGCTCGTCGGTGAACGCCCGGACCGTACGCCGCTGGGTCACCGCCTCCCGGACCGCCTCGGACGTGCCGAGCCGGAACATGTCGTCCCGCGCGGTCCGTACCAGCGCCCGCGCGCCCTCGCCGTCCTCGGGGGCCAGCACGTGCGGCAGGCCGCGCACCACGGCGACGGGCCGTCCGGCCGCCTTGCCCTTGACCAGGTCGCCGGCGGCGGCCAGTTCGTCCGCCGTGGCGACGATCGTCGCGCTCAGCGGATTGCCGTGCGCGTCCGTGCCGCCGCGCAGATCGTCCAGCACGTGCACCCCGGCGGCGCCGATCGCCACGTCCGTGAGTCCCGCGCGCCAGGGCCGCCCGAAGGTGTCGGTGATGACGACGCCGACGTCGACTCCGAGGGCGGCGCGTAGGCCGTCGCGGATCGCGCGCGCGGACGCGTCCGGGTCCTCCGGCAGCAACAGCACGGTGCCGGCAGGGGTGTTGGAGGCGTCGACCCCGGCGGCGGCCATCACCAGGCCCTGCCGGTTCTCCACGATCCTGAGGGCGCCGCGCCGGGCCACGACCCGGACCGTCTCGGCGTCGATGGCCGCCTCCCGGTCGGCCGCCTCGACGACGCGGCCCTCCGCCTTGGAGACGATCTTGGAGGTGACGAGCAGCACATCCCCGTCGGCCAGGCCCGGTTCGGCCGCGGCGATCAGCTTGGCGAGGTCGTCGCCCGGCTGCACCTCGGGGATGCCCGACAGGGCCCGGACCATGTACTCCGGGCGCTCCTCACTCACGCTCGCCGCACCTCCTCGGCCAGCGCCAGCGCCTCCCGCGCCATCTGCGCGGCCGCCTCGACGTCGGTCATCATCAGCGGTACGGCCCGGCAGCGGATGCCGTCCGTCTCGACCCGCTCGACCGCGGCCGCGTCCACGGTGTCGACCAGCCAGCCGTCCAGCAGTCCGGAGCCGTAGTGCTCGGCGACCGCGGCGGCCGTGGACTCCACGCCGACCGCGGCGAGTACCTTGTCGGCCATGCCGCGCACCGGAGCGTCCCCGACGATGGGGGACAGGCCGACCACGGGCACGCCCGCGTCCGCGATCGCCTCCCGGATGCCGGGCACGGCGAGGATGGTGCCGATGGACACGACCGGGTTGGACGGCGGGAAGAGGATGACGTCCGCCTCGGCGATGGCCTCCAGCACACCGGGCGCCGGCTTGGCCTGCTCGGCGCCGACCGGGACCACGGCCTCGGCGGGGACGGAGGCCCGCAGCCGTACCCAGTACTCCTGGAAGTGGACCGCCCTGCGCTCGCCGTCCACCTCCACGGCCACATGGGTCTCCACGCGGTCGTCGGTCATCGGGATCAGCTTCACGCCCGGCTTCCAGCGGTCGCACAGCGCCTCGGTGACGGCGCTGAGCGGATAGCCCGCGCCGAGCATCTGCGTGCGCACGATGTGCGTGGCGAAGTCCCGGTCGCCGAGGCCGAACCAGTCCGGCCCGACCCCGTAGGCCGCCAGCTCTTCTTTGAGGTGGAAGGTCTCGTCAGCCCGCCCCCAGCCCTGCTCCTCGTTGATGCCGCCGCCCAGCGTGTACATCACCGTGTCCAGGTCCGGGCAGACCTTCAGCCCGAAGAGGTGGATGTCGTCGCCGGTGTTGCCGATGACCGTGACGTCCGCGTCCGGCACGGCCCGCTTCAGACCACGCAGGAACCGGGCACCACCGATGCCGCCTGCCAGAACCACAATGCGCATGGGCCCAAGTGTTGCAGGCGGGTAGGACAACGCGTCAGGCAGTCACCGGACGAGCTTCGCAGTGCGGCGAGGTGTGCATGGGCATCTGGGTCAGGCCCGGGTGGTACACGTGCAGGCTGACCGCCGGCTCCAGGGTGTCGTTGACGACCTCGTGGACGTACCCCGGCGCGAACACCCGCTGGGCTCCCGCCGCCAACGCGCGCGTGGCGCGATCGGTGCGCTCGGTGAGCGTGCCCTCCAGGACGGTCAGGACGCCGGAGGAGCGGCCGTGGTCGTGCAGCCCGCTGCCCTGTCCCGGCACCCAGGACAGCAGCCACACCTCGTAGCCGGGGCCGGTGCGCAGCCGGTGGTACCAGCGGGTCGTCGCGTCGTACCGCACGAGGTGGTCCCACTGGGAGCGGTCGGCGGCGATCCGGCGGGCGAGGCCCACGAACTCGGCAACGGTGGCCGGGTGCTCCCGCGGCGGCTGGAGCAGGTGCGGGACTTCGAGGATGTCACCGGCGATCTGGAGGTCGTTGTCGCTGTTCATGGGGTGCTGTGGTTCCTCGGTGGGAGAAGGCCGCAGGTGCAAGGAGGCCAGAGGGAACGGAGAAGGGAAACCGGGTCGCGAGGGACACGGCCTACAGCTGGAGCAGGGTGTGGCTCAACAGCTGGAACAGCGACAACAGCTACAGCGAGCCCGGGCAGCACCGTGGGACCCGGCGGTGCGGGTCGAGGTGAGTGCCAAGTTCGCGAGCATGCCCATTAGGACATCGGTTCACACGCACAGTGTCAACTCGGCGCCCGGTATGTGGGACAGATTTCACCTCATCAGGTGCATCTGGGAGATGAAAGGTTTGTTCACCAGGATGCTGGGACACATGGGGCACATCCGGGCGCTCAAGCCTTGCGGAACGCGATCGAACGCCAGGGCGTCCTTCTCCGTATAGATGTCCGTACGGGGTTCCGGCGCCCCTCCGGGCCTCGTCTGCGTGTCACGGTTTATGGCGATTTGAACACTTTCCGCACGGCCTTGGTTCCGCAGAGTGAATAACGGGCTCAATAGCAGATCTCGGCTTGACTCGCCCGGAGCAGCACACTTGTAATTTCACTCGTGTCGTTCAGCCGAAATCGGTAACGGCAACGCACACGGGGACGCGAAAGACAGACGAGGGGCGCACATGACCGAGCTGGTGCAGCAACTGCTGGTCGACGACGCGGACGAGGAACTCGGCTGGCAGGAGCGCGCGCTGTGCGCCCAGACCGACCCCGAGTCCTTCTTCCCCGAGAAGGGCGGCTCCACCAGAGAAGCGAAGAAGGTCTGCCTCGCCTGCGAGGTCCGCTCCGAGTGCCTCGAGTACGCCCTCGCCAACGACGAGCGCTTCGGCATCTGGGGCGGACTGTCCGAGCGGGAGCGCCGCCGGCTGAAGAAGGCCGCCGTCTGACCACGGCAACGCACACGAATCCACACCAAAACGTCACGAACGGCCCGTCGCCGGTGGGTTATCCACAGGCGGCGGGCCGTCGTCATGGCCAGCCGATAGTGTGGTCGCTCGTCCGAGACGCCCCGCCGTCCCCTCGGCCCCCGAGAGGGCGCAGGCGTCCACCGCAGTCCATCGAACCGGGGCCCGTACCTCGATGTCCGTGCACAGCCACACGGCAGCCCAAGAGCACGCTGCCACACCAGAGTTCCCGCGCCACGTGGTGACCGCGGTCCTCGTCTCCCACGACGGCGCCCGCTGGCTGCCCGACGCGCTCGCCGGGCTGCTCGGCCAGGAGCGGCCCGTCCAGTACGCGGTGGCCGCCGACACCGGCAGCGCGGACGACTCCGCCCGGATGCTCACCGACGCCCTCGGCGACGCCAACGTGCTGCACCTCGCCCGCCGCACCGGGTTCGGCCAGGCCGTCGAGGAGGCGAGCCGCACCGCCCCGCTCCTCACCCCGGAAGAGCTGCCGTACCTCAAGCGCCCCAGCGGCTGGGACCCCGTCACGCGCACATGGCGCGACGACGCCTACGACCTGCCCGCACTGCCGTACGGCGAGCCCATCCAGTGGCTCTGGCTGCTGCACGACGACTGCGCCCCCGACCCCGACGCCCTCGCCGAGCTGCTGCGCGTCGTCGACAACGAACTCGAACTCGGCCGCGACGACGTGGCGGTCGTCGGCCCCAAGCTCCGCGGCTGGTACGACCGCCGGCAACTGCTGGAGGTCGGCGTCTCCATCGCCAACTCCGGCCGCCGCTGGACCGGCCTGGACCGCCGCGAACAGGACCAAGGCCAGCACGACCACGTGCGCACCGTGCTGTCCGTCTCCAGCGCTGGCATGCTCATCCGCCGCGACGTCTTCGAACAGCTCGGCGGCTTCGACCGCCGACTGCCCCTGATGCGCGACGACGTCGACCTGTGCTGGCGCGCCCACACCGCCGGCCACCGCGTCCTGATCGCCCCCGACGCCGTCGTACGGCACGCCGAGGCCGCCTCCCGCGAGCGCCGCACCGTCGACTGCGTGGGCCGCACCGCCGCCTCCCCGCACAAGGTCGACAAGGCCGGCGCCGTCTACACCCTGCTTGTCAACACCCGCGGCGCCGCGCTGCCCTGGGCGCTGCTGCGGCTCGTTTTCGGCACCGTCCTGCGCACCATCGCCTATCTCGTCGGCAAGGTCCCCGGCCAGGCCGTCGACGAGATCCGCGGCCTGCTCGGCACCCTGCTGCGCCCCGAGCGGATCATCGCCGCCCGGCGCCGCCGCGGACCCTCGCAGATCGACAAGGGCGAACTGCGCCAGCTGTTCCCGCCGCCCGGCGCCACCATCCGGGCCACCGTGGAACAGCTCGCGGCCAACTTCACCAGCGGCTCCGACGACACCTCCCCGGCCGGCCGGCACGGCGGCGCGGTGGAGTCCGGGCCCGGTGGCGACGACGCCGACTTCCTGGAGGTCGAGCAGTTCGCCCGGCTCAAGCGGATCGCCCGCAAGCCCGGCCCCGTGCTCTTCCTCGCCCTGCTGCTCATCTCCCTGGCCGCCTGCCGTGCCCTGCTCGGCGGCGGCGCGCTCGCGGGCGGCGCCCTGCTGCCCGCCCCGGCCGGCGCCGGCGAGCTGTGGTCCCGCTTCGCCGACTCCTGGCACCCGGTCGGCGCGGGCGGCACCCCCGCCGGACCGCCCTACCTCGCGATCATCGCGACCCTCGCCACGATCCTGTTCGGCTCCACCGGACTCGCGATGACGGTCCTGCTGGTCGCCTCGGTACCGCTCGCCGGATTCACCGCCTACTTCGCCTCCCGGCCGCTCGTCACCTCCCGGCTGCTGCGCGCCTGGGTGGCCATCGCCTACGCCTTCCTGCCCGCCACCGCCGGCGCCCTGGCCGGCGGCCGCATCGGCACCGCCGTCCTCGCCGTGCTGCTGCCGCTCATCGCGCGCGCCGGGATCGCCGCGAGCGGCCTCGCCAACCGCACCGGCGCACGCGGCAGTTGGCGCGCCACCTGGGCGTACGCGCTGCTGCTGACCATCACCACCGCCTTCACGCCGATCGTCTGGCCCATCGCGCTGTTCCTCGGCATCGGTGTGCTCGTGCTGCGCCGCGGCGACCTCGTCGCCCACGCCCTGCGCTTCCTCGTCCAGCTCGGCACCCCGCTGCTGGTCCTCGCCCCCTGGTCGCTGACCCTGCTCCCGACCGGCTTCTTCAAGGAAGCCGGACTGGCCTACGGCACCTCGGCCGCCTCCGCGCTCGACCTGCTCGGCGCCAGCCCCGGCGGCCCCGGCACCGTGCACGGCCTGATGCTCATCGGTGTCGTCCTCGCCGCCCTCGGCGCACTCCTGCGCTCCGAGCGGCAGCCGGCCATCCGCACCGCGTGGGCCGTCGCCCTGGTCGGCCTCGTCTTCGCCGCCTTGTCCAACAGGTCCGCCTGGGCCGGACCGGCCACCCTCGTCTACGGCATCGCCCTGCTGGCCGCCGCAGCCGTCGGCGCCGACGGCGCACGCGCGCGTGTGGCCGAGCAGAGCTTCGGCTGGCGCCAGCCCGTCGCCGCCCTGATCGCCTTCGCCTGCGCCGCGGGTCCGCTGCTCGTCGCCGCCGGCTGGATGATCCGCGGCGCCGACGGCCCCCTGGAGCGCCGCGACCCGACCCAGGTGCCCGCGTTCGTCGCCGAGGACTCCTCCACCGGCGACCGGGCCCGCACCCTGATCCTGGACAGCGACTCCACCGCGCGCGTGCGCTACACCCTGGTCCGCGGCTCCGGCGCCCGCATGGGCGACGCCGAGATCAGCGCCGCCGACGGCCAGAACACCCGGCTGGACAAGGTCGTCGCCAACCTCGTCGCCGGCTCCGGCGCCGACCAGGCCGACGAACTCGGCGGCTTCGCCGTGCGGTACGTCCTCGTCCACAAGGGCGCGCCCCGCGACATCACCCGCGTCCTCGACACCACCCCCGGCCTGTCCCGGCTCAGCCAGCAGAACGGCGGTGCCTTGTACCGCGTCGACCAGGAGGTCTCCCGGGCCACCATCGTCCCCGCCGGCGGCTCGGGCGCCGCCCAGCCGGTCACCGCGGGACCGGTGGAGATCCACACGACCATCCCGTCCGGCTCGGGTAGCCGCGTCCTGCGCCTCGCCGACACCGCCTCCGACGGCTGGACGGCCACCCTGAACGGCAGACCGCTCACCCCCACCACGGTCGACGGCTGGGCCCAGGGCTTCCAACTGCCCGCCGACGGCGGCAGGCTGGACGTCACCTACACCGACCCGATCACCCACACCGCCTGGCTGTGGGCCCAGGGCGCGCTCGCCGTCGTCCTGGTCGTCCTCGCCCTGCCCGGCCGCCGCCGCGACGTCGACGACGACCTGCCCGAGGAGGAGCCGCTGCCCGCCCAGGCCGTCGCCGGCGAGGGCCGCCGAGCCCGCCGGCTGCGCGCCCAGGCCGAGGAACAGGCCGGCGACGAACAGTCCGGCGAGGAGCCCCTGGCGGCACCGCCGCTGCCGGAGGACCCCGCCGTACCCCACCAGCAGTCCTACGAGGACTGGGACCAGGGTTCGTACACGAACGCCGGATACGCCGGCTACGGAACCGACCAGTACCACAACGGCGGCCAGTACCCGCCCTCCGACTACGACCAGCAGGCGTACCCGGCCGCCGACCCGTACCAGACGGGCCAGGGCCAGTACGACCCGTACGCCTACGGCGGTACGGACGACCAGATGCCGTACGACCCGACGGCCTACCAGCAGGGCTACCACCCGGCGTACGACCCCGCCCAGCAGGGCTACGACCCGGCCCAGCACCCCCACGGCACCGGCAGCGAGCGCCCCGACGGGAGCCAGCAGTGAACCGCACCACCCTGTCCCTGATCGCCGCCGGCACCGCGCTGGCCGCCGTCACCGCGTTCGCCGCGTTCGACGGCCCGTCCGCCTCCGGTGCCTCCGCCCCCCAGGCGGCCGCGAACCTGCCGGTCCAGCGCACCAGCCTGCTGTGCCCGCCGCCGAGCGTCTCGGACATCGCCGACACGTCGTACACGTCGTACACACCCGTCACCCAGGGCGCGGCGAGCGACGGCAAGGCCCGACTCCAGGCCGCCGGCGAGAACTCGGCGGACGGCACGGACAACTCCCGGACAGGCAAGGGCGCCAAGGGGGCCAAGGGCGGGAAGAAGACGGCGGACCAGCCGGTGCTCACCCCGAAGGCACCGGGCACCCCGGCCACCGGCGACACCTCCGGCGCGGACGCGCCCGCGCTCATCGGCACCGCCGACGGGAAGTTCGCACCCGGCTGGACCGTCCAGGAGACCACCGAGGTCGCCGCCGGCACCGGCCGCGGCCTGCAGGGCGTCAACTGCACCGCCGCGGACACCGACTTCTGGTTCCCGGGCGCCAGCACGGCCACCGACCGCACCGACTACGTCCACCTCACCAACCCCGACGACACCCCCGCGGTCGTCGACATCGAGCTGTACGGCAAGAACGGCGCGATCAAGTCCCCGCTCGGCGAGAACCAGACCGTCCCGGCGCACGCGAGCAAGCCGATCCTGCTGTCCACGCTCACCGACGAACAGCAGGCCGACCTGACCGTGCACGTCAGCGTGCGCAGCGGCCGGGTCGGCGCGTCGGTACAGGCCCTGGACGACAAGCTGGGCGGCGACTGGCTGGCCGCGGCCGCCGACCCCGCCGGCAGCCTGGTCCTGCCCGGCATCCCCAAGGACGCCACCGACGTCCGCCTGATCGCCTTCACCCCCGGCGGCGACGACGCCGACCTGAAGGTCCGCCTGGCCTCACCGGACGGCCTGATCACCCCGGCGGGCAGCGAGACCCTGCACGTGAAGTCGGGCATGACGACCACGGCCGACCTGGGCGAGGTGACGAGAGGCGAGGCGGGCTCCCTGGTCCTGACCCCCACGGACCAGTCGGTCCCGGTCGTGGCGGCCCTCCGGGTGGTCCGAGGCAAGGGCGACAAGCAGGAGACGGCCTTCATCCCGGCCACCGCCCCGGTTGGCACCCGCGCGACCTCGGCCGACAACAGCGCCAAGGGCACGACCCTCGCCCTGACCGCGCCCACCGCCACCGCCACGGTCAAGGTCACCGCGTCGGCGGGCAGCGAGGGCGGTACGCCGACGACGAAGACCTACACGATCAAGTCCGGCACCACGGAGGACGTGACCGTCCCCGTCCCCTCCGGCCTGAAGGGCACCTACGCCCTCACCGTCGAAACCGTCTCCGGCGGTCCGGTCTACGCCTCCCGCACCCTCTCCGCCACAGAGTCCGGAATCCCCGGCTTCACCATCCAAACCCTCCCGAACGACCGGGGGATGGTGGCGGTACCGAGGACGACGGAGGATCTGTCGGTCCTGCAGAAGTGAGGGGCGACGCTTCGTAGCGCCGTCGGGGTTCGGGCGCTGGTGCGTGGGCGGCTGCGGGTGCTCGGTGGCGGCCGTCATGCCGCCGTGGCCGCGGGCAGTCGTGCCGCTGGGGCGGCACGGCCGGCCGCAGCGGCAAGCCGGCGCGGGCAAGCGAAACGCCCCGTCGTCCAGCCACAGCACAGGGCACCCCGGCAGAACAGGCCCCCAAACGCCGTACCCCCTCGGCCCGCCCTAATCCTCCCCGTACCGCGGATCCACGGTCTCCGGCGTCAGCCCGAGCAACTCGGCAACCTGCTCCACGACGACCTCATGCACCAGCGCGGCCCGCTCATCCCGCCCCTTGGTGCGGATCTCCACCGGCCGCCGGTACACGACCACCCGCGCCCGCCGCCCGTCCCGCGCGGGCACGACCCCGCCCAGCGGCACGGCTTCGTCACTCCACACCTGCTCACCGCTCCCGTCCAGCCGGGGCACCTCCAGCACGAGGAAGTCGATGTCGGCAAGCTGCGGCCACCGCCGTTCGAGACGTTCCACGGAGTCCTGCACCAGGTCCGCGAACACATCGGCACGGCTGGCCGCCAGCGGCACCTGTGGCGGCGCGATCGGCCCCCGCATGCCCCTCCCGTGACGATCACGGCGACGGGGCCCGGGGCCGGCGGCACGGGGCGGTACACGGTTGTCCATCACTGGGGAAGCGTAGTCCCCGCACGCTCCCCGCGCCCGCCCCACACGACGCCCCACCCCACCCCTCATCCCACCCCGACCAGCCACGCGCGGCCGACCACGTTCTCGGTCGATCTAGACGCCTCATCGGCCGACCCCGCCCCCCGCCGATCAGCCCGCCCCCGATCGGCCCCGTTCGGCTGCGATCGGCCGCCTCCGCCTCCATGTCGCAGGTTGACCGTTCCAGCCAACGTCTGGCTCGTTTCCGTAACCCTCCGAGACCGCCGAACTCAAGGCAATTGACGGTGTTTGTGCAGACTCATGACCGTATCGAGCCGCGCCCAAAACCCGACGAGAACCCGTCCACGCAGGTCAACGGGGCCTCCACGAAGGGGTGTGTGGGGCGTTTCACAGCACGACACGGTGGAGTGACCTGGTGGAGAGTCGTCGCGGCCCGCTCAAGAGTGCGGTACCGTCCAACGTCGTGAGCCCTGTACGTCGCTGTTCGCGCACCGCCTGCGGCCGACCCGCCGTCGCGACGCTGACGTACGTCTACGCCGACTCGACCGCGGTCCTCGGCCCGCTCGCGACCTACGCCGAGCCGCACTGCTACGACCTGTGCGCCGAGCACTCCGAACGCCTCACCGCCCCCCGTGGCTGGGAGGTCGTCCGCCTTCTCGACGGTTCCGCCCCCGCGCGGCCCAGCGGAGACGACCTGGAAGCGCTCGCGAACGCCGTGCGCGAGGCGGCCCGCCCCCAGGAACGCGCGGCCGAGGCGGGCGGCGGAGCCCGTGCGGCGGACCCCATGGAGGTCGCCCGCCGCGGCCACCTGCGCGTCCTGCGCTCCCCGGACAACTGAGCCCACCCCCACGCAGCCCACAGCCGTCAAACCGGCGCACCGCACCCCACCCCCGGTTACGTCTGGGCGTCCACCTGGTGTCCGCACACCACGCCCTTACCCCGGACGGGTAGTTTGTGGGTACCCATAGGACTTTCAGGAGGGTTGGCTGTGACTGCTGATCTGTCGCAGATCGTGAAGGCGTACGACGTACGCGGAGTGGTTCCGGACCAGTGGGACGAGTCACTGGCCGGGCTCTTCGGCGCCGCCTTCGCGGAGGTGACGGGTGCGGCGGCCATCGTCGTCGGCCACGACATGCGGCCCTCGTCCCCCGGCCTGTCCCGCGCCTTCGCGCGCGGCGCGGCGGACCGTGGCGTGGACGTCACCGAGATCGGCCTGTGCTCCACCGACCAGCTGTACTACGCCTCGGGCGCGCTGAACCTGCCGGGCGCCATGTTCACCGCCTCCCACAACCCGGCCCAGTACAACGGCATCAAGATGTGCCGCGCGGGCGCCGCCCCGGTCGGCCAGGACACCGGCCTCGCGCAGATCCGCGAACTGGTCGAGCGGTGGCTGGAGTCGGGCGCTCCCGAGCCGGTCGACCGGCCGGGAACCCTGTCCTCGCGCGAGACGTTGGAGGACTACGCGGCGTACCTCCGCTCCCTGGTCGACCTGACCTCCATCCGCCCGCTGAAGGTCGTGGTCGACGCCGGCAACGGCATGGGCGGCCACACAGTCCCCTCGGTCTTCACCGGCCTGCCGCTGACTCTCGTCCCGATGTACTTCGAACTGGACGGCACCTTCCCCAACCACGAGGCCAACCCGCTCGACCCGGCCAACCTCGTGGACCTGCAAAAGCGCGTCCCGGCGGAGGGCGCCGACCTCGGCATCGCCTTCGACGGCGACGCCGACCGCTGCTTCGTCGTGGACGAGCACGGCGATCCGGTCTCCCCGTCCGCGATCACCGCGCTGGTCGCCGCCCGCGAACTCGCGCGCAACGGCGGCAAGGGCACGGTCATCCACAACCTGATCACGTCCCGTACGGTCCCCGAGGTCGTGACGGAGAACGGCGGCGCCCCGGTCCGCACCCGCGTCGGCCACTCCTTCATCAAGGCCGAGATGGCCCGCAGCGGAGCGATCTTCGGCGGCGAGCACTCCGCGCACTACTACTTCAAGGACTTCTGGAACGCCGACACGGGCATGCTGGCCGCCCTGCACGTCCTCGCCGCCCTCGGCGGCCAGGAGGGCCCCCTGTCCGCCCTCGTCGCCCAGTACGACCGCTACACCGGCTCCGGCGAGATCAACTTGACCGTCGCCGACCAGGCCGCCCGCCTCGCCGCGATCCGCTCCGCGTACGAGAACCGCGCCGACGTCACCCTGGACGACCTCGACGGCCTCACCGTCGCCGCCCCCGACTGGTGGTTCAACGTCCGCCCCTCCAACACCGAGCCGCTGCTCCGCCTGAACGCCGAGGCGAAGGACGAGGCCACGATGACCAAGATCAGGGACGAGGCCCTGGCGATCATCAGGGGCTGAGCGGCCGGGCAAACGGCGTTCAGGGGGCGGTGCCCCCTGGACGGTACCGACAGCCCGGCTCAGCCCGTCCACCAGCGGTACGCTGACCAGGCACATCCACAGACAGACATCCGCCCTCGAAGGGACACCCCATGCCGCTCGAAGCCGGCCTCCTGGAGATCCTCGCCTGCCCGGCCTGCCACGCCCCCCTCAAGGAGCAGGACGCCGAGCTGATCTGCACCGGCCAGGACTGCGGCCTCGCCTACCCCGTCCGCGACGGCATCCCGGTCCTCCTCGTGGACGAGGCCCGACGCCCCCAGTGACGACGCCCCTCACGTCGTAGCCAACCCACACAGGACCCCGGCGATCGGAGGCAACCGCCCATGCTGGACGAATCGCTGCTCGACACCCCGGAGGGCCTTGCCGAGGCCGACCGCCGAGGCCTGCTGCGCGGCGCCGCCGAGGCCGGCGCCCGCGTTCGTACCGCGGCCCGGCACGCCACCGAGGCCGGCGTCGGCGACCTCAAGCCCGACGGCCGTCCCCGCGCCGTCCTCATCGCCGGCCCCGGCGCCGCCGCCACCCACACCGCCGACCTCCTCGGCACCCTGGCCGGCGTCGGCAGCCCCGTGGTCCGTCTGGCCCCGACCGGCGTGGCCCCGGCCGCGGGGGCCCTGCGCTGGGAGCTCCCGGGCTGGGCCGGCTCCGTGGACCTGCTGCTGATCGCCACCCCGGACGGCACCGAACCGAGCCTGTCCCTGCTCACCGACCAGGCCTACCGCCGCGGCTGCTCGGTCGTCGCCGTGACCCCGGCCGGCACCCCGCTCGCGGAAGCGGTCACCGGCGCGCACGGCCTGTTCGTACCGATGGCGACGGCGCCGTACGACCAGGAGGAACCGCTCGCCGCGTCCTCCTCGGGCGTCTTCTGGGCGCTGCTCACCCCGCTGCTGGCGGTGCTGGACCGGATCGGACTGATCAGCGCCCCGCCGGAGGCGCTGGAGAAGGTCGCCGACCGCCTGGATCACATCGCCGAGCGCTGCGGCCCCGCCATCGCGACCTACAGCAACCCTGCCAAGACCCTCGCCGCCGAGCTCGCCGACGCCCTGCCCGTGGTGTGGACGGAAGGGCCCTCGGCGGGCCCCGCCGGCCACCGTTTCGCCGCGGCCCTCGCCGAACTCGCCGGCCGCCCCGCGCTCGTCGCCGAACTCCCCGAGGCGCTCTCCGCGCACAGCGCCCTGCTGGCCGGCTCGCTGGCCGCCAGCGCCGACCCCGACGACTTCTTCCGCGACCGCGTCGAGGAGCCGCCCGCGCTGCACGCGCGCGTGGTGTTGCTCCGCGACCGCCCCATCAGCGGCCTCACCGCCGCCCCCGCCGCCCGTGACCTGGCCCTCAGCCACGACACGCCGATCAGCGAACTCGAACCGGAGGAAGGCGGCGAACTGGAGTCGCTCGCTGAACTGATCGCCGTCACGGATTTCGCCGCTGTTTACCTGGCGCTCGCTTCGAGGGCCTGATCTGGCTACGGGCCGGAACCCCCGCGCCCACCATCAGCACGGCAACCAGTACCGGCACCGGCGCCAGCACCGGCGTCGGCTGGGGCAGCCGTACGTACGGAGACAGAGAAGACACATGGACCGCCTCGACAACACCATCCGCCCCTACGCCTGGGGTTCCCCCACCGCCATCCCGCATCTCCTCGGTGTCGAGCCGACCGGTGAGCCGCAGGCGGAGATGTGGATGGGCGCGCACCCGGGAGCCCCCTCGCGCACCGCGCGCGGGACGCTCGTCGACGTCATCGACGCCGACCCGGAGCGCGAGCTGGGCGCCGGGGCGGTCGCGAAGTTCGGACCGCGGCTGCCGTTCCTGCTGAAGATCCTCGCCGCCGGCGCGCCACTCTCCCTCCAGGTGCACCCCAACCTGGAACAGGCCGCGGAGGGTTACGCCGACGAGGAGCGCCGCGGCATCCCGGTCGACGCCCCGCACCGCAACTACAAGGACGCCAACCACAAGCCCGAACTGATCTGCGCGCTCACCGAGTTCGACGGCCTGTGCGGCTTCCGCGACCCGGTCCGGGCCGCCGACCTGCTCGAGGGGCTCGGCGTCGCCTCCCTCAAGCCGTACGTCGATCTGCTGCACGCCCAGCCCGAGGAAGCGGCCCTGCGCGAGGTGCTCACCGCGATCCTCACCGCCGACTCGGAGGAGATGGCGCACACGGTCGCCGAGGCAAGCGCCGCCTGCGCCCGCCTCGGCGGCGACTACACCGCCTACGCCGACCTCGCCCAGCACTACCCGGGCGACCCCGGCGTCATCGCGGCGATGCTGCTGAACCACGTGCGCCTGCAGCCCGGCGAGGCCCTTTTCCTCGGCGCCGGCATCCCGCACGCGTACCTGAACGGCCTCGGCGTCGAGATCATGGCCAACTCCGACAATGTCCTGCGCTGCGGCCTGACCCCCAAGCACGTCGACGTCCCCGAACTGCTGCGTGTCGTCCGCTTCGAGGCGAGCGACCCGGGCGTACTGCGCCCCGAGGCCTCCCCGGCCGGCGAGGAGGTCTACGACACGCCGATCGACGAGTTCCGGCTCTCCCGGTACGTCCTTTCCGAGGGCGGTACCGCCCGCGACCTCACCCTCGGCACCCCGCAGATACTGCTCTGCACGGTCGGCTCGGTCCGCGCCGGCGAGCACGAGCTGCGCCCGGGGCAGTCGGTCTTCGTCCCGGCCGGCGAGACGGCGGAGATCTCCGGTGCGGGCACGATCTTCCGTGCCACTGTGATCGTATGACCTGTGATCGTCTGACCGGGGTTGTGGATACCTGACGCGGCGGCGCCCGGCCGGGCTGCAAGAATGGCCCACCGGCAAAGGCCGGGCAAAGTACGGCCACGCCTGGACGGCGTGGCCGTGCGAAGGCGCCGTGCCAAGGCGACGACTAGGGCGAAGGGACAACGCGGACTCATGAGCGCGTCAGGCGGTACGAAGGCGATCGTGGCGGCACTCGGCGCCAACCTCGCGATCGCGGCATCCAAGTTCGTGGCGTTCGCGTTCAGCGGCTCTTCCTCGATGCTCGCCGAGGGCGTCCACTCGCTCGCCGACTCCGGCAACCAGTTCCTGCTGCTCATCGGCGGCAAGAAGGCCCAGCGCGAGGCGACCCCGCAGCACCCCTTCGGCTACGGCCGCGAGCGATTCATCTACGCCTTCCTGGTCTCGATCGTCCTGTTCTCCATCGGCGGCATGTTCGCCATCTACGAGGGCTTCGAGAAGATCAGCCACCCGCACGAACTGAAGGACTGGTACTGGCCGGTGGGCGTGCTGGTCTTCGCGGTCATCGCCGAGGGCTTCTCCTTCCGCACGGCCATCAGGGAGTCGAACGAACTGCGCGGCAAGCTGTCCTGGTCGCAGTTCATCCGCCGTGCCAAGGCCCCCGAGCTGCCCGTGGTCCTGCTGGAGGACTTCGGCGCACTGATCGGTCTCGTCCTGGCCCTCCTCGGCGTCGGCCTGTCCGTGCTCACCGGCGACGGCATCTGGGACGGCGTCGGCACCGTCTGCATCGGCGTCCTGCTCGTCCTGATCGCCCTGGTCCTGGCCGCCGAGACCAAGTCGCTGCTGCTCGGCGAGGCGGCGGGCCCGGACGTGATCCAGAAGATCGAGGAGGCGATGGTCGACGGCGACACCGTCACCGGCGTCATCCACATGCGCACGCTCCACCTCGGCCCCGAGGAGCTGCTGATCGCCGCCAAGATCGCCGTGCAGCACGACAACACGGCCGTCCAGGTCGCGAACGCCATCAACGCCGCCGAGGCCCGCATCCGCGCCGCCGTCCCCATCGCCCGCGTCATCTACCTCGAACCGGACATCTACAGCGAGGCCGAGGCGGCCAAGGGCCCGGACCCGGAGGCCACTCCCGGCGGCCCGAACCCGCACGCCGCCGGCCACTGAGCCGGGACCTCAGCTCCCGCTCGGCCGCACCGGCCAGGGCATCCGCGGCATCTCCGGCGCCCTCCGCCGCCGTACGGCAAGGAAACCGATGCCCAGGCCGACGCCGATGAGCAACAGCACGCCGCCCAGCAGCAGGGCCGCCACCAGCAGGGCGGGAACCGCGCGGTCATCCGTCACCCGGCCCAGCACCGCGTCCGCGGACACCGTGCCGCCCTGCTCGTCGAGGTGGAACCGCGAGTCGTCGGAGTTCGCACGGTAGTCGCCCAGGAGGAACAGCCGCCCCTGCGGGACCTTCACGTCATACGGCCGGTGCGCGCCGTCGGCGTCGCCGCCGTACACGTACGGCTCCTCGACCGGCTTCCCGTTCACGGTCACCCGCTCCCGCGCCCCCACGAGCATGCAGCACCGCACCCGGTCCCCACCCACGCCGACGACCCGCTTCATCAGGGGCCCGTCGAACCCGTAGGAGTCCGGTGGCCGGAACAACACCACATCACCGCGCCGCACCTCGCTCCCGTCAACGCGCTCCCAGACGATCCGGTCCCCCTGCCCGTACGTCGGCCGCATGCTGCTCCCACCCACGCTGGAGACCCCGTACGCCCCCCGCAGCCAGCCAACGGCCCCGATCACCAACACCAGCCCCAGCACCCCCACTACACCGGCCGACATCCCCAGCCCGCGCCCCCGCGTCCTACCCGCCATGCCTCGTCCTCCCCGAGCGACCCATCCAAGGCGGCGGAGAATAGCGGCACTTTGTGAACCGGCTGTGGGTGGGGCGCCTTTGACTTGCGGGTGCGGGTGCGGGTGCTCGCCGAGGAGGGGGCGCGCTCGTCCGGCGCCGCGGGCAGCCGCTCCCGGCGCCGGCAGCTTCACCTGCCGCCGCTCGTCATCGCGGCCACCCGGGGAGGGAGGACGGCCGGACCAGTCACGTCTGTCTCCTCACACCTTGGCCGCACGAGGCACCGTCCCGGACACTCCGCGAGCGGACCGGACGGCCCCGGCCCGACCTGCATCCCGTGCCACCCCGCCCCTGGCCCAGGGTGCGAAAGTCCCTGTTCGTCATGGTCTGCGAGCTCCCGTCCCGCGCTTCCCGCGCCCCTGCCGGCGCGGCTCCTGCCCCTCCCCGCCCCTCGGAACCGCCTCCCGGACGGCTCGAACCATGCGGAGGCGGACTGGGGCCGACCGGTCTGTCCGGTGTAGCTTGGGACGGAGCCAGACGTCGCTGCTGATGGCGGTCGGGCGGTCCCAAGCGGACCGACCGAGGGAGAGAGGGCCTCCGACGGACTGCGCTGCGCGCACGTGGGCATGCCAGTGTCCTCATCTCGGGCACCCGTGCGTCCGCCGCCGCGCAGACCAGCCGTACCCACCTCGCCCCGACACCGAGGAGCAGCTCGCAATGACGACTGTCGACAGCCGACAGGACTTCAAGGTCGCCGACCTCTCGCTGGCCGAGTTCGGCCGCAAGGAGATCACCCTCGCCGAGCACGAGATGCCCGGCCTGATGGCGATCCGCAAGGAGTACGCCGAGGCCCAGCCCCTTGCCGGCGCCCGCGTCACCGGCTCCCTGCACATGACCGTGCAGACCGCCGTGCTCATCGAGACCCTGGTCGCCCTCGGCGCCCGCGTCCGCTGGGCTTCCTGCAACATCTTCTCCACCCAGGACCACGCGGCCGCCGCCATCGCCGTCGGCCCGAACGGCACGCCCGACAACCCGCAGGGCATCCCGGTCTTCGCCTGGAAGGGCGAGACCCTGGAGGAGTACTGGTGGTGCACCGAGCAGGCGCTGACCTGGCCGGACAGCCCCACCGGCGGCCCGAACATGATCCTGGACGACGGCGGCGACGCCACCCTTCTCGTCCACAAGGGCGTCGAGTACGAGAAGGCCGGCGAGGTCCCCGCCCTGGACACCGCCGAGTCCGACGAGCATCGCGTCATCCTCCAGCTGCTGCACCGCACCCTGGGCGAGAACCCCCAGAAGTGGACCCAGCTGGCCTCGGAGATCCGTGGCGTCACCGAGGAGACCACCACCGGTGTCCACCGCCTGTACGAGATGCAGCGCGAGGGCTCCCTGCTCTTCCCGGCGATCAACGTCAACGACGCCGTCACCAAGTCGAAGTTCGACAACAAGTACGGCTGCCGCCACTCCCTGGTCGACGGCATCAACCGCGCCACCGACGTCCTCATCGGCGGCAAGACCGCCGTCGTCTTCGGCTACGGCGACGTGGGCAAGGGCTGCGCCGAGTCCCTGCGCGGCCAGGGCGCCCGCGTGATCATCACCGAGATCGACCCGATCTGCGCCCTGCAGGCGGCGATGGACGGCTACCAGGTCACCACCCTGGATGAGGTCGTGGAGACCGCGGACATCTTCGTCACCACCACCGGCAACAAGGACATCATCCTTGCGTCGGACATGGCGAAGATGAAGCACCAGGCGATCGTCGGCAACATCGGTCACTTCGACAACGAGATCGACATGGCCGGCCTCGCCAAGGTCCCCGGCGTCGTCAAGGACGAGGTCAAGCCGCAGGTCCACACCTGGACCTTCCCGGACGGCAAGAAGATCATCGTGCTGTCCGAGGGCCGCCTGCTGAACCTGGGCAACGCCACCGGTCACCCGTCGTTCGTGATGTCCAACTCCTTCGCGGACCAGACCCTGGCCCAGATCGAGCTGTTCACCAAGCCCGACGAGTACCCGATCGGCGTCTACGTGCTGCCCAAGCACCTCGACGAGAAGGTCGCCCGCCTCCACCTGGACGCGCTCGGCGTCAAGCTCACCAAGCTGCGCCCGGAGCAGGCCGCGTACATCGGCGTGGAGGTCGACGGCCCCTTCAAGTCGGACCACTACCGCTACTGAGCCGGCGACTCCGTAGTCCCGCCCGCCGGGGAGCACACCGGCGCACCGCCGCGCTCCCCGGCAGGAGGTCCTCCGAGGCAGGCCCCCGCACCCCCGTGCCGGGGCCTGCCCCTTTGGCCGGTCCCGCCCGGACAGCACCGGAGCACCGGCATCCGGCTGGACCGTCAGCCCGTCGAAGACCCAGGACCCCCCATGCCCCGCGGCCGCTATTCGCTCCACGATCCGCACGATCACACCCCCCTCGGCGAAGAACACTTCCAGTGCGCCCCCGGCCCCTCCGGCTGGCGCTATGTCTCCCGGCTGACCAGCCCCGCCGGCGACCAGCGCGGCTCGGTCGACCTCGCCCTGGACGACCTCGGCCGCCCGATCCGCCTCGAACTCCACGCGGGTGAGTGGCAGGTGCGCGGCGCCGCCCTCGACGGCGTCACCTGGGTCCGCACCGATCCCACCGGAACGCATGCCACCGAAGGCAATGTGCGCGCCCACGCCTTCACCGGCACGTCCCCCGCGTTCCTCGTCGCCACCGCCCGTCTCCTGCGCCTCACCCCCTCGTCCGAAGCGACCCGCGTACGCCTGGTCGCCTTCACGGACCCGGTCCTCGCCCCCCGCACCGTGGACCAGTCCTGGGCCCTGGTGAACAGCGAAGCACACGCCACTGACAACGGCCCCCTGACCGTGGACGAATACCAGGTCACAGCCCTGGACACCGGTGAGCGGCACACCGTTCACATCGCCGGGGACGTCGTCTTGGCCGCACCCGGAATCGAGCTGGAGGACCTTCAGTCGCCGCCGTCGACGTTCGACTGAAAGCCGAGTCCGGCGTAACCGCTGGGACCATCGCAACCTCCGGAACCCGGTCGGTCCGAGGAGGCGGCTGGCCGGAAGGGGACGGAGCGGACCCGTATCTACGCCGGTGGTGCGAAACCGGTGGCCGGGCGGTCCGCTGGGGGCTCGTCCCGCGGAGGTGCGGCCGAAGGCGGAGGCGGAGCCTGCGGCGGCTGAGCGTAAGTGGGTGGCTGGGCAGGAGCCGGTGGCTGGGGAGAAGGGGGTGGCTGATGAGCGGCCGGTGCGCCAGGCGCGGTCATCAGGGGGCCGAACCCAGCGGCGCCGAACGCCTGCCGGGCCTCACGCGACTGCCGCTCGTGCACGACAGCCGCCAGAAAGACGGCCGCCGGCAGGTCCTGTGGCACAGAAGCCCCCGTCCGCGCCACGAGGTCGGCCGCGAGGCGCTGGGCCATTCCCATCGAGACCTGCGGATCGAGCTGCCCCATCCGGGTCAGGTACTGCCGGACCGCCAGCCACAGCCCGTCCGGCACCGCCGACAGGTCCAGCTCTGCGAACCGCCCCGCCAGCCACGGAGGCGGCGGCGGAACAAAGCCGGCCCGACCTGCCGGTATTCGCTCACGCACGACCAGCGTGCCCGCGAACACGTCACCGAGCCGCCGGCCGCGCGCCGACACCAGCGAGGCGATGCAGGCGACCACGCCGAACGTCAGCAGAATCTCGACCACCCCGATCGCGCCCCGCACGAGCGCGTGCCGGAATCGGATCGGCCCACCGTCGTCCCGGACCACACGGAGCCCGAACGCCAGCTTCCCCAGCGAACGTCCATGGCTGAGGGTCTCCACCGCGATCGGCCCGCCGACCAGCACCAGCAAAAACGTCGCGATCGACAGCGCCACCTGCGCGGCCTCGTCCAGCGACGCGGTCGACACCACCACCGCGATGGTGACGACGACGTACGTGACCACGGCCACCACGAGGTCGAGCAACACGGCCAGCGCCCTGCTCGGCAGCTTTGCCGGCCGCAGTTCGAGCGCCACCGCCTCGCCCGTCACCAGCTCACTCACGCCCGCCGTCCTTCCCTGATCTGCCCTCGGAAGCGCAAGTCTGCCAAGCTGTGGGCACATCGCGCGCCGGTGCGACTATCTGACCGCGATCGAAAGCATTCACGACGACTCCACGACGAGCAGTCGACGACCAGCCGAGGAGCAGGCAGACCCGATGGACCTGGACGTCTTCGTCTCCGTACACCGAGCCGAATGGGACCGCCTCGACGCCCTGCTTCGCCGCCGACGCCGCCTCACCGGCGCCGAGGCCGACGAACTCGTCGTCCTCTACCAGCGCACCGCCACTCACCTGTCCCTCATCCAGTCCAGCGCCCCGGACCCGCAGCTGACAGGACGGCTCAGCCAACTGGTGGCACGCGCGCGTAGCGCCGTCACCGGCACCCGCCGCGCCTCATGGCGTGACGTCACGCGCTTCCTGGGCCAGGGCTTCCCGGCCGCGGTCTACCGCGCTCGCCACTGGTGGGTACCCACGGCACTGGTCTCCACGGCCATCTCGATCCTCCTGGGCTGGTGGATCGGCACTCACCCGGACGTACAGTCGTCGATCGCGGCGCCCAGCCAGCTGCGCGAGCTGACCCGCCCCGGCGGCGAGTACGAGACGTACTACTCCAGCCATCCCGCGGCTGCCTTCGCCGCCCAGGTGTGGACGAACAACGCCCAGGCAGCCGCGATGTGCCTGGTCCTGGGCGTCTTCCTGGGCCTGCCTGTCCTCTGGATCCTCTTCGAGAACATGCTCAACCTGGGCGTCGGCTTCGGCCTGATGTCCTCCGCCGGCCGACTAGACACATTCCTCGGCCTGGTCCTTCCGCACGGCCTGCTCGAACTGACCGCCGTCTTCGTCGCCGCCGGTACGGGACTGCGCCTGGGCTGGACACTCATAGACCCAGGTCCCCGCAGCCGACGCACCGCTCTCGCGGAGGAAGGACGCGCGGCCGTCGGCATGGCGATCGGACTCGCCCTGGTTCTTTTCGTCTCCGGCGCCATCGAAGGCTTCGTCACCCCGTCCGGCCTGCCCACCTGGGCCCGCATCGGAATCGGCGTCGTGGCCGAGCTGGCATTCCTGACGTACGTCTACGTCCTGGGCGGTCGAGCGGTACGTGCAGGTGAGACCGGCGATCTCGAAGCAGCGGACCGGAGCGCCTCGGTGCCGACCGCCGCGTGATGTGCGTTCCACCCCTCTGAGCTGCTACTCTCCTCTTCGCCCCGCGAGACCCGTTGACACGGATGGCGTGGGGAGGTAGATTCAAACAGTTGCCTGGAACTGGACAAGTTCATCGGCGAAGGCTAGACTCTACGAGCTTCCGGAGAGGTCGAGAGCGACATCTCGGAGAAGCACCTCCCGATTACTCAGAAATGAGCGGCCGGTCAGAACGGCCAAGAACTTCTGATAAAGTCGGAATCGCCGGAAAGGAAACCGCGAGAAAACGCGGGACCCTGGAAAGCACCGAGGAAATCGGGTCGAGAAAAGATCTGATAGAGTCGGAAACACCGAAGGGAAGCGCCCGGAGGAAAGCCCGAGAGGGTGAGTACAAAGGAAGCGACCGTT
>NZ_JBFAWG010000017.1:0-163372 GCF_040680215.1 Streptomyces sp. NPDC052107
GCCACCATGTCCACGGCGCTCATCCTGGACCTCGACCGTGTCGCCGCCACCCGGCTGTCCTTCTTCCTCGGCATCCCGGCCCTGACCGGCGCGGGCCTGTACGAGCTGAAGGACGCCGTGGGCGCCGGAGTCGGCGCCGTCCCGCTCGCCGTGGGCACCGCCGTCTCCTTCGTGGTCGCCTACGCCTCCATCGCCTGGCTGCTGAAGTTCGTCGCCAAGCACTCCTTCAACGCGTTCGTGATCTACCGCATCCTCATCGGCGCGGGCCTGCTGGGCCTGCTGGCCACTGGAGTACTCAGCGCCTGACCGGACCGGCCGCCGCACGCCGTCCGGCCCGGGTGGCGATGACGGCCGACTTCCGGGTGGCGTGAGGCGCCGGCCCGTACACGGAAGGGGCCCCGGACCGAGTGGTCCGGGGCCCCTGCGCTGCCGCCGGTGTTACGGCGTCCGGGTCTTCCAGATGCCGCGGCCATGCGTGGCCACGTACACCTGGCTGCCGTCCGGGCTCGGCGAGAGGTAGACCGCCGGCGCGGTGGGCAGGGTCGTGCCCAGGCGCGCCCAGTGGCCCGCCGAGGTGCTGGTGAACACGCCCAGGTCGGTGGCGACCACCAGGGTGCCGCTCTTGGTGATCAGCGCCGCGTTGGCCGGGGCGTCCGGGAAGGAGTCCGAGGCGGCGGGGTCACCGCTGACGTCCGCCCAGGTCGTACCGCCGTCGGTGGTCTTCCAGACGTGGCCGTAGCCGGCGCCGGGGCCCTCGTTCCAGTGCCGCGAGAAGCCGTTGACCACCGCGTAGACCGTCTTGCCGGAGGCGTCGGACGGGTCGATGGCCAGACCGGAGACGTAGCGGTTGGGGAAGGCGGCGGGCAGGCTCACCTGGTGCCAGCTGCCGCCGTAGTTGGTGGCGATGCCCCGCCCGAAGGTCCCGTCGACCGCGGAGCAGGGTCCGCACCAGGCCGCCCACGTCACGTGGCCGCGGCTGGCGACCGCCGAGGCGGAGTGGCCGGCGCCCAGGTCGTACAGCTTGGTCCAGTCGGCGCCGGAGGTGCTCTTCCAGGTCTTGGTGTTGCCCCAGACGTACTGGCCGCCCGCGACCCACAGGCCGTTCGGGTCGGTCTCGTCCGCGCTGAACGGGGCGATGAAGCGGGCTCCCGGGTCGCCGGGCGCGATGTCCGTGATCACGTCCTCGGCGCCGTCGTCGCTCGCGGTGTAGCCGCAGTTGTTCGTGATCTGCAGCGCCAGGTCGACGTACTCGCCGACGGTCTGGCAGCCGTTGTCCGGGTTGACCAGCTGGTCGCCGCCGTCACCGCCGAACGGGGAGACCATCTCGCCGTTCGGGTTGAGCCGCTGCCCCTGGTAGGTGGCGCCCTTGGGCGCGAGCAGCGAGACGCCGTTGTCCTGCAGGCCGCCCCAGACGGCGTCGCCGCTGCCGTCGGTCATCCTGCCCGCGCGCACCGAGTAGTACTGCAGGTCGCGCAGGGTGCCGGACTCGTTGAGGTTGCGCCAGCCGGCGGCGGTCTGCGTGGTCGGGCGGGCGTAGGCGCCGCCGTCGTTGCCGACGAACACCTCCGGCGTGCTGCCCTTCCACTGCGAGAAGGAGAGGGCGTGCTGGTCGGAGTGCATCACGTCGCCGTCGCAGGAGTTCTCCGCCGGGTCGTACGAGAAGCACTTCATGCCGAAGTTCCAGTACCGGCCGACCGCCTTCCAGGTGGCGCCGCCGTCGCGGGACTCGAACATCTCCTCGAGGCCCAGGTAGACGTGGTTCGGGTCGTTCGGGTCGACCGCGATGACCTGGTCGTACCAGGCCTGGGAGCCGGGCTGGTAGCCGCTGCCGATCTCGTTGACCTTCATCGCGGAACCGCTCGCCGACAGCGACGAGGAGGTCGCGATCTGCTTGAACGAGCCGCTGGCGTTGCCGCTCTGGCTGACGTACACGCCCGCGAGGACCGAGTACACGCCGGAACCGGACGTCTTGTTGAGGAGTTTGGGGGACTCCATCGAGACGTACAGCCTGCTGCCGTCGGCCGCGTACGCGAAGGCGGCGTTGCCGATCTCGGCGGGGTTGATCGCGCCGGTCGGGTTGGCACGCTTCCAGGTGGTGCCGGCGTCCTCGGAGTAGTAGAAGCCGTTGTAGGCGGCGCCGCTGCGCCAGGCCACGTTGGCCAGCAGCTTCTTGCCGTCGCTGCCGGGCTGTACGGCGATGTCGTTGGCGATGTCGGCGTAGTGGCTGTTCACCCCGCAGCCTACGCCGTTGATGCCGATGCCCGCGCAGGGTGCGAGGACCTTGGACCAGGCGGCGTCCTGCCCGGCGGACAGCGGGCGCCGGAAGACGCCGTGCGAGGAGGCCGCGAAGACGTACCCGGCGGCCTTGTCGAAGGTGAGGGTGTGGATGGAGCTGGAGTCCAGCTCGGTGCCGCCCACCTTGTCGCTCTCGCTGAAGGAGCCGGTGACCGGGTCCGCGAGCCGGTAGACGCCGCTGCCCAGGTAGTTGTCGGAGGCGGTGGTCGCCTCGCCGGTGGCCAGCCACAGCGAGCCGTCGGGCGCGACCGCGAGGGCGCCCACGGACAGGGCGGGCAGCCGGTCGGCGATCGGCGTCCAGGTCTTCCCGTCGTCGGTGGACCGGAACACACCGCCGCCCGCGGCACCCGCGTACACGACCCCCTGGTGCGTCGGGTCGGTGGCCAGGGCGGCGATACGGCCGGCCGAATGGCCCGCGCCGCCACCGGAGTTGGAGGCGGACTGGTCGCGGTAGTGCAGGGCGTCCTCGTTGTACGGCGAGGTGGTGACCTCGCTCCAACTGCCGGACGCGACCGGCATGTTCTTGATGTGCGCCCAGGCGCCGGCGTACGCGCCCGGCGCGATCTGGCCGCTGGGTGAGAGCCTCGGCTCGTTGAACGAGTCGAGGGACTCCATCAGTTCGTGGGACTCCTCGCCCGCCACGTCATGGCGGCCGGATCCCGAGTCGCTGTCCACTCCGTACGCGACGACGGGCCCCGTCCCCGCTATCAGGAGCGCGGCGGCGACGACGGCGAACGCCGACCGCCCCCCGCCCTCCGTCCCGCGGCGCGATCTGCGCCGTGCGGCATACACACGCATGGACTGTCTCCGGCTTCTTCGGCGTAAGTGGCAGCCGCCCCTACGGCCGCACTTGATCTCCTACTGCCGAGCGCCGGAACCGTACCTCCGTGCCTTCCCTCAACCCCAGAGGTTTACAGCGACTTTATGGCCCGACAAACGTAACGATTGTCAAAAACAGCCTCGTTCGCCATCTCACCTCTCGCGAGCGACAGCACGCACTCATTACTTGCAGCGCGGCGGCCCGGTTCTCCGTTACCGTCGCGGGCCCACCGAACCGGCGCTGATGGGGCAGGCGGCTGGTACGGCATCAGCGGTCCTGAGCCGCCTGGTCCCCCGGATCGTTGCCGCTCGGAGTCAGCCGCACGCAGCATTCCCCCGGCACAGGAGCGAGGACGGCCTGGAGTCCGTTGACCTTGAGGCCGCCGAGGCAGCCGGTGAGGAAAGCGTGGTTCATCCCGCACACCAGGTCCGGGGCCTTCGCGGCCAGCGGGTGGAAGGGGCAGTTGCGCAGCCGGAGTTGGGCGGGGGTGTCCCGGACGGGTTCGTAGCCGTACTGGTCCAGCAGCCGCTCGCAGACGGTCAGCCCGCGCTCGGGGCCCAGGCGGCCCGGGCGGGTCTCCTCCCGCGCGGCCTCGCCCAGTTGCCGACCGCGCTGCTCGGCGGTCCGGACCGCCGCCTGCGCGGCGTTTTCGTCCGCGCCTTCGGTCAGGACGGCGTCCAGCAGCAGGTCGGCCAGGAGTTCGTGGCGCCTGTCGGGGATGTTCACGGTGATCCGAGGCGGCCTCGCGTATGGCAGCGGATTTCTACGCCGAGCTCGGCAAGATCACTAACCGGCTTGGTGGTGGCCTCGACGCGGATGCGTCAGCCTGTGCTCTGCACCACACCGTGCGAAAGGTCCGTGATCGATATCCAAAATCCCCCTATCTCTGGGCGGCCCACCTGCACGCCGGGATCTGAAGGAGGCAACGGCTGGCTCCCGCGAGGCCTGCTCGCCTACCCGTGGGAGGAGGAATTCGAGCCGGCCGACAGGGCCGTCGGGGGCGCATCAGGCTGCCTCCCCAAGCGGCAGGCGACTCGGCCTCGCCTGTGCACCGTCATCGGTTGACCCGCTCCATCAACGCGAGATCTGCTCGTCCGGCGAGCTGACATGGGGCTGACGCCCCCCTGGCGTCCGCAAAACTATGAACCAGGTGACAGATCGGAACCTCACTCGCGCCTGTGCTCGACAGCTTCCGTGATGCACCCGGCGTCGCGTCCAGGGGGAAGGGGCGGGAGTCGCACGGGAGCCGGATTTCGAAGTCGGCTCCCAAATGGCTCCCAAGAGTCCCGGTAAACGAGTCAGGGGCCCGACCCGCTCTCGCGGATCAGACCCCTGGCCTGGTACTACGGCGTCAGGGTGGCGGGATTTGAACTCACGACCTCTTCGTCCCGAAGCAACTTGGGTGAGGACTCCGCCTGGGACCGGCGTAGCTCTCACCCGCGCTGATGGTCCGCAGACGTCCGCACTTGTTCGCCGTTGTGCGTGGGCGTTGTCACTCAGTTAGACACTCAGGCTTCCTGACCGGAGGACGCCGGCCCAATTCCGGTGAGCCGGCGTTCTCCAGCATGTGCATCAGGCGGTTGCTAGCTTTAGCCTTCGCCGAATCCGCCGCCCTCATTCCCGTGGCGGCAGACGACGCGGAAGCTGGCGATGACTCCGTTCTTGACCTTCACGCCGTCCTCAATCTCCTCGTGGTGCTCGCCCTTCTCGTGGCGTTCGCCCTTCTCGTGGTGCTCGCCCTTCTCGTGGCGTTCGCCCTTCTCGTGGTGCTCGCCCTTCTCGTGGTGCTCGCCCTTCTCGTGGTGCTCGCCCTTCTCGTGGTGCTCGCGCTCCTCGCAGTTCTCGTGCTCGTGCTCGTGCTCGTCCTCGTCCTTGAACCTCGGGCAGACGCCGTCGGCGGAGCTGTGGGGGCCGACGATGGCGATGGGGGCGCCGTTGTCGCAGACGGCCCCGCGGAAGACCTCGACCACGTTGCGGCTGTCGTTGCGGATGTTGAAGGTCTTGGCACCCAGGCCGCTGACGACGGTGATGCAGCCGTCGGGGTGGCCGGAGAATTCGCGCTCATTGATGAAGACCCTGCCCTCGAAGTGGGGGCGGAACTCCCTTCCTACTCTTCCTTCGTTGCCCTTGCCTTCGGTGTTGTTGGGGGTGCTGGGACCGCCGAGCGGTGCCGCCATGGCAGCCGCCGGGGCGGACTGGGGAACCGGCGCTGAGACGGCCGAGGCGTAGGTGATACCAGTCGCGGTCAGTGCCGCGGCGGCCGCGACGGCCGTGGCGATCTTGCGGGAATGTGTCATGAACATGTTGCTCGTTCTCTCTCTGAGACTGAAGACAGCAGCGCCCGCTGTGGCAGCCGGTGCATGATTGAACGTACTAACGCCCCCTATTGCTGTCATATCGAGCAAATCGGAATCTCGGCTTCGTGGGGCTGATCGGGTATGCAGAGGCCCTCTACGCCACTCAGAGGTAGAGCTGGTAGGGCCGTCAGAGGCCTTGCAACCAGGGGAAGTTGAATCGCAGTTAGCCCTTGCAGGTGATCTTCTGGCGCCTAGTCACCCGCGGTGGTGGTGGGTCGCCGGGAAGTGTCGGCGAGTCGCTGCTTGACATGTGCCCTGTCGTAGGTTCAAAGGAGACCACGTGAACGGTGGCTGTCCCACGAACGCGGCAGCGCACAGCAGGGTTCGCCCAGGCCGGATGGTGACCAATGCCAGCGGGCGCGGTCTACCCGCCGCGCCCAGAGAAGGCATGACGATGGATTAGGCCATGGCCTCTTGGGCTCGTGAGTTTGACTACCGATGCTTGATGCATCGCGAGCTGTCGGCGAACGACTGAGGTCGGTGGAGTCTTAATGACCGGGTCAAGGTGTCGGCTGGGGTCGTCAGGATGCGTCTTCGCTTCCGAGGTGCGCTCGGGCAGCGTTCGTGATGCTGGACATGATGGCGGTGCCGTGCTGCGGTGGCAGTTCTGATAGCGGTAGCTCCACCTGCGGGTCGTAGGCTTGCAGGCCGGTTTCGCGTTCCACGATGGCGGCGAGCGCGTATGCCTTGCTGAGGGCCTGTGCAGCCTTGTCTCCCGTGTGCCAGTACGGAATGGTGATCGCTACTTGGTCCACGAAGATCGAGAGTTGTATGCCCGTTTCGTCATGGCTCAGCTCGCAGGTCTCGCCGCTCTCGAAGAGGTCGACCTCACCCAGCAACGTGCGAGCGTGCGGGACGATGCGGTCCCAGGCGTCGAGCAGCTCGGGTGAGACCAGCTGATCGGCGTCGTCGGTCTCGGCTTCTAGTTCTTCGATGGCCTCGGCCCAGGACTGGCCTGGCTTGGGGTTGACGAAGTAAATGTCGTAGCTCATTGCGGGATCGTAGAGGCTGATCAGGCGGCTTGATCCGCTGCTGCACTCGCGGGTGGCGCTGTGGTGAGGGTGCGGTTGTCACGGAGCAGGGCCCACAGGACGTCGACGCGGCGGCGGGCGAGGGCGATGACGGCGGGGATGTGCTTGTGCCCTTGGGCTCGTTTCTTAGGTAGTAAGACGTCGTTTCCTTTGGCTGTTATGAGTCCTGTTGACTGGCTCGGATGTCTGTCAGTGCGGTGTGAGAGCCTCCGGGCATGAGCTACGACCTGGCTGTCTGGGAAGGCGAGCGGCCGGCGAACAACAAGATCGCTGGCCGGGTCTTCGACGACCTGTACGACCGCTATCTCGACGGTGAGGCCGAGGAGCCTCCGTCGGAACGCATCGCGGCCTACGTCACGGCGCTTCTTGAGCGATGGTGCGACATCACTGAGGACAAGGAAGAGACGTCGCCCTGGTCAGTAGGGCCTCTGATCGACTGTGCAAGTGGTCCGCTCATCTACTTCGGGATGGGCTGGAGCTGGGCCGAGGAAGCCTCGGCCTACGCGGCAGACCTGGCGGATGTGATGGGGCTGGTCTGCTTCGACGTGCAGCAAAACCAGCTCAGGCCCTGAGGAGGGTGGCCAATCGGCGGTGCCCGATGAGGGATGCGGCGATGGCCACGAAGGCGAGGAAGTGTTCGGCTTCGCCCGATGCCGACATCCAGCCGTTCGACGAGCGTCAGACGCAGGTCGAAGAGGCGCTCTTCGGCTCGCCGCCGCTGGCTTCCGCCCTGGTGGTCGAGGACGAGACGGGCGACATCGTGGGCCTCGCCGCGTACTCGTTCCTCTGGCCGAGCGCCGGTTCCACCCACTCCCTCTTCCTCGAGGAGCTGTACGTCCGTGACACCCTGCGACGGCAGGGCATCGGGGCCCAGCTGATGAGTGAACTGCGCGGCATCGCCACTGCACGCCCCAGCTGCACCCGCCTGGAATGGATGACGGACCGGGTGAACTCGGACGCGCGCACCTTCTACCAATCGCTCGGGTTCGAGGAAGACAACGAGAAGATCGTCTACCGGACCGGCACCAGCACGACGTGAGACTCTGGAAGGGCATCGATGAAGCCTCAGCTCACACCGCAGAGTGCCTGGCGTAAGAGTTCCGCAGTGCTCCGTCTGCGACGAAGTCCTCTGCTCGGTAGGCTGGTTCCATCTCGTGCTGCCCCGCCATCACAGGGATCCTTCGAAAGTGAGCTGGCCCCCACGCCAACTCCAGCGGGCGCCCCGGCCTCCTGTCGGTAGCTTCAGTCCGTGAGTCGTGTCAAGGCATCGTCGTACCCCAGCGCGTTCTCAGGAAGCAGCTCTTTCATCCTGGTGAAGAATTCCGTGCCGGACCGCTGCAAGGCGTCCACGAGTTCGCGTTCCTCGACGGAAACGGTCCGCTTGACGTCGTCGTAGGTAAGTGACACGAGGACGAGTCCGCCACCCAGGCGTTTGAACGCCAAGCGGATCGGCTGATCCGGGAAGTATGTCGATGCCTCGTCCTCGTTCGCGAGTTTCAGGACCATGTCGCTGATATAGGCCCAGAGTTCGTCGACATAGTCCCAGAGGTCCTGGTCCAGGATCCGTACGCCGTTGATGGTCATATCGATAGCCCCCTCGACATACGAAGGATCCGCAGGAGGAGAGCCTGCCTCCGCCACGTCGACGAACGACCCCGACTTGGTGCGCAGGTAGGACGCGATGTCGATCATGTAGCCAGCCTACTTGTCGAGGGTTCCGGGATAAAATTGGCCGATGCGGCCATTCTTGATGCCAAGGACGTAGTCCACGCCGTTTACTCGCCCCTCGATCTGATACATGCCCATCGGACCGCGCGAGACGAGTTTGTCCCGGTTCTGCTTCAGCGTCTCCGTGATGGCATCTTGCACATCCTGGACGGACATTTTTCCGTCCAGGAACGACTGCTTCGCTTTGACAGGCCCGTCCCAGTATTCCGGGTGATGCCTTTCCAGGACATGCGCCATGCCCTTCTTGTCGAGCACGAACTCATTGCTACCGAACTGGTATTTCCGGCTCTGCCAGCTCTTGAGCGCGTTCTCGACCTTGCACGTGAACAGGCCCAGCGGATCGGACTCGCTCCCCGGGTTGCCGACATAGGCATGAGGTTTGGGTTAGGCAAGAGGCCCATTGGGCCCGACGTGAGGTATCCGCCCGTTTCGGGATCGTAGTAACGCAATAGGTTGTAGTCGAGGCCCGTCTCGCCGTCGGCGTACTGCCCCGGGAACCGAAGCCGGCAGTCCACAGCCGCCTCAGAGTCCGCGGCAGAGGGGAACTTGGTGCCCCAGAGTGTGGTGCGGGACTGCCACGCAAGTTCGGCGGATGGGGAGACCAGCTCCATGGGCGTGCCGACGGCGTCCGTGATCACGGCGTGGAAACGTGGCCTCTTGTCGGGGCTGGTCTCCTTGGCCAGTCGGGCGAGGAACGAAGTTTCGGCCGACGACGCCCGCCGGTCGGTCTGCGCGACCGGGCGATGGGTCCCTGGCTCATAGTCCCAGGTGGTGATCCTGCCGTCCGTATCGGTCTGTTCAGCAAGGCGCGTGTCGTCCCACGAGAAGTCGATGCGATCCGCAGCTGAACCGTCCTCGCCGACACGATGCTTGGAGATGCGCCGACCCATCGGGTCATAGTGGTAGAGCCAGTGGTCGCCGTCAGGTGTGACCACCTCTTTCAGTCGGTCCTCGGCATCCCATGCGTAGGTCCAGAGGCGCTTCTGCCCGTTGAGGAGCCTGCGCGTCCGGCGGACCAGGCGACCCTGCGCGTCGTGCTCGAACGTCGTGCGTCCCGACTGGCGGACGAGTGTGCCCGCGAACTTACGCCCGCCTTCTGAGTCATGGCCGGGGGCCGATGCTCGGAACAGGTTGCCGACCGCGTCGTAAGCATAGGTTTCGGTCCATCCGTGTGCCCGCACGTCCGTGACCCGGCCCATGGCGTCCAGATCGTAGCGACGCGTACCGGAGGTCAGTTCGCGGATCTCCGTGAGGTGTCCGTCGGCCCGGTAGGCATACGTTCGGTGCTGGAGTAGGCGCTCCGGCCCCGCACTGGTCAGAGCCGACACCAATGACTGATCGCTCAGCCGCCCGGTCGGGCTCCAGCTCTGAGTCAGCCTCACCGCCTCACCCAACCGTCGCTCGGTCTCGCGCCCCGCCTCGTCGTAGATGAAAGCGACCGAGCCCGCCTCCGACCGCAGCAACATTGGGCGTCCAGCCGCGTCGTACGCCCATTCCGATGCCAGACCGGACGGTGTCACGCGGCGAGTACGACGACCGACGGCGTCGTACTCGAAGGTCGATGGTCGGCCGTTGACTGTTTCCGACGGGATTCGCCCCAGCGCGTCCCGCTCGAACGCCACTTCGGCATCCGCGTTGACCGCGCGTCGGAGCCCGCCGTCCAGCCCGTATTCGTACGTCGTGATCTCACCGGAGTCGTCTTGCCGAGTCATGACCCGGCCACACGCGTCCAGCGTGAAGCGCATGACTTCGCCGGTGCCGTTGGTTCGGGCGATCAGTTCTCCGGCGGCGTTGTGCGCATACGTCAGCGTGCGCCCGTTGAAGTCTGTCTCCGCGATCAGCCGGCCGGCCTCGTCGTAGATGTACGACCAGGTCCGCCCATCAGGGTTGGTAACCCCGGTCAGGCGCAGTTCGGTGTCGTACGTGCATGCATACCGGGTGCCGTCCGGGTCGGTGCGGGTAGCCGGGAGGTCGAAGGGCGCGGCTGTCTGGTGGGTGGTGTTGCTCCCTGGATCGGTATGGGTGACGAGGTCGCCCTCCGCGTCCCATGTCCAGGATTCGCGGGTGCCGTCGGCCAGTTCACGCCAGGACGGCTTGCCCTCCGTGGTCCAGCCCAGGCGGGTGGCGTGGCCAAGAGGGTCGGTCACCTCGATGATCCGACCGATGGGATCGCGGCGGGTTATCGTCGTATGCCCCAGTTCGTCCGTCACGGCGATGGGCAGGCCCGCAGCGTCATACGCCACCGTGCGGGTGTGGCCCAGAGCGTCGGTGATCGCCGCCGGACGGCCCTTGGCGTCAAGGGCGTACTCTGTCTCGGCCCCGCGCCCGTCGCGCCTGTACGCCTACCTCGTGCTGTCGCTCCTGAGTGGCGTACGCACGGAAGAGGCGCGGCCCCTCACCTGGGATCACGTGTTCCTGCAGACGAAGGACGGCATCCCGCCGCACGTCGCGGTGTGGCGCTCGGTGCGCAAACACGGCGAGACCAAGACCAGGAAGAGCCGCCGGACCATCGCTCTGCCGAAGCAGGTGGTCGATGTCCTCGAAGAGCACATGCGGTGGCAGAAGCAGGAGCGCGCATCGAGAGGGATGGAGTGGAGCCCGACCGGGCGCGTCTTCACCACACGGAGCGGTGAACCGCTGGACGCGGCCAACGTCCGGCGCGACTTCCGCGCCATCCTCGCTAGGGCTGCGAAGGTGCCCGGCGTCGACCTGAAGCCGCACGAGTGGACCCCGCGAGAGCTTCGGCACAGCTTCGTGTCCCTGCTCTCTGATCACGGCATCCCGCTGGAGACCATCGCCTTGTTGGTCGGGCACAGCAGCCAGGCCACGACTGAGGCGGTCTACCGGAAGCAGCTCCGGCCCGTGATCACCAAGGGTGCCGAAGCGATGGACGACATCTTTGCCGAAGATCAGGAAGGGGATGACGCGGAGGGCGACGAAGAGAGCGACGCGGTGGCCTGATCAAATTCGTTTGGCCCCCTGTTTGGCCCCTCGAGCACGACAGAGGGCCAATCGCGATCATGCGATTGGCCCTCTGACCAGCGTCGGGGTGGCGGGATTTGAACCCACGACCTCTTCGTCCCGAACGAAGCGCGCTGCCAAGCTGCGCTACACCCCGATGTCGCTGCTCTCGCGGCGACGACGTTTACTTTAGCCCACTGGTGGCTGTAGACGAAATCCGGTTTAGACGCGGCGGCGGACCGGGGTCGGGCGGGTGTGGTCCACGGCCACGAGGAGGACGGCCAGGGCGTACATCGCGAGGCCCAGGAGGAGGGCGTTGGCCAGGGCGCTGCGGTAGCCGTGGGTGGCCGCGTCCAGGAAGGGATAGAGGTAGCGGGAGGGGTTCGTGGGGTCGAGGCAGGCCGCCCGGATCAGGTAGAAGGCCAGGTAGGCCAGGGGGTAGAGGAGCCAGGCGGCTGCCTGGCGGAGGTGCAGGCGGGCCGCGGGTGTCAGCAGCAGCCAGTCCAGCACGGCCGCCGCCGGCGTCAGCGTGTGCAGGATCTGGAGCGTCGCCCACGAGCCGTGCCAGCGCTCCGGGACCGTCGTCGCGCCGGTCATGGAGAACGGGGGCGTCGTGTGGGCCAGCAGCAGGTGGTAGACGAGCGCCGAGATCAGGATGTAGAGGAGTGTGGCGCCTGTCACGGAAGAGGGGAGGGGGCGGCGGGCGCGCCAGGCCCTCGATGCCGACATGAGCATGACGATGCTCAGCAGGATGCCCGCCTGGACGCTGAAGTAGCTCAGGACGCCGGCCGGGGTGCCCAGCAGGATCTCCAGGGCCACGCCTCCCGCTGAGGCCAGGGCGGTCAGGAGGCGGAACAGCGCGACCATGGGGCGGCGGACCGGCGCCACCACCGCCGTGGCCGGGACGGGGGAAGGCAGCAGGATGGGCGGGCCCGGGACCGCGGGCAGGTCCGGAATGTCCCTGGGTATCGGGGGGATCGAGGCGGTCATGGCCTCACGCTAGGAGCGGGGGAGAGGCGCGGCGATTCGGCCTAGTCCGGGTGGGTTACGGCACCGGTCCCCAGTCCCGGTCCCCGCAGCGTCCATCCCCAGTCATCCCCGCCCCGGAGAACGCCCTACTCCCGCCCGACCAACGTCAACAACGTCACCTCCGGCGGGCACGCGAACCGCACCGGCGTGTAGCGGTTGGTGCCGCAGCCCGCCGAGACGTGGAGGTGGGAGGTGTGGCCGTCCGCCGTGTGGGTGGACAGGCCCTTCACCCGGTCCGTGTCCAGGTCGCAGTTGGTGACCAGCGCGCCGTAGAACGGGATGCACAGCTGGCCGCCGTGCGTGTGGCCGGCCAGGATCAGGGGGTAACCGTCCGCCGCGTACGCGTCCAGCACCCTCAGGTACGGCGCGTGCACCACGCCCATCGAGAAGTCGTAGGTCTCCGTGGGGCCGCCGGCCACCCGGGCGTAGCGGTCGCGCTTGATGTGGGGGTCGTCGAGGCCCGTCAGCTCGATCGAGACGCCATCGACCTTCAGGACACCGCGGGTGTTCGTCAGGTTCAGCCAGCCCGCCTCGTCGAAGCCGTCGCGCAGGTCCTCCCACGGGTTGTGGATGACGCCGACGGCCGGCGGGTTGCCGTTCAGGCCGTGCCTGCCGCTCGCCTTCTCCAGCAAGTAGCGGGCGGGGTTGCGGAGTTTGGGGCCGTAGTAGTCGTTGGAGCCGAAGACGTACGCGCCCGGGAACTCCATCAGGGGGCCCAGGGCGTCCAGGACCTCGGGGACGCCCTCGGGGTCCGACAGGTTGTCGCCCGTGTTGATCACGAAGTCCGGGCGCAGGCCCGCCAGCGACTGCAGCCACCGCTGCTTCTTGCGCTGGCCGCTCACCATGTGGATGTCGGAGACCTGGAGCACGCGCAGCGGGCGCATGCCCGGCGGGAGGACCGGGACCGTCACCCGTCGGAGGCGGAAGGAGCGGGCCTCGAAGCCCGCCGCGTACGCCAGACCGGCGGCGCCTGCCGCCATGATTCCCAGGGGTACTCCGTATCGCGCGCGCATGCGTCCATCGTGTCAGACGCGCGGACGCCGACGAGACCGGCCGTCTCGATCGACGGGCTTCCCCTTGACTCAACGGGCGTTCCCCTTAAATCAACGGGCGTTCACGGCAGCACACCTGCGACAATCGACCCCATGACCACCACGCTCAAGTCGAAGCTGCAGGACGACCTCAACGCCGCGATCAAGGAGCGCGACGAGCTCCGCTCCTCGACGCTCCGGCTGACGCTCGCCGCGATCACCAAGGAGGAGGTCGCGGGCAAGGAGAAGCGGCAGCTCTCCGACGACGAGGTCCTCAAGGTGATCACCCGCGAGGCGAAGAAGCGCCGGGAGGCGGCCGATGCCTTCGCGCAGGGCGGCCGTGCCGAGTCGGCCGAGCGGGAGAAGGCGGAGGGCGAGGTGCTCGCCGAGTACCTGCCCAAGCAGCTGTCCGACGACGAGCTGAACGCGATCGTCGCCCAGGCCGTGGAAGAGGCGAAGGCGGCCGGCGCCGAGGGGCCGCGGGCCATGGGTGCCGTCATGAAGATCGTGAACCCGAAGGTGGCCGGCCAGGCTGAGGGCGGCAGGGTGGCCGCCGCGGTGAAGAAGCTGCTCCAGGGCTGACCCCCACCAAGGGGCACCTCAGCACCACTGGCACCTCAGGCACCACGCACATATGACGGCGGCGGGGCCGCACCCTCGGCCGAACCGAGCGGTGCGGCCCCGCCGCCGTACTCGCATCAGGGGGGTCACCCCCGCCAGCCCCCGTTTCCGTTCCCGTTGCTGCCGCCGTTCGTCTGCCCCTGGACCAAGTTGCCCGGGAGGGAGAAGGTCGGTGTCGGGAAGGCGCCGCCGGTCGCGTCACCCGTGGTGCCGCCGTTGACCGTGCCGCCGTCCGTCAGTCCGCCGATCAGTCCGCCGATCCCGCCCGTGCTGTTCCCCCCTTGTCCTTTTCCCTGACCATCCCCCTTCTTGTCGTCGGGGATGTCGATCAGGTTGAAGTCCTCCACGGGTTTGCCGCTCAGCGCGCCGGTCATCATGTCGCGCCAGATCGGGCCGGGGACCTGGCCGCCGTAGACCTTCTCGTTGTAGACGCCGCCGATGGTGATGTTGTTCATGTGGCGCTTGTGGGCCGGGTCGCCGACCCAGACCGCGCCCGCCATGTTCGGGGTGTAGCCGACGAACCAGGCCGCGTAGCGCTCGTCCGTCGTACCCGTCTTGCCCGCGCTCGGGCGGTCGCCGAGGCCGGCCTGCTGGCCGGTGCCGTCCTCGACCACGCCCTTGAGGATCGTGCTGATGGTGTCGGCGGTCTTCTCCGACATCGCGCGCGAGCAGGTCGACTTGGGCACCTGGAGGGACTTCTCCGCGCTGCCGACCTTCTGCGTGATCGACTCTATGGCGACCGGGGTGCAGTACATGCCGCGCGAGGCGAAGGTGGCGTACGCGTTCGCCATCGTCAGCGGAGACATCTCCTGGCTGCCGAGCGCGAGGGAGGGGGCCTGGACGAGCGCCCGGCCGTCCGCGCGCTGCACGCCCATCTTCTGCGCCATGTCGGTGACGGGGCAGATGCCGATGTCGCTGATCAGCTGCACGTAGTAGGTGTTGACCGACTTGGCGGTCGCCTCCTTCATGCCGTACGGGCCGTGCTCCGACTCGTTCTCGTTCGTCAGCTTGGCGGGGTTGCGCGGGTCGTTGCGCCACACCTTGCCGTCACACGCCTGCACCGGGCTCGGGTACGTCATCTCGTACGGCGACGAGTACTGCTGCGTCGGGGACTTGCCGCCCTCGATCGCGGCCGCCGCGACGATCGGCTTGAACGTCGAACCGGGCTGGTAGCCGGCGCCGCCGCCCATGTCCGAGTTGACCGAGAGGTTGATCTGCGTCTCGTTCGTGCCGAAGCCGTACGGGCGGGACTGGCCCATGGCGAGGATCTTGCCGGTGCCCGGCTCGACGATGGTCGCGGCGGTCGCCACGGGGTCGGACTGGTAGACGTGGTTCTTGATGGACGCCTGCACCGAGTCCTGCGCCTGCGGGTCGAGCGTCGTACGGATCGTCAGACCGCCCTGGTTCCACAGCTTGGCCCGGGACTCCTTGGTCTTGCCGAAGACCGGGTCGTTCAGGACGACGTCGCGGACGTAGTCGCAGAAGAAGCCGGCGCCCTTGACCGCGGTGATGCAGCCGTTCTTGGGCTGGCTCGGGTGCAGTCCGAGCGGCTTCTCCTTGGCCTGGTCGGCCTCCTTCTGGGAGATGTCGCCGACGTCCGCCATCCGCTGGAGCACGGTGTTGCGCCGCTTGGTGGCCTCCGCCTCGTCATTGACCGGGTCGAAGCGGCTCGGGGACTGCACGATGCCGGCCAGCAGCGCCGACTCCTGGAGGTTCAGGTCCTTGGCGTGCTTGGAGAAGTAGCGCTGGGAGGCGGCCTCGACGCCGTAGGCCTGCTCGCCGAAGAAGGTGATGTTCAGGTAGTTCTCGAGGATCTTCTTCTTGCCGAGCTTCTCCTCGATCTGGATCGCGTACTTCAGCTCCTTGATCTTGCGACCGAGGGTCTGCTGGGTGGCCTCGGCGACCTTCGTGGGGTCGTCGCCAGCCTCCTCGATGAAGTAGTTCTTCACCAGCTGCTGGGTGAGCGTGGAGGCGCCCTGGGCGACGCCGCCTTCCTGCGCGTTCTTGTTCAGGGCGCGCAGCACGCCCTTGAGGTCGATCGCGCCGTGCTCGTAGAAGCGCGCGTCCTCGATCGCGACGATCGCCTTCTGCATGTACGGCGAGATGTCCTTGAGGTCCACCACCGTACGGTCGCGGGAGTAGACGCTCGCGATCTGATTGCCCTGGTTGTCCAGGATGGTCGTGCGCTGACTGAGCTGGGGACTCTTGAGGTTGGCCGGAATCTCGTCGAAGCTCTGGACCGAGCCCTTGGCCGCGAGGCCCAGCGCGCCGGCCGCGGGCAGCGCGATGCCCGCCATCACGGCTCCGGCGAGCACACTGACTCCGAGGAACTTGGCGGCCTGCTGCGTTGGCGACAGACCACCACCCGAGCGCTTCTTTGGCATGGGGGCAGCCTAATCCGTACTGATGAACGTTCCGAAGGAGCGACCGCATCACGGCACGGCAAAGGGGGACGCCGACGTTCCCATTCGCCGGACACGCGCGCAGGCCTTGGCCTAAGCTGCTCTCAACTGTCACAGCAGTGCGGTCACGTATCAATACGTCCGGCGACCCCGAATCGTTCCGGGCGTACCGCGTTTTTTCGCACGCGGGGGCGGGACCGGTTCCTGAGGGGGACGTGTCCGAATCCGCCTCGTGTGTCACCCGGCGTCCGTTGTGGCGCACCACAGCTGTCCCGGTTTGCCGGGATGGTCGTGTATGTCGCCAGCTCACTCCCGCGGGTGATCTGCCGTTAACCCATAGTCCGTTCGGGCCATTCAAGATTGGGCCCGAAGGGGGTGTTGCGCTGTGTCCACCTTCCGTAACGTCCTCAACTGGCGGCGGTGAATATGCCGCTGCCGCCGTGGGGGAGCCTCGATTCGGGAGAGGACGGCGCCGGTATGGGCTGGGTTACCGACTGGAGTGCGCAGGCTGCCTGCCGCACTACCGATCCGGATGAACTGTTCGTTCAGGGAGCAGCGCAGAACAGGGCCAAGGCGGTGTGCACCGGATGCCCGGTACGCACGGAATGCCTGGCCGACGCGCTGGACAACCGCGTGGAGTTCGGCGTGTGGGGAGGCATGACGGAGCGGGAGCGCCGCGCACTGCTGCGCCGCCGGCCCACCGTGACCTCCTGGCGCAGGCTGCTGGAGACCGCCCGCTCGGAGTACGAGCGCGGGGCGGGCATCGTGCCCCTCGACAACGACGAGGTGTATGAGAACTACGCGGCGGTGAGCTGAGGGAGCCGAGGGCATGTACCTCCGGCACATCCGCGGGGCACACGGCTCCGGCCCGGCACACGCCACGGGAATCTTCGGGCGTGCGCCACGGGAAGCCGGGTGGGCAGAGGCCCGGGGGTGCCGAGCGGGTACATGCCGGGGCACGGGAAGCGACGAGGTGGGAAGCGCCGGTCGGGCCTACGCCTGGGGAAGCCACGATCGGCCTTGCGGCCCCGCCTGCGGAGACGGTGGTCGGCCTCGCGTCCACGCGTGAGCCGCCGTCGCCGTCCGTTCGTACGCGCAGCCGACGCCGTTCGTATGCACGTGTGTCACCCACGCCGTCCGCATATGTGACGCACGCTTCCCGCGCATGCCTTGTTCACGTCGGTCGCGCGTGTGCCACCCACGCACGCACGACCGCTCGCCACGCGGTGCCATGCGAGGTGTCGCGGCCAACAGTCCCGTAGCCGTCGGCCCCTGGCCGCGCTACGGCAGCACCGTCTGCCCTGTCGCGCCCGCTGCCAGCCGGGTGCCGATGTCGCGCAGGCCGGTGAGGTCGTGGACATCGCCGGGCAGCGCGGGTACTTCGACGACCGCCACCTCGGGGTGGCGGGCGGTGAAACGGTCACGCGTGCGCTGCTCGCGCGAGAGCAGCTGCATGCGATCGGCGTGCAGTCGCAGCAGTCCCGCGGTGAGCCGGTCGACGGAGTGCTCCTTGTCGGCGGGGGAGCCTTCCTCGGAAGCCGGGGCGTCGGTTGCGGCCTCGGATGCGGGAGATCGCGAACTGCCGTATAGGTCGGGAGAGTTACGAAGTCCAGCTTTCCCGCCCCCCTGATCCACAATGCGGGGGTCCTCAAGATTTTCGGCGGCGGCGAGCGCCCGCTCGGCCGACAGCCGGCCGGCGCCGCTGCCATGGACCCGGTTCAGCACCAGACCCACCAGTGGCATCTTCTCCGCCGCCAGCCGCTCCACGAAGTACGCCGCCTCACGCAACGCGTCCCGCTCCGGGGCCGCGACCACCAGAAACGCCGTACCGGGCGCCTGGAGCAGCTTGTACGTGGCGTCCGCGCGCGTACGGAACCCGCCGAACGTGGTGTCCATCGCCGCCACGAACGTCTGGACGTCCTTCAGCAGCTGACCACCCAGCAGTTTGCCGAGCGTCCCGGTCATCATCGACATGCCGACGTTGAGGAAGGCCATGCCCGCGCGCCCGCCGAGCTTGGCGGGGGCGGTCAGCAGGCGGATGAGCCGGCCGTCGAGGAAGGAACCGAGCCGCTTCGGCGCGTCCAGGAAGTCCAGCGCCGAGCGGGACGGCGGGGTGTCGACGACGATCAGGTCCCACTCGTCCTTCGCGCGCAGCTGGCCCAGCTTCTCCATCGCCATGTACTCCTGCGTGCCCGCGAAGCCCGCCGAGAGCGACTGGTAGAAGGGGTTCGCCAGGATCGTGGCCGCCCGCTCGGGGTCCGCGTGCGCCTCCACGACCTCGTCGAAGGTGCGCTTCATGTCGAGCATCATGGCGTGCAGTTCGCCCTCGCCCTCGGTGCCCTTCACCCGGCGCGGGACGTTGTCGAGGGAGTCGATGCCCATCGACTGGGCCAGCCGCCGCGCCGGGTCGATGGTCAGCACGACCACCTTGCGGCCCCGCTCGGCCGCTCTGAGCCCGAGGGCCGCCGCGGTCGTCGTCTTGCCGACCCCGCCCGAGCCGCAGCACACCACGATCCGGGTCTTCGGGTCGTCCAGCAGCGGGTCGATGTCCAGCACGCGCGCGGGGGAGAGACCGTGGGTCTTCTCCCGCCCGTCGGCCTTCTCCTGCCCGTCGGCTTTCTTCCGCCCCGCGGCCTTCTCCGGCCCTGCGACCGTCTGTGCTGTTTCGGGTGCCTCGGGTGCCTCGGCCGGGTCCGGACTCATGTCAACCCCTGCTTCCGCAGCTCGGTGGCGAGTTCGTACAGGCCCGCCAGGTCCATGCCCTCGGCGAGCAGCGGCAGTTCGCCGAGCGGCAGGCCCAGCTCGCCGAGGACCGCGCGCTGCTCCTGCTCCAGCGCGTACCGCTCGGCGTACTCCGCCGCCTGCCGCAGCAGCGGGTCCACCAGCTTTTCCGCGTTCCCGCCGCGCCGGGCCCCGCCCAGGCCCGCGGCCGAGAGCGCCTGTGCGACGGAGGAACGCTCCACGGCCCGTACGAGTTCCAGGTCGGTCGCGTCCAACACCTCCGGCCGGACCATGTTCACGATGACCCGGCCCACCGGCAGCCGGGCCGCGCGGAGTTCGGCGATGCCGTCGGCGGTCTCCTGGACCGGCATCTCCTCCAGCAGCGTCACCAGGTGCACGGCCGTCTCCGGCGACTTCAGCACCCGCATCACCGCCTGTGCCTGATTGTGTATCGGGCCGATCTTCGCCAGGCCCGCCACCTCGTCGTTCACGTTCAGGAAGCGGGTGATGCGGCCCGTCGGCGGGGCGTCCATGACGACGTAGTCGTACACGAACCGCCCGGAGCGGTCCTTGCGGCGCACGGCCTCGCACGCCTTGCCGGTGAGCAGGACGTCCCTGATGCCCGGTGCGATGGTGGTGGCGAAGTCGATCGCGCCCAGCTTCTTCAGGGCCCGGCCCGCGCCGCCTAGTTTGTAGAACATCTGGAGGTAGTCCAGAAGGGCCAGTTCGGCGTCTATGGCGAGGGCGTACACCTCGCCGCCGCCGGGGGCGACCGCGATCTTCCGCTCCTCGTACGGCAACGCCTCCGTCTCGAAGAGCTGGGCGATGCCCTGCCGGCCCTCGACCTCCACGAGAAGCGTCCGCTTCCCCTCGGTCGCGAGGGCCAGCGCCAGTGCGGCGGCGACCGTCGTCTTTCCGGTCCCGCCCTTGCCGCTGACGACCTGGAGCCTGCTCACGTCTTCGAGACTAACCAGTCCGCTCGACACTCACGCGCGAGGCTGTGGATAACGCAGGTCACTGTCCCCGAGATCACAGGTCACTGACCCGGGGGCCGCGGGTGGCCGTACCCGAGACCACAGCGGCTACAGTCGGCCCCATGACCAAGAAGTGGGAATACGCCACCGTGCCGCTGCTCGTCCATGCCACGAAGCAGATTCTCGACACCTGGGGCGAGGACGGCTGGGAGCTCGTCCAGGTCGTGCCCGGGCCCAACAACCCCGAGCAGCTCGTGGCCTACCTGAAGCGGGAGAAGCAGGCATGAGCGCGGTCGAGGCGAAGCTGGCCGAACTGGGCCTGACCCTGCCGGAGGTCGTACCGCCGCTGGCCGCGTACCAGCCGGCCGTGCAGTCCGGTGCGTACGTCTACACCGCCGGCCAGCTGCCGATGGTCGAGGGCAAGCTGCCGGTCACCGGCAAGGTCGGCGCCGAGGTCACCGCGGAGGAGGCCAAGGACCTGGCTCGCACCTGCGCGCTGAACGCGCTGGCCGCCGTGAAGTCCGTGACCGGCGATCTGGACCGCATCGCGCGCGTGGTGAAGGTCGTCGGCTTCGTCGCCTCCGCCTCCGACTTCACCGGGCAGCCCGGTGTCGTCAACGGCGCCAGCGAACTGCTCGGCGAGGTCCTCGGCGACAAGGGTGTGCACGCCCGCAGCGCGGTCGGCGTCGCGGTGTTGCCGCTGGACGCGCCGGTGGAGGTCGAGATCCAGGTCGAGCTCGCCCAGTAGCCCACAGCGGCAGCCCACCGCGGCCCTCTGACCTCGGGCACCTCTCGAACATTCGCCCTACACGGGATAGCCTCCGCCCATGGCGAACGGTCAGTGGTACCCCCCGGAGTGGCCGGACCGCATCCGCGCGCTCGCGGACGGCACCCTCACCCCGGTGTCCCCCAGGCGCGCGGCCACGGTCCTGCTCCTGAAGGACACGCCGGACGGCCCCGCGGTCCACATGCTGCGCAGACGCGCCTCCATGGCCTTCGCCGGAGGCGCGTACGCGTATCCCGGAGGCGGTGTCGACCCCCGCGACGACGACCGTCTGGTGCGCTGGGCGGGCCCCACGCGCGCGTGGTGGGCTGAGCGGCTCGGCGTCGACGGGTCGGGCGCCCAGGCGATCGTCTGCGCGGCCGTACGGGAGACGTACGAGGAGGCCGGTGTCCTGCTCGCCGGGCCCGACGCGGAGTCGGTCGTCGGCGACACCACCGGGGAGGACTGGGAGGCGGACCGGGCCGCGCTGGTCGCGCGCGAGCTGTCCTTCGCCGAGTTTCTGGACCGGCGCGGGCTGGTGCTGCGCTCGGACCTGCTGGGCGCATGGACCCGCTGGATCACCCCGGAGTTCGAGGCCCGCCGCTACGACACCTGGTTCTTCGTGGCCGCCCTGCCCGAGGGCCAGCGCACCCGGAACGCCTCCACGGAGGCCGACCGCACGGTGTGGATCCGCCCCGCCGAGGCCGCCGCCCGCTACGACAAGGGCGAGCTGCTGATGATGCCGCCCACCATCGCCACCCTGCGCCAGCTGACGCCGTACGCCACGGCCGCCGAGACGCTCGCGGCGGCCCCGGGGCGCGACATGACGCCGGTGCTCGCCCGCGCCCGCCTCCAGGACGGCGAGATTGTCCTGTCCTGGCCGGGGCACGAGGAGTTCACGAAGCACATTCCGACGGCTCCGACGACCCCCGGTGGAGGCCCCGCATGACCGACGCAGCCACCCTGCCGGGCCAGCCCCGCGGCCAGGTGCTCTCCGGCCCGGCCACCGAACGGGCCGTCAACGTCCTCGCGCCCAACGCCTCCGCGATGACCCTGGACGGCACCAACACCTGGATCGTCGCCGAGCCCGACTCCGAGCTCGCCGTGGTCATCGACCCGGGCCCGCTGGACGAGGGTCATCTGCGGAACGTCGTCGACACCGCCGAGGACGCCGGCAAGCGCATCGCCCTGACCCTGCTCACCCACGGCCACCCCGACCATGCCGAGGGCGCCGCCCGTTTCGCGGAACTGACCCGCACGCGCGTGCGTGCCCTCGATCCGGCGCTGCGCCTGGGCGACGAGGGCCTGGCCGCCGGGGACGTGATCACCATCGGCGGCGTGGAGCTGAGGGTCGTCCCCACCCCCGGGCACACCGCGGACTCACTCTGCTTCCATCTCCCGGCCGACCGGGCGGTGCTGACCGGCGACACCATCCTCGGGCGCGGTACGACGGTCGTGGCGCACCCCGACGGCCGCCTGGGGGACTATCTGGACTCCCTGCGCCGCCTGCGCTCCCTCACCGTCGACGACGGCGTGCACACCGTCCTGCCGGGTCACGGGCCGGTCCTGGAGGACGCCCAGGGAGCCGTCGAGTTCTACCTCGCCCACCGCGCCCACCGGCTCGCCCAGGTGGAGACGGCGGTCGAGGACGGCTACCGCACCCCGGCCCAGGTCGTCGCCCACGTGTACGCCGACGTGGACCGCTCCCTGTGGCCGGCGGCGGAACTGTCGGTACGGGCCCAGCTGGACTACCTGAGCGAGCACGGGCTGATCTGATCGGCTAGTCCGGTCTGGGTGCTTTGACGCCGTGCACGCGCGCGTACTCGTCAGCGAGCCAGGGTCCGAGGTCGTCCACGTACGACCGCAGCACCTCCGGATCGCCGACGGGGTCGTGGCCGTGGAGCGCCGCCGTACGCAGCTGTGCGGCCTGCTCCCGGTAGTACGCGCCGAACACCTCGGCCATCTCCCCAAGATCGCTGGTCCAGCCGTTCCAGCGGGGCATGACCAGCGTGAAGCCGGTGCGGACGAGGTGCCGGGACATGAAGCGCACCAGCGGTCGCCGGGCCTCCTCGGTGTCCTCGGCGTCCGCGATCCGCTTCCGCCAGCGGGGCAGCCACAGTGCCAGGTCGCCGTTGGTCTCGCGGGCGAGCAGGGAGTCGGGGCGATAGCGCGGCAGGTACTCGGCGAGGTCCTCGCCGAGCAGCGGGGTGCACAGACAGGCGACGAACCAGCCCAGGTCGTACCGCTCCAGGTCGCTCAGTAGCCGGTCCCTGCCGTACAGCAGCGTGCCGACGCCGTCGATCTGCGGGAACTCCTTGTCGACCGCCTCACCGAGCGCCCGTACGTCGTCCCGGTCGGCGCCGGCCGGCTCGTCCCGGAGCGCGACGAACAGGTCCAGGTCGCTGCGGCCCACGCGCGCGGTGCCACGCGGGATCGACCCATAGAGGTAGGCGCTGTGCAGCCGGGCTCCGAAGACATCCAGCAGCCCGTCGCGCGCTGCGGCCACGACGGGACGGAAAACGCGGGACACGCGCGCGAGGGAGCCTTCGCGTGCGATGAAGCCCTGGTCGTCGAGCCCGGGCCGACGGATCGTTTCAGCCATGGGGCAACTGTGCCGCCATGTGTGGCGGCCGTGCGGCACATTGTCGGCGCGGCCGGCATCGGCGGCCCAGGCGGCAGCCCCCGGGCGGCAACGACAGCGGGGCCCGGCTCGCGAGGAGCGGACCCCGAGGTCGTACGGCCGGGACCAGCGTCAGCGGGAGCGCTTGGCCAGCCTCTCCACGTCCAGCAGAATCACGGCCCGTGCCTCCAGGCGGAGCCACCCGCGCTGGGCGAAGTCCGCCAGCGCCTTGTTCACGGTCTCGCGCGAGGCGCCGACCAGCTGGGCCAGCTCCTCCTGCGTGAGGTCGTGGACGACGTGGATGCCCTCCTCGGACTGCACGCCGAAGCGGCGCGACAGGTCCAGCAGGGCGCGGGCCACGCGGCCGGGGACGTCGGAGAAGACCAGGTCGGACATGGCGTCGTTGGTCTTGCGCAGGCGGCGAGCGACGGCGCGCAGCAGGGCGCCGGCCACCTCGGGGCGGGCGTTCAGCCAGGGCATGAGGTCGCCGTGACCGAGGCCGAGCAGCTTGACCTCGGTCAGCGCGGTCGCGGTCGCCGTGCGGGGGCCCGGGTCGAAGAGCGCCAGCTCGCCGATCAGCTCGCCGGGGCCGACGACGGCGAGCATGTTCTCGCGGCCGTCGGGGGAGGTGCGGTGCAGCTTGACCTTGCCCTCGATGACGACGTACAGCCGGTCCCCGGGGTCGCCCTCGTGGAACAGGGAGTCGCCGCGTGCGAGGGTCACCTCGCTCATGGAGGCGCGAAGCTCCGCGGCCTGCTCGTCGTCGAGAGCCGCGAAGAGCGGGTTGCGCCGCAGAACGTCGTCCACTGAGTTCTCTCCTTGTCGACCTGCTCAGGGGATCTTGCTCCCCCGAGTGCCAGGGGACCGTGTTCCCCATTTTGCCGGACGGTCCAAACAGTGTGATCTGTCACAAGGATGCCGCACCGATGTCCCGAGGTAAGCGTCAGGGGTCCAATCGGGGTCCGATCAACCGGGTCCGGGGCGGATGTCGGTGCCGGGCTCTAGGCTGGCCGGGTGTCCAAATCGCCGGTGAGAGCACAGGCCAAGGGGGCTTAGCGGGTGGTTGTACGTCGCGATTCCGCTGTGGGCGAACAGGGCCCCGGCGGTAGTAAGAAAACCGCAAAAACGACAAAAAAGGCCGCGTCGGCCAAGAAGGCGGCCTCAGCGAAGAAGGCAGCGCCGGCCAAGAAGGCGGCCTCGACCAAGAAGGCGGCCTCCGCCAAGAAGGTCGCCCCGGCCAAGAAGGCGGCCTCCGCCAAGAAGGTCGCCCCGGCCAAGAAAGTCGTGGCGACAGGGCAGGTCGTGGCCGTGAAGAAGGCGGCGCCCGCCAAGACGGTCGCCGTCAAGCCGCCAAGGGACGAGTCCCGTACGGCCCTGGTCCGCCGCGCCCGCCGCATCAACCGCGAACTCGCCGAGGTGTACCCGTACGCCCACCCCGAGCTGGACTTCGAGAACCCCTTCCAGCTGCTGGTCGCCACCGTGCTGTCGGCCCAGACCACCGACCTGCGCGTCAACCAGACGACCCCGGCGCTCTTCGCGAAGTACCCGACCCCCGAGGACCTGGCCGCCGCCAATCCGGAGGAGGTCGAGGAGATCCTGCGCCCCTGCGGGTTCTTCCGGATGAAGACCAAGTCGGTCATGGGACTCTCCAAGGCCCTCGCGGAGGACTTCGGCGGCGAGGTGCCCGGCCGGCTGGAGGACCTGGTCAAGCTGCCCGGCGTCGGCCGCAAGACCGCCTTCGTCGTGCTCGGCAACGCGTTCGGGCGGCCGGGGATCACCGTGGACACCCACTTCCAGCGGCTGGTCCGGCGCTGGGAGTGGACCGGGGAGAGCGACCCGGACAAGATCGAGGCGGCCGTCGGCGCGCTGTTCCCGAAGAGCGAGTGGACCGACCTCTCCCACCACGTGATCTGGCACGGCCGCCGTATCTGCCACGCCCGCAGGCCCGCCTGCGGCGCCTGCCCGATCGCCCCGCTCTGCCCGGCCTACGGCGAGGGCGAGACCGACCCGGAGAAGGCGAAGAAGCTCCTGAAGTACGAGAAGGGCGGCTTCCCCGGCCAGCGCCTGAAGCCCCCGCAGGCCTACCTCGACGCGGGCGGCAGGCCGGCCCCGCCACTGGGGGCCGCGTGACGGAACGATCTCGGGGTCCTCGGGCGTTGGACAGGCAGAGCGACGGGGGTGGCGATGGCGAGGGCCAGTGAGACGCGGGGCGGAGCGGTGACGCTGAGCAAGGAGGGGCTTCCGGAATGGCTGGCGCCGGTGGTGCGGGCCGCCGAGACGATCGAGCCGCTCCAGCTGAGTCGCTTCCTGCCGCCGGAGAACGGCTCGGGCCGCAAGTCGGCCGTGCTGATCCTGTTCGGTGACGGCGAGCGCGGCCCGGAGCTGCTGCTGATGGAGCGGGCCGGCTCCTTGCGCTCGCATGCCGGGCAGCCGTCCTTCCCCGGCGGCGCGCTCGACCCCGAGGACGGCGATCCGCATGCCGACGGACCGCTCAGGGCCGCGCTGCGCGAGGCCGAGGAGGAGACCGGCCTGGACCCCGCGGGCGTCCAGCTCTTCGGTGTGCTGCCCGCGCTGTACATCCCGGTCAGCGGCTTCGTCGTCACGCCCGTGCTCGGGTGGTGGCGCGAGCCCAGCCCAGTGGGCGTCGTCGACCCGAACGAGACGGCGCGGGTCTTCACGGTCCCCGTGGCGGATCTCACGGACCCCGCCAACCGCGCCACCACCGTCCACCCCAGCGGCCACCGAGGTCCGGCATTCCTGGTCGAATCGGCCCTGGTGTGGGGCTTCACGGCCGGGGTGATCGACCGCCTGCTGCATTTCGCGGGCTGGGAGCGCCCCTGGGACAGAGGGAAGCAGGTCCCACTCGACTGGCGGTCATGACAGGGTGATCCCGTGCGGTGTTTTCCGGGGGACGCTGGGTCCCTGTGCCACCGCGTGGCGGGCCGGACCCCCGGCCGGGCCGCGGGGACCGGAGTGAGTAGGCGAGGCCTGAAGCGGTGAACGTGCTGGACATCCTGTTGCTGGTCGCGGCCGTGTGGTTCGCGGTCGTGGGCTACCGCCAGGGCTTCGTCGTCGGCATCCTGTCGGTGATCGGGTTCCTGGGCGGCGGCCTCGTCGCCGTGTACACGCTGCCCGTGATCTGGGACGCCGTGACCGGCAAAGCGGACGTCGGCACCACCGCCGCCGTAGTCGCCGTGGTCGTCGTCATCGTCTGCGCGTCCGTCGGCCAGGCCCTGACCACCCACCTCGGCAACAAGCTGCGCCGGTACATCACCTGGTCGCCGGCCCGCGCCCTGGACGCCACCGGCGGCGCCCTGGTCAACGTCGTGGCCATGCTGCTGGTCGCCTGGCTGATCGGTTCCGCCCTGGCCGGCACCACCCTGCCCACGCTGGGCAAGGAGGTCCGCGGCTCCAAGGTGCTGCTCGGCGTCTCCCGCGCGCTGCCCGCGCAGGCCGACACCTGGTTCGCGGACTTCTCCTCCGTCCTGGCGCAGAACGGCTTCCCGCAGGTCTTCAGCCCGTTCGCCAACGAGCCGATCAAGGACGTCCAGCCGCCCGACCCGGCCCTCGCCAACAGCCCGGTCGCCGTGCGCGCCCAGCGCTCCATCGTCAAGGTCACCGGCACCGCCCAGAGCTGCGGCAAGGTCCTGGAGGGCACCGGCTTCGTCTTCGCCGACCGCCGGGTCATGACCAACGCGCACGTCGTCGGCGGCGTCGACTCGCCCACCGTGCAGATAGGCGGTGAGGGCCGCAAGTACGACGCCAAGGTGGTCCTGTACGACTGGAAGCGCGACCTCGCCGTGCTCGACGTACCCGACCTGAAGGCGAACGCCCTGCGGTTCTCCGCGAAGGACGCGGCCGGCGGTGACGGCGCGATCGTCGCGGGCTTCCCGGAGAACGGCTCGTACGACGTGCGCGCCGCGCGCGTGCGCGGGCGCATCACCGCCAACGGCCCGGACATCTACCACCACGGCACCGTCCGCCGCGACGTCTACTCGCTGTACACGACCGTCCGCCAGGGCAACTCGGGCGGCCCGCTGCTCACCCCCGACGGCCGGGTGTACGGCGTCGTGTTCGCCAAGTCCCTCGACGACGCCGAGACCGGTTACGCCCTCACGGCGGACGAGATCCAGCCCGACATCCAGCAGGGACGTACGGCGAACGAGCAGGTGGGTACGGACAGCTGCGCCCTGTGACCCTCGGGAGGGCCTACGGCCCCTCAGAGGGACCCCCGGGCAGGCTCAGCCGCGCGGGTGACGCAGACGCACCGAGACCCAGCGGGCCCGGCGGCGCAGGATGCGCGGAATTCCCACGCGGAGGTCCGCTTCCGCGAGTTGCGGGTTGCCTCGCTGAGAGGTGCTCACACCGGCGCCAGAGCGGCGGTTGCGGGGTGCGTCACTGTAGTCGTGCGTCCAGCCCATACCCCGACGTGTGCCCCTGCCCGAAGGTCGATAACCGCCTGAGCGCCGCCCAATTGGCCTATGCGGCAGGCATGTGGCCGTTCGGCGGACAACTGTTCAGGAAGCGGATACTCCACGCATCGAACCGTCACCGCACGGTCACCGACGTCCATCACCGATACGAGTGACCATCACCGCACTACGAGACCGGTGCGGGCGAACGTCACCGGTCCGGCTCGGGATCCTTCAGCCAGTTGACGAGCTCCGTGGAGAGGGCGGCCGGATCCTCCTCGTGCGGGAAGTGGCCGAGGCCGTCGAACAGGCGCCAGCGGTACGGCGCTTCGACGTACTCGCCCGAACCGGCGGCGCTGCGCGTACGCGTCACCGGGTCCAGCGAGCCGTGCAGATGCAGCGTGGGCACCCGCACCGGCCGCTTCATCCTGCGGTTGAACTGGATGCCGTCCGGGCGGGCCAGTGAGCGCACCAGCCAGCGGTACGGCTCGATCGAGCAATGCGCCGTCGACGGGATGCACATGGCCCGCTGGTAGGTCTCCACCGCCTCGTTCTCCGGCGGCCGCGGCCCGGACCAGTCCCGGATCAGCCGGCCCACCATCGCACCGCCGTCCGCGGTGAGTTGACGCTCCGGAATCCACGGCCGCTGGAAACCCCAGATGTAGGAGTTGGCGGCCGTCTGCCGGGCGTCCCGCAGCATCGCCGCGCGCCAGCGCCGCGGATGCGGCATCGAGACGACCGCGAGCCGCCGTACGAGCTTGGGTCGCATCGCCGCCGCCGTCCACGCCAGATAGCCGCCCAGGTCGTGGCCGACCAGCGCCGCGTCCGGTTCGCCGAGCGAGCGGATCACTCCGGTGACGTCGAGCGCGAGGTTGGCGGGGTCGTAACCGCGGGGCGTGCGGTCGCTGCCGCCGACGCCCCGCAGGTCCATCGCCACCGCCCGGTAGCCCGCGTCCGCGAGCGCGACCAGCTGGTGCCGCCAGGTCCACCAGAACTGCGGGAAGCCGTGCAGCAGCAGCACCAGGGGGCCGTCGCCGAGTTCGGCGATGTGGAAGCGTGCGCCGTTGGCGGCGACGTCCCTGTGCGTCCAGGGACCATCGATGCGTACGGCCGAGGGGGCGGGGTCCGTCATGACTGTGAGCGTGCCACAGCCTCGATGGCCACGGGGGCCCGATCCTCGGGCAGCTCCGCGCGCGGGTGCGGCTTGGCGTTCTGCAGCACGCCCGCCGTCGCCTTCATCGAGGCGGCCACCTTCTGCGGGCCCTGGCCCTTCTTGGCCTTCTTGGCGAACACCGTGCCGATCAGCGCGAGGAGGCCGGCGATGACCACGTTCGCCGCGAAGGACAGCACGAAGCAGACCGCCAGGTTCCAGCCGCTCCAGGTCCGGATGCCGTAGGCGAGGGCGAAGTTGAGCATCGGGAGCGAGAAGACGAGCAGCACCAGGGCCGCCGTGAACGCGCCGCCGCTGGCCGCGCCGCGCCGGACGTCCTGCTTCAGCTGGGCCTTGGCCAGGGCGATCTCGTCGTGCACCAGCGCCGACATTTCGGTCGTCGCCGAGGCGAACAGCTGGCCGATGCTGCGTTCGGCGCCGACCGGGCTGCCGTCGGGTGCGCTCATCGCGTTCTCCCTCAGAAGTCTCTTGTGCCGCGGGCGTGCCGTGCCGTCGTAGGTCGTACGCATGCCGTCGTACGTCCTACGCGTGCTGTACGCGGCCGGCGGGCCCGCTCGTGTGGCCGTCTTGTTTTGTACCGTCTCGTCAGATCATGCCGGACGGTCGTCCTCATCGCCTGCCCCGCCCGGTACTTCCTGAAGCCCGTGGCGCGCGGCGGCGGCCTTCTCGGCGGCGATCCGGCGGTGTTCGGCGGCCTTGCGCTCGTGGATCCGGGCCATGCGCAGGTGATAGGCCGGGTCGTCCTGTTCGTAGACGTCCGGGATGCCGTCGAGGTCCTCGTCGCGCTCCTCTTCCTCGCACAGCCTGCGGTACTTGGCGTTGCGTACCTTCAGCAGCACCGTCGCGCACAGCGCCGCGAGGAGCGATCCGGTGAGGACGGCCGCCTTGACCTCGTCGGTGAGGACGGCGTCGCCGGCGAAGGCGAGTTCGCCGATGAGCAGGGAGACGGTGAAGCCGATGCCGGCGAGGGAGGCCACCGCGAAGACGTCGGCCCAGGCGAGGTCCTCGCTGAGGGAGGCGCGGGTGAAGCGGACGGTCAGCCAGGTGCCGCCGAAGATGCCGATGGTCTTGCCGACGACCAGGCCGAGGACGACGCCGAGCGTCTCCGGTTTGGTGAACACGTCCCCGAGCGCCCCGCCGGAGACCGCCACCCCGGCGCTGAACAGCGCGAACACCGGCACGGCCAGTCCGGCGGACAGGGGCCGCACCAGGTGCTCGATGTGCTCGCCCGGCGAGTGCTGCTCATCCTCCCGGGGGGTGCAGCGCAGCATCAGGCCCATCGCCACGCCGGCGATGGTGGCGTGCACGCCGCTGTTGTACATCAGCGCCCAGTTCACCACGGCGAGTGGCACGTACACGTACCAGCCGCGTACACCCTTGCGCAGCAGCAGCCAGAACACCGCCAGTCCGGCGGCGGCCCCGCCGAGCGCGGCGAAGTTCAGCCGGTCGGTGAAGAAGATCGCGATGATCAGGATCGCGAAGAGGTCGTCGACCACCGCGAGGGTGAGCAGGAAGGCGCGCAGCGAGCTGGGCAGGGAGGTGCCGATGACCGCGAGGACGGCGAGCGCGAAGGCGATGTCGGTCGCGGTGGGCACCGCCCAGCCCTGCGTCGAGCCGTGCCCGGTGAGAGCGGTGAGGGCGTAGACGAGCGCGGGTACGGCCATGCCGCACAGCGCGGCCACCACGGGCAGTACGGCCGCCCTGGGGTCGCGCAGGTCCCCGGCGACCAGTTCTCGCTTGAGCTCGATACCGGCGACGAAGAAGAACACCGCGAGCAGGCCGTCGGCGGCCCAGTGCGCCACGGACAGGTTCAGTCCGAGCGCGCCGGGGCCGAGGTGGAAGTGGCTGACGGACTCGTAGCTGTGGTGCAGGGCGGGGATGTTCGCCCAGATCAGCGCCGCCACAGCGGCGAGGAGCAGCAGGACACCGCCGACGGTCTCGGTCCGCAGCGCGTCCGCGACGAAGGCCCGCTCGGGCAGGGACAGACGTCCGAGGACCTTACGAGGGGCTTTCGGGGTACGGGGCGCGGCCACGGCGGGAACCTCCGGGGTCGGTACGGCGATGATCACGCCGTCGCCCGGGATCGCCGACGGCGTCGCCGACCAGACTTCCCGGCACACCCTGAGATCGCCATTTTACTCGATTTTGACGCCGGAGGTTAGTGAGGCGAACGAAACGGGCGCCCGGTACTGTCACCGGGTGCCCGTCGCTGCCGTTGCGCCTAGTCCTCGTTGGGCGCCGCGGGTAGCTTCGCCTGGATGAGGTCCATGACCGTGCTGTCGGTCAGCGTGGTCACGTCACCGAGCTGGCGGTTCTCGGCCACGTCCCGCAGCAGACGGCGCATGATCTTGCCGGAGCGGGTCTTGGGCAGCTCGGCCACCGGCAGGATCCGCTTGGGTTTGGCGATCGGGCCGAGCGTGGCGCCCACGTGGTTGCGCAGCTCGCCGACGAGCGTCTCGGTCTCTGCGGCCGTACCGCGCAGGATGACGAACGCGACGATCGCCTGGCCGGTGGTCTCGTCGGCGGCGCCGACGACGGCCGCCTCGGCGACCGACGGGTGGGAGACGAGCGCCGACTCCACCTCGGTGGTGGAGATGTTGTGCCCGGACACGAGCATCACGTCGTCCACCCGGCCCAGCAGCCAGATGTCGCCGTCGTCGTCCTTCTTCGCACCGTCACCGGCGAAGTACTTGCCCTCGAAGCGGGACCAGTAGGTGTCGATGAACCGCTGGTCGTCGCCCCAGATGGTGCGCAGCATGGACGGCCACGGCTCGGTCAGCACCAGGTAGCCACCGCCGCCGTCGGGCACCTCGTTCGCCTCGTCGTCGACGACGGTGGCGGAGATGCCGGGCAGCGGGGTCTGCGCGGAGCCGGGCTTGGCCTCGGTGACGCCGGGCAGCGGCGAGATCATCATCGCGCCGGTCTCGGTCTGCCACCAGGTGTCCACCACGGGCGTCTTGTCCGCGCCGATGTTCTTGCGGTACCAGATCCACGCCTCGGGGTTGATGGGCTCGCCCACCGAGCCGAGGACGCGCAGGGAGGACAGGTCGAACTTGGCGGGGATGTCGTCCCCCCACTTCATGAACGTCCGGATCGCCGTCGGCGCGGTGTAGAGGATCGTGACCTTGTACTTCTGCACGATCTCCCAGAACCGGCCCTGGTGCGGGGTGTCCGGCGTGCCCTCGTACATGACCTGCGTCGCGCCGTTGGCCAGCGGGCCGTAGACGATGTACGAGTGCCCGGTGACCCAGCCGACGTCGGCCGTGCACCAGTACACGTCCGTCTCCGGCTTGAGGTCGAAGACCGCCCAGTGGGTGTACGCCGTCTGGGTGAGGTAGCCGCCGGAGGTGTGCAGGATGCCCTTCGGCTTACCGGTCGTGCCGGAGGTGTAGAGGATGAACAGGGGGTGCTCGGCCTCGAACGCCTCCGGGGTGTGCTCGGCGGACTGCCGCTCGACGCGCTCGTGCCACCACACGTCCCGGCCCTCGGTCCACGCCACGTCCTGGCCCGTACGGCGCACCACCAGAACATGCTCGACGTTGTCGACCTTGGAGATCGCCTCGTCCACGGCCGGCTTGAGCGCGGACGGCTTGCCGCGCCGGTAGCCGCCGTCGGCGGTGATGACGACCTTGGCGTCCGCGTCCTGGATGCGGGTCGCGAGCGCGTCCGCCGAGAAGCCGCCGAAGACCACCGAGTGGGCGGCGCCGATCCGGGCCGAGGCCAGCATCGCGATCGCCGTCTCCGGGATCATCGGCATGTAGATGGCGATCCGGTCGCCCTTGCGGACACCCAGCTCCAGCAGGGCGTTGGCCGCCTTGCAGACCTCGTCCTTCAGCTCGGCGTAGGTGATCGAGCGGCTGTCGCCGGGTTCACCTTCGAAGTGGATGGCGACCCGGTCTCCGTGCCCGGCCTCCACATGCCGGTCCACGCAGTTGTAGGCGATGTTCAGTTCGCCGTCCTTGAACCACTTGGCGAACGGCGGGTTCGACCAGTCCAGCGTCTCGGTCGGTTCCTTGGCCCAGGTCAGCCGGCGGGCCTGCTCGGCCCAGAAGCCGAGCCTGTCAGCCTTGGCCTGTGCATACGCCTCCGCGGTGACGTTGGCATGCGCGGCCAGGTCGGCGGGGGGCGCGAACCTGCGTTCTTCCTTGAGCAGGTTGGCCAGGCTTTCGTTGCTCACGACATCTCCCTCTCGCAGGGTGTCCGTTGTGTCCCAGGCCACAGCTCATCAGACGCGGGGGTCCGATGACAAGAGTCCACGGCCAAATTGGTTTAGACCTGTGTGAGGTGATCGTTCACACCGGACTGCGCAGCTCCTCCGCCGCGCTCCCGTCCTCTCTCACGTCCGCGAACACCGTCCCGGTTCGACCGAGCAGATACGCCTGCGCCTCGCCCACGTGGAAGTACATCCCGTGCAGCTCCAGCTCCCCGGCCGCCAGCGCCCGCGCCACCGGGGCGTGTGCCCGCAGGTGCTCCAGTTGCTGGACCACGTTGGTCAGGCACAACTGCTCCACCGCGTCGGCCGGGGCCCGCCCGGCCAGCCGGGGCCGGGTGCGTCGGTCGTCGGCCATCCGTTCCAGGCTCGGCAGGCCGTGCCTGAGCCACCGCCCCAGCGGCGTCGCCGCACCCCCGGGCTCGGCGGTCAGCAGCGCCTGCATCGCCCCGCACCCGGAGTGCCCGCACACCGTGATGGACCGCACCTTCAGTACGTCCACGGCGTACTCGACGGCGGCCGCCACCGAGTCGTCGCCGTACTCCTCGCCCGGAGCCGGCGCCAGGTTGCCGACGTTGCGGACGACGAACAGGTCACCGGGACCACTGGCGGTGATCATCGACGTGACGAGCCGGGAGTCGGCGCAGGTGAGGAAGAGCTGCGCGGGACGCTGCCCCTCCCGTGCGAGCCGCGCCAGCTCCGCCCGCACCAGCGGCGCGGTGTTGCGCTGGAACGAGCCGATTCCACGGGTGAGTTCCCGTCCGGCCTCCCGCCCCGCGTTCCGTCCGGCCTCCTGGCTCGCCGGGGCGGCGGCATCCGGGAGGCAGGACCGGTGGTTGCGCCAGGGCGACCAGGGACGGCAGTGGCACCGGGTGAGCGGGGGCGGCCCGGCGGGTGCGGCCGGTTCGGTGGGCGGGGTTTGTTCGGCAATCGGAGTGGGCCCGGTGGGCAGGGTCGGTTCGGCGGTCAGGGCCGGTTCGGCGGTCCGGATTCCGCTGCGCCGGCCCGTCAGCTCGGCCGTACCGCCGTGCGCGGTGTGGGAGGTGCGCCAGTCCTGCAGTGACTCGTAAGCCGCGTGGTCCATGAACGATCCGTCCAATTCCACGACGGCGTGCGCGCCGTGGGGCACGAGATGCAGGGACCGGCTGAGCCGGGGCACCGCAAGGAATGTCAACTGACCTCGGACTCTTACGTGATGGACTCCTTCCTTCTCTTCGTGGGTGATGCGGGTACGGGTGAGGCGGTTCAGGGCGAGGGTGACCGCCACGGCGATCCCGAGGAGCACGCCCTCAAGGACGCCGAGGAGCACCACACCGAGTGTGGTCGCGGCGTAGACCAGCACTTCGCGGTGGCGCGTCACCGTGCGGATGTGGTGCAGGGACACCATCTGGATACCGACGGCCATCACCAGGGCGGCGAGGGAGGCGAGCGGGATCTCCTCCAGGGCCGGGACCATCAGCAGCGCGGCGACTACTACGAGAACGCCGTGCAGCATCGTGGAGTTCCGGCTCATCGCACCCGATTTCACATTCGCGGTACTGCGCACGGCCACCCCGGCCACCGGCAGTCCGCCGAGCGCCCCGGAGACCAGGTTGGCGGCGCCCTGGCCCAGCAGCTCCCGGTCCAGGTCGGAGCGGCCGATGCGGGGGGCCGGGCCGGGGCGGGCCGCGACCAGTTTGTCCACGGCCACCGCGCCGAGCAGCGACTGCACGCTGCACACCAGGGTGGTGGTGAGGACGGCGGCGGCGAGGCCCAGCGCCGGGCCCTCGGGCAGTCCGGCCAGAGCGTGGCTGCGCCAGGACGGCAGGTCGACCCGGGGCAGGGTCAGGCCGGTGAGGGCGGCCGTGGCGGTGGACCCGGCGACGGCGACGAGGGCGGCCGGCACGCGCCGGAGCATCCGGCCGATGCGGCCGGGCAGGCGGGGCCAGGCCAGCAGCAGGGCGAGCGTCACCATGCTCATCGAGACGGCGGCCGGCCGCAGGTGGGCCAACTGGGCAGGCAGACCGCGCAGGTTGGCGAGGACGGAGCTGTCGGGGCTGCCACCGAGGACGATGTGCAGCTGGGCGACGGCGATGGTGATGCCGATCCCGGCGAGCATGCCGTGTACGACGGCCGGGCTGACCGCGAGCGCGCCGCGCGCCACCCGCAGGCAGCCGAGGCCGAGTTGGGCGAGTCCGGCGAGGACGGTGATGCCGCAGGTGGCTCGCCAGCCGTAGCGGTGGATCAGGTCGGCGGTGACCACGGTGAGTCCGGCGGCGGGGCCGCTGACCTGGAGCGGGCAGCCGCCGAGCCGGCCGGCGACGAGTCCGCCCACGGCGGCGGCGACGAGGCCGGCCTGGAGCGGGGCACCAGTGGCCAGGGCGATGCCGAGGGACAGGGGCAGGGCGATCAGGAAGACCGCGACGGACGCCGACAGGTCGGCGCTCGCGACGGGGAAGTGGCGCCGCCCGCCGGGCGGCGGGCTGTGCGGCGGGTGCGGGTGCTGGGTATGCGGGGGTGCGCAGGCTGACATGGTCCCGTCTCCTCCGGGGCGGCGGGATGGAGCAATGCTTGGCAAAGGAAACGTAATGCCGCGTAAAGGCCATTCATAACTTTTCGTGGCAAATGGCCCAGCCGATCCCTCGCATGAGCTAACTAATCGCTTGATCGGCTTGTCGTTCTAATTCCTTCTCGGTCCCGTGCGACCTTGGCGGCGCTGTCGGTTCAAGCCCGGCGTATCACCAGAAAACGGCCCTCGTCAGCGCTTGCCTGAGAGAAGGAAGAAGGTGGGCGGAACATGGCCGCCACCCAGAGGATCGCCGTCGGCGCCGTGGTCGCCGCGGCCTTTGCCTCGTCGCTTGCCGGTTGTGCGACCGGCGCCGACGGCTCCCACGGTTCCAAGCAAGCTGCGCCCGGCCCGCAGAAGGGGGCTCCGGCTCCGGGCAGCGTGTTCCGGCTGATCGGCGACGGCTCCACCGCGTACACCGGCGGGCAGCCGCATCTGCCCAGACCCGAGCGGCTGAAGCCCGATGAGAGGCCGCCGCAGTTCGTGGTGTTCTCCTGGGACGGCGCGGGCGAGGACAGCCGGAAGCTGTTCTCGCACTTCCGCCAGGTCTCCAAGGAGAACCACGCGACCATGACGTACTTCCTCAGCGGTGTGTACATGCTGCCGGAGGAGAAGCGCGACCAGTACAAGCCGCCCCAGCATTCGCCGGGCAGCTCCGACATCGGCTTCAACGACGAGAAGGGCATCGCCGACACCGTCAAGCAGGCACGGCTGGCCTGGCTGGAGGGCAATGAGATCGGCACGCACTTCAACGGCCACTTCTGCGGGGCCAACGGCGGGGTCGGCACCTGGTCGGTGGAGGAGTGGGAGAGCGAGATCGCCCAGGCCAAGCAGTTCGTGAAGACCTGGAAGACCAACACCGGCATGAGGAAGTCGGCCCCGCTGCCCTTCGACTACGACAAGGAGCTGATCGGCGCCCGCACCCCCTGCCTGGAGGGCCAGAAGAACTTCATGAAGGCGGCCCGCCAGTTGGGCTTCCGCTACGACTCCAGCGGGGTCAACAACCAGGTCTGGCCCAAGAAGAAGGACGGGCTGTGGGACCTGTCGATGCAGCTGGTGCCGTTCCCGGGGCACCCCTATGAGCAGTTGACCATGGACTACGACTTCATGGTCAACCAGTCCGGCGCGAAGGCCCAGGGCGACCCGGACAAGTTCGACTACTGGGGCGACCAGATGCGCGACGGCCTGGTCAAGGGCTTCTACCGGGCCTACGACGGCAACCGCGCCCCGCTGATCATCGGCAATCACTTCGAGTCCTGGAACGGCGGCACCTATATGCGCGCCGTCGAGGACACGGTGAAGGAGGTGTGCAACAAGCCCGACGTGCGCTGTGTCTCCTTCCATCAGCTGGTGGACTGGCTGGACGCCCAGGACCCGAAGACCCTGGAGAAGCTGCGCACCCTGGAGGTGGGCCAGGCCCCCAGGCAGGGCTGGGCGTCCTTCCTCTCCGGCCGCCCGGCCCCGGCGCCCAAGGGTGTGCCCGGGGCGCCGGCGCTCAGGCCTTAGGCGTCACGCGGAACCCATAGGTGTCACGAGCAAGCCATGGGCGCCACGCGCAAACCGTGGGCGCCACGCGCAAACCATGGGCATCACACGACGGTTGTGGCGTCCGCGCCGAGGCTTTCGCCGAGCATGAATGCCGGGTCGACCTGCGCCGCCAGGTCGGCCCCGGTGCGCTCATTGCCCCACGCCTCGGCGTTCTTCAGGTGGAAGTGCACCATCTGGCGGGTGTAGCGCTTCCAGTCCCGCAGCTCGTACGTGGCGTCCACGGCTGCTCGGAGGGTGTGCAGGGCGCGGGTGTTGGACTCCTCCAGCAGATCGAACCGGGGCGGCCGGCCCTTCTCCATGGCGCGCACCCAGTCCGAGCCCCCGACCGTCACGAGCAGGTCGTCCCCGACTTCCGTGCGCAGGAAGTCGATGTCGTCCTGTTCCTGGATCTTGTTGCCGACGACCTTCAGCGCGACGCCGAAGTCGCGGGCGTACTCCTTGTACTGGCGATAGACGGAGACCCCCTTCCGGGTCGGCTCGGCGACGAGGAATGTCATGTCGAAGCGGGTGAACATGCCGGAGGCGAAGGAGTCGGAACCGGCCGTCATGTCGACCACGACGTACTCGTCGGGACCGTCGACGAGGTGGTTCAGGAACAGCTCCACCGCTCCCGTCTTGGAGTGGTAGCAGGCGACGCCCAGGTCGGCGTCCGTGAAGGGGCCGGTGACCATCAAACGGACGGCGCCGCCGTCGAGTTCCACCGGACGCGCACAGGCGTCGTAGACCGGATTCGGTTCCCGCACCCCGACCAGCCGCGAGCCCTCACCGGGCGGGGTCGTCTTGATCATCGTGGCGGCGGAGGCGATGCGCGGGTTGCTGCCGCGCAGATAGTCCTTGATCAGCGGAAGCCGTTCGCCCATGGCGGGCAGCGCGGCGGCCTCCGCGTCGTCGAGTCCGAGCGCGGGCCCGAGGTGCTGGTTGATGTCCGCGTCGATGGCGACCACCGGGGCGCCGGTGGCCACGAGGTGGCGGATGAAGAGGGAGGAGAGCGTGGTCTTGCCGCTGCCGCCCTTCCCGGCGAAAGCAATTTTCATGTTCACCAACGGTAGTCGGGCGATAGCTGTAAGTGGCAGTCGGACGTGAAGAAGACCACTCCTTCGAGGGGTCGGCCGAGGGGATGCGTAATGTCGTACTCATGAGTACGACAGGCGCGAACGCCGACCCGCTCGCGGCCCTGGGCTCGCTGCCCGGCGTGGCCGACTCCGTGGAATCCGTGCGCAAGGCCGTGGACCGGGTCTACGGGCACCGGATCATGCGCCGCCGCAGCGCCGAGATCACCTCCGAGGCGGCCCTGCGCGGTGCCCGCGGCTCCGCGGCGCTGTCCGGCGCCGACTGGGCCCTGGAGGAGGTGCGGCGGCGTACCGACTTCGGCGGCGACGCCGAGGCGCGCGTCATGGGCGCGGCCCTCAGGCTGTCGGCGGAGGCGGGACAGCTGCTGTCCATCTGGCGGCAGTCGCCACTCAGGGTGCTGGCCCGGCTGCACCTGGTGGCCGCGGCGAGCAAGGACGACGAGATCGGCAGGCCGCGCCAGGCCGGCGAGCCGGTGGATGAACCGCTGATCGAGGTGCCGCTGCCGGACGCCGAGGATGTCTCCGGGCGGCTGGAGGGGCTCGCGGACCTGATCATCGCGGGGACGTCCGCGCCCGCGCTGGTCACGGCCGCCGTGGTGCACGGCGAGCTGCTCGCGCTGCGGCCCTTCGTGTCGCACAACGGCCTGGTCGCGCGCACGGCCGAGCGGATCGTCCTGATCGGCAGCGGCCTGGACCCGAAGGCGATCTGCCCGCCGGAGGTCGGCCACGCCGAACTGGGCCGCGCCTCCTATCTGGCGGCGCTGGACGGATACGTCTCCGGCACCCCCGAGGGCATGGCGGCCTGGATCGCGCACTGCGGCCGGGCGATCGAACTGGGTGCGCGCGAGTCGACGGCGGTGTGCGAGGCGCTGCAGCGCGGCGCGGCCTGAGAGAACGTCCCGGGAGCTGCCCCGGACACAAATGCGGCGGTACGAGTCCTCGTACCGCCGCTGGCATGTTCACCGGGTTACCAAGCGTCCTCGATATCTGCCCATCAGGTCGGGGACTTTGCCCGTCACCTGGTGCGGCTGGCCCGTAATCGACGGGTCGACGTCGCGTGGGTGCTCGGTGTCAATGCGTGGTCCGTGGGCCAAGTGCGTAGTGGTAGGTGATCCTCTCGGATGTCCTTTGGTCTCGCGGGCCTAAGGTCTTTGTACCGCGAGCCCGGGGGAAGCGAAACCCCTGCCTCCGGTTCTTTACTTTTAGGTTCAAACGAGGGTGAAACGGGCCTCGGTCGGGTCGTGCTTCGACGTCAGGCGGTGCTCGGCGTCCGGCGGTGCTTGGGCGTCTGGCGGTGCATGGGCGTCAGGCGGTGCTTCGCCGCCGGCTGGCGTACCAGACGAGGCCGGCGGTCGCGGCCGCCGCTCCTATGGCCGCCGCCGCGACCAGTGTGGGGCGGGCGGGGACGGAGAACGCGGGCAGCCGCTTCTTCAGCGGGACCGGCCGGCGGAACTCCAGGACCGGCCAGCCGCGCGCGAGTGCCTCGCGGCGCAGGACGCGGTCCGGGTTCACCGCGCGCGGGTGCCCCACGGCCTGGAGCATCGGCAGATCGGTCGCCGAGTCGCTGTAGGCGTAGCACCGGTCGAGGTCGTAGCCCTCGGACGCGGCCAGCTCCCGTATCGCCGCGGCCTTGGTCGGGCCGTAGGCGTAGTACTCCACCTCTCCGGTGAAGCAGCCGTCCTCGCCGACGACCATGCGCGTGGCCACCACCCGGTCCGCGCCGAGCAGTTCGCCGATGGGCTCGACCACCTCGGCGCCCGAGGTCGACACGATCACCACGTCCCGGCCGGCCGCATGGTGCTCCTCGACGAGGGAGGCGGCCTCGTCGTAGATGATCGGGTCGATCAGGTCGTGCAGCGTCTCGGCGACGATCTCCCGCACCTGCTGCACGTTCCAGCCGCGGCACAAGGTGGACAGATACTCGCGCATGCGCTCCATCTGGTCGTGATCCAGGCCGCCGACCAGGAAGACGAACTGGGCATATGCGGTACGCAGCGCGGCCCTGCGGTTGATCAGCCCGCCTTGGTAGAAGGACTTGCTGAAGGTGAGCGTGCTCGACTTCGCAATGACCGTCTTGTCCAGATCAAAGAAGGCTGCTGCGCGGGGCAAGGAGTGGTTTTCCACGCCCCAGAGCATAGGCGCCCGCCATTCGGCGTAAGGTGGGGCGCGTGGGTTTGCCTGAGAGGGCTCTCGGGTACACCATGGAAGTCACGGATCGTTCGCGACCGTGCCAACCCGGTCCGACTCCTCCCCCCCCGAGTCGGCCGTGGGGACGACCCCCGCTCTCCCCCCCGGCGGGGGTCGTCGCATGTCCGGACGCGTTTTCTCCTTCCTCCCCTTTTCCCACGCGACCGCGGGGTCGGTACGACGCCGCCGTGGCCGCCGCTTCTGTGTGCCCGTGATCCGTCACTCCCGGTAATCGTCGCGCTGCTCTGAGGAAGTCGCACAGGGATCGGTACAGAGCTCACCGGTATGGGTGACGGCGATATTCACAGCCCTCGAGTTGTCCACAGTTTTCGACCAAGATCCACATGATTTCGCGGATCGCTGCACCGTGATTCCAGCGCGCTCGGCCGCGGCGAGTTCATGGCCGGTTCCGATTGCCGGAGCGCCTATGGCCGGTTTCTGTCGGCCGCTCATATGGGGGGCCGCTTGCCGGTTCTTCACACCTTTGGGAATCGCGTGGCCGCAGGGGCTGCGCGGCCCACGCAGCGAAGGGGGAACACCTGTGACCGCAGCCGTCACCCACGACCCGCCGCCCGGCACCCCGGACCGGCCGGGCAGGCCGCTCATCGTCACCGAGGACGCCGAACTCCTGGACGACCTGCTGCGCCTGTGCGCGGCTGCCGGCGCCACACCCGAGGTCCACCACGGCGTCCCCGCACACGGCGACGGCTGGGAGGCGGCCCCGCTGGTGCTGGTCGGCGACGACGTCGCCCGCCGGGTCGGCGGGGCCACCCGTCGGCGCGGAGTGGTGCTGGTCGGCCGCGACCAGGACGACCCGGGGGTGTGGCAACGCCCCGTCGAGATCGGCGCCGACCACGTCCTGATGCTGCCCGACGGCGAGCAGTGGCTGGTCGACCGCATCGCCGACGTCGCCGAGGGAGCCGGCCGCCCGGCCCTCACCGTCGGGGTGATCGGCGGCCGGGGCGGGGCCGGCGCCTCCACGCTCGCGTGCGCGCTCGCCGTCACCTCCGCGCGCGAGGGACTGCGCACCCTCCTCGTGGACGCCGATCCGCTCGGCGGGGGACTCGACGTACTCCTCGGCGGCGAGAGCGCCGACGGACTGCGCTGGCCCGCCTTCGCCGCCTCCCGCGGCCGGGTCGGCGGCGGCGCCCTGGAGGAGTCGTTGCCCGAACTGCACTCCCTGCGCGTGCTGAGCTGGGACCGCGGCGACTGCGTCGCCGTACCGCCGCAGGCCGTGCGCGCGGTGCTCGCTGCCGCCCGCCGGCGCGGCGGCACGGTCGTGGTGGACCTGCCCCGCCGTCTCGACGACGGGGTCGCCGAAGTCCTCGCCCAGCTCGACCTGGCGCTGCTCGTCGTCCCCGCCGAACTGCGCGCGGTCGCGGCCGCCGGGCGGGTCGCCTCCGCCGTCGGCATGGTCGTGCGCGACCTGCGCGTGGCGGTGCGCGGGCCCTACGCACCGGGCCTGGACGACCGGGAGGTGTCCCGGTTGCTCGGCCTGCCGCTGGCCGGCGAGGTACCGGTCGAACCGCCGCTGCTGCGCCCGCGGGGTGGTGCGAAACCGCCCGCCGCGACCGGACGAGGCCCGCTCGCCCGTTTCTGCACGAATTTCTGGGAGCGCGCACTGGTCGAGGCCGGAGGCGCCCGATGACCCTCCCCGGACTCGACCGCGCGGACGGCGCCGCCCTGCTCGACGGCGTCCGGCGCCGGCTGGCCGAGAGCGGCGCCGAACCCACCCCCGCGCGCGTGGCCCAGGCCCTGCGCGAACAGGGCCGGGTGCTCGGCGACGCCGAAGTCCTCGGCGCGGCCCGGCAGCTGAGGTCCGAACTCGTCGGCACCGGGCCCCTGGAGCCGCTGCTCGCCGATTCGGACGTCACCGACGTCCTGGTGTCCGCCCCCGACCGGGTGTGGGTGGACCGCGGCGGCGGCCTGGAGCTGACCCCGGTGACCTTCGCCGACGCGGCGGCCGTACGACGCCTCGCGCAGCGGCTGGCCGCCGTGGCCGGACGCCGGCTGGACGACGCCCGGCCGTGGGCGGACGCCCGGCTGCCCGACGGCACCCGCCTGCACGCGGTGCTGCCCCCGGTCGCCGTCGGCTGCACCTGCCTGGCCCTGCGGGTCGTACGGCCCCGGGCGTTCACGCTGGAGGAACTGGTCGAGGCCGGCACGGTGCCGCCAGGCGGCGACCGGATCCTCAAGGCGCTGCTCGCGGCCCGGCTGTCCTTCCTCGTCAGCGGCGGCACCGGAAGCGGCAAGACGACCCTGCTCAGCGCCCTGCTGGGGCTGGGAGCGGCTGGAGCGGCTCCTGCAGGCCGGAGCGGACTCGGAGAGGGGTGCGGCAAGTGATCGGTGAGACGTCCATGGGCGCGGCGCTGATCTGCCTCGGTGCGCTGGTCTGGCTGCTGGGCGGGCGGCACTACGGAATGCGGCGGGCGCGGCTGCTGCTCGCGGGCGGCGGAGTGGTGGCGACCGGCCCGCTCTCCTGGGACCGGGCCCTCGCGGAACTACGGCGGCTGCGCGACCGGTTGGGAGCCGAGTGGTGGGCCCTCGCTGCCGGTCTGCTGCTCGGGTTGCTGGGAGCCTCGGTGATTCCGGTCGTCGTGGGGGCGGCCGGGGTGCCGGTGCTGCGCCGGGTGCGGCTGGCCCGGCAGGCCCGGCGGGTTCGGGAGGGGCGGGCGGACGCGGTGATCGTCCTGTGCGGGGCTCTCGCCGGAGAGGTGCGCGCCGGACGACAGCCGGGCGAGGCACTCCTGCGGGCGGCGCGGGACTCCGGCGGGCTCGGCGAGGCGCAGGCGGCCGTGGTCGCGGCGGCGCGGTTCGGCGGGGACGTGCCCGGCGCGCTCACCGCGGCGGCCCGGCAGGCGGGCGCTGAGGGCCTGCTCGGGCTGGCCGCGTGCTGGCGGGTGGCCGTGGACCAGGGGGCCGGGCTCGCGGCGGGCCTGGACCGGCTGGACGCGGCCCTGCGCGCCGAGCGGGACCAGCGTGCCGACCTGCGCGCCCAGTTGGCAGGTGCCCGCGCGACCACGGTACTGCTCGCCGTACTCCCCGCCCTCGGCCTCCTCCTCGGCTCGGCCATGGGCGCCGACCCGCTCCACGTCCTCCTCCACACAGGCGCCGGCCTCGGCTGCCTGGCGATCGGATCCGCCTTCGAGGCGGCCGGGATGTGGTGGGCCGTGCGGATCGTGCGGGGGGCGAGGGTGGTGTGAGCGGGGCGGGGGTGCCGGGAGCGGTCTGCGGGGGAGCGGCGTGTGCGGGACGGGGCGCGTGATGGTGTGCGCCGATTGGGACATGTGGGGAGAGCGGGCGGTATGAGCGGGGAAGTTGTCCACAGGCTGGGGACGGTCGGGGGCGTTGTGCTGGTCCTCGGCTGGGCGGTTCGGTGGCTGGAGCTGGTCCGCAGACGGCGTCGGGCGCGTCAGCGGGTTGCCGAGCTGCTCGGTCTGGACGTGCCGGTGCCCAGGCGGCGGTTCGCGTCGGCGGGCACGCTGCGGCGGTGGCTGCCGGTGGCCGGGGCGGTGTGCGGTGCCTGGGTCCTGGTCGGCGGTGTGACCGGGGCCGTGCTGGGGCTGGGTGCCGGGGTCGTGCTGCGGTGGTGGCGGAGCCGGCAGTTGGCGGTCCGCCGGGCGGAGCCGGTCGGCACGGCCGCCGCCATACGCCAACTCCCGCTCGCCGCCGATCTGCTGGCCGCCTGCATCGCGGCCGGCGCCGGACCGGTGATCGCCGCACAGGCGGTGGGGGAGGCGCTCGACGGGCCGGTGGGTCAGGCGCTGGCGCGGGGTGCGGCCGAGGTGCGGCTCGGCGGTGAACCGGCGTACGCCTGGCGGCGGTTGGCCGAACTGCCCGGCGCCGGAGCGCTGGCGCGGTTGCTGGAGCGGGCCGACGAGTCCGGGCTTCCGGCGGCCGGCCCGGCCGCCCGCCTCGCCTCCGACGCACGCGCGCAGTGGGCCCGCACCGCGACGGCCCGGGCCCGGCGCGCGGCCGTACTGATTTCCGCGCCGGTGGGCCTGTGCTTTCTGCCCGCCTTCATCGCGGTCGGCGTGCTGCCCGTCGTGATCGGCCTCGCGGGCGGCGTGATGGGAGGCAGGTGAGGCGTACCAGAGCGAACGAGCCCAGGCGGACAACGAACCGAGCAATCGCAGAGAACCACAAAAGACCTGAATCCCAGGGGGTTGGAATGCACAGGAAGATCAAGGAAGCGACGGCGGTCCGGCTGCGGGGAAAGCGCCGCAGGGATGCCGGAATGGTGACGTCCGAGTACGCGATGGGGATCATCGCGGCCGTCGGGTTCGCGTTGCTGCTCTACGAGGTCGTCACCAGCGGCCAGGTTCGGACGGAGCTGCAGGACATCGTGAAGAAGGCCCTCAGTGCGCGGATGTGAGCGAGGGGCGGACCGGGGGTTCGTGACCGCGGAGGCGGCCGTGGTGCTGTGCGTGCTGGTGACGTTCACGATGGCGCTGGTCTGGGGGCTGCTCGTGGTGGCCGCACAGATCCAGTGCGTGGACGCCGCCCGCATCGGCGCCCGGGCCGCCGCCCGTCAGGACCCGGCCGACGCCGTGGTGACGGTGACCCGGGAGGCCGCGCCGCGCGGCGCCCGGGTGACGGTCGGGCGCGAGGGCGACCAGGTACGGGTGACGGTGGTGGCCAGACCGCCGGTGCTCAGCGGGTTGCCGTTCGAGGTGCGGGAGCGGGCCGTCGCACCGGCCGAGGAGACCACGCCGGCCGAGCAGACAGCGGTGATCGGGGAGGCGGAGCCGTGAGGCGAGGTGGGGCGAGGGATCGGCGGCAGTCAGACCGGGGGTCCGCCACCGTGTGGAGCCTGGGGGCGATGGCCGTGCTGTGCGCGGTGTTCGGCGTCGTGCTCGCGCTGGGGCAGGCCGTCGTCGTCCGGCATCGGGCGGCCGGCGGCGCGGATCTGGCGGCGCTTACGGCGGCGGCCCACTGGGAGGAGGGCGGCGCGGCGGCCTGCGCGCGGGCCGGGCGGGTGGCGGCCGCCCAAGGGGTACGGCTGGTGCGGTGCGCGGTCGTCGGCGAGACCTCGGACGTGACGGCGGCCTCGGGAAGAGGGCCGTTCGCGGCAAAGGCCAGGGCCAGAGCGGGGCCGGTGGAACCGGAGCCAGCGGGATCCGCGCCAGGTGGATCCGTGCCGGAGGCCCGCGTGCCGGGAGGACTGGCGTCGGAAGCCGCCCCCGTACCGCAAGCCCCCATGCCGAGCACGATCAAGCCCGCGACGCCCGCCCCGTAGCCGGCGCCTCCGCCCGCTGTTCCCCCGCGGCCGACTCCTCCGCCCCCCATTCCCCCGGCCTCTCCTCCGGTGCCCCCCGCAACAGCACCGTGAGGAGCCGTACCGCCCCCCTCTTGTGCAGCGGGTCGTTGCCGTTGCCGCACTTGGGGGACTGGATGCAGGACGGGCAGCCGGCCTCGCACTCGCAGGAGGCGATGGCCTCGCGGGTGGCGGCGAGCCAGGTGCGGGCGGTGTGGAAGGCACGCTCGGCGAAGCCCGCGCCGCCGGGGTGGCCGTCGTACACGAAGACCGTTGGCAACAGGGTGTCCGGGTGCAGCGGGATCGAGACGCCGCCGATGTCCCAGCGGTCGCAGGTCGCGAAGAGGGGGAGCAGGCCGATGGAGGCGTGCTCGGCGGCGTGCAGGGAGCCGCCGAGGATCTCCGGGGTGATCCGGGCCTCGTCGAGCTGGTCGTCGGTGACCGCCCACCACACCGCGCGGGTGCGCAGCGTACGAGGAGGGAGGTCGAGTTTGGTCTCACCGAGCACTTCGCCGGTGATGAGGCGTCTGCGGAGGTAGGAGACCACCTGGTTGGTGACCTCGACCGAGCCGTAGCAGAGGCGGCCGGCGCCCCAGGGGATCTCGGTGTCGGTTTCCAGGATGGAGATGGAGGTGGTGTCGCGGGCGACCGTGGAGTACGGCGGGTCGGCCTGCTCGACCAGCGCGACCGAGTCCTCCAGGTCCAGCTGGCGTACCAGGTAGGTGCGGCCCTGATGGAGGTGGACCGCGCCTTCGTGGACCGCGGAGTGCGCGGCGCCCGCGTCGACCGTGCCGAGCAGGCGGCCCGTGCCGGACTCGACGATCTGCACCGGGCGCCCGCCCGCACCGCGGATGTCGGTCAGGTCGGCGGCTCGCTCCCGGCGTGTCCAGTGCCAGGCCTTCGTCCGCCGACGGAGCAGCTTCGCGGCCTCCAGCTGCGGCAGCACCTCCGCGCAGGTGGGGCCGAAGAGGTCCAGGTCCTCCTCGGTCAGCGGGAGTTCCGCGGCGGCGGCGCACAGGTGCGGGGCGAGGACGTAGGGGTTGTCGGGGTCGAGGACGGTGGACTCCACCGGCTGGTCGAACAGGGCCTCGGGGTGGTGGACCAGGAAGGTGTCCAGCGGGTCGTCGCGGGCCACCAGCACGGCGAGCGCGCCCTGCCCGGAGCGGCCCGCGCGGCCCGCCTGCTGCCACAGGGAGGCGCGTGTGCCCGGGTAGCCGGCGATGACCACCGCGTCCAGGCCGGAGACGTCCACGCCCAGCTCCAGGGCCGTCGTGGCGGCCAGTCCGAGGAGTTCGCCGGAGTGCAGGGCGCGTTCCAGGGCGCGCCGCTCCTCGGGGAGGTAGCCGCCGCGGTAGGCCGCGACACGCCGGACCAGGGAGCGATCGACCTCGGCCAGCTTCTCCTGGGCGATCACCGAGATCAGCTCGGCGCCGCGCCGGGACCGTACGAAGGCCACCGAGCGCACGCCCTGCACGGTGAGGTCGGTCAGCAGATCGGCGGTCTCGGCGGTGGCGGTACGCCGTACGGGCGCACCCTTCTCGCCGTGCAGCTCGGTGAGCGGCGGCTCCCAGAGGGCGAAGACCAGCTCCCCGCGCGGGGAGGCGTCGTCGGCGACCTCGGTCACCGGCAGACCGGTCAGCCGGTGGGCGGCGACGGCGGGCTCGGCGGCCGTCGCCGAGGCCAGCAGGAAGACCGGCGAGGCGCCGTATCGGGCGCACAGACGGCGCAGCCGGCGGAGCACCTGGGCGACGTGCGAGCCGAAGACGCCCCGGTAGGTGTGGCACTCGTCGACGACGACGTACTTGAGGGACTTCAGGAAGGAGGACCAGCGCGGGTGGGAGGGGAGTATCCCGCGGTGCAGCATGTCGGGGTTGGTGAGGACGTAGTTGGCGTACTGGCGGATCCACTCCCGTTCCTCGAACGGGGTGTCGCCGTCGTACACGGCCGGGCGCACCGAGGTGCCGAGCGGCTGTGAAAGTTCCTTCACCGATCGGCACTGGTCCGCCGCAAGTGCCTTGGTGGGGGCCAGGTACAGCGCGGTGGCGCCTCGGCCGTTCGGAGCCTCGGCACCGTCCATAAGGGTGGACAGGACGGGCACGAGGTACGCGAGGGACTTGCCGGAGGCGGTGCCGGTGGCGACGACCACCGAGTCGCCGTCCAGGGCGTGCTCTGCGGCCAGCGCCTGGTGCGCCCAGGGGTGTTCGATGCCGCACGCCTGGACGGCCGCGATCACCTCGGACCGGATTCGGTCAGGCCAGACGGCATGGCGGCCCGCCCGCGGGGGCAAGTGCTCCGTATGAGTGATGCGCGCAGACCGGCTCGGCCCGGAGGCGAGCCGGTCGAGGACCGCGCCCGGAGACGGGCGGGACGCCGGGTCCGCCGGGGATCGATCGGATCGGTGATTCTTGGCCATCGGCACCGAGTGTGTCACTGGCGTGACGGACAATGGAGCCAAGGCGTCGTGCACGCCTGCCGGTAAGTGATTGAATGCCATCGCGGCTGGCGATGCGTCCCGGGGGCCGCCGAGGTGTCCCGAGGGGCGTCCGCTCGATAGCAAGGTGCTGGAGGATCCGTGGACCTGTCCCTGTCGACCCGTACCGTCGGCGATCGTACGGTCGTCGAGGTCGGTGGCGAAATCGATGTATACACCGCGCCCAAGCTGCGCGAGCAGCTGGTCGAGCTGGTGAACGACGGCAATTTCCACCTCGTCGTCGACATGGAGGGCGTGGACTTCCTCGACTCCACCGGGCTCGGCGTGCTGGTCGGCGGCCTGAAGCGAGTGCGTGCCCACGAGGGCTCGCTGCGCCTGGTCTGCAACCAGGAGCGCATTCTCAAGATTTTCCGTATCACCGGCCTCACCAAGGTGTTCCCGATCCACACCTCGGTCGAGGAAGCGGTGGCGGCCACCGACTGACCCTGGACCGGTCACCGGCGCCGGACTCCCGTCGGAGTCCGGACGCCGGCCGGTTCCGTCCGGCCCGCTGAGTACGCGGCCGGTGCGTCGACCGGTTCCGTCCCGGGCTTTGGAGCGGCCCGGGGCACAGAAGCACATCAGGGGGTGCGGGCTCTCGGCGGCCCCGCCCCCGACCGCACGCCCGTAGTCGCTAGGGGGATGCATGGCCACCGTCGAACTCCGCTTCAGCGCGCTGCCCGAGCACGTCCGGACCGCCCGGCTGGTGGCGGCAGCGGTGGCACGCAGGGCCGGGGTGGACGAGGCTGTCCTGGACGAGCTCCGGCTCGCCGTCGGCGAGGCCTGCTCCCGTGCCGTCGGACTGCACCAGAGCAGCGGCATCAGCGCGCCTGTGAAGGTGGCGCTGATCGAAGAGGAGAAACAGTTCTCCATCGAGGTCGGTGACGAGGCGCCGCACGCCGCCCCGGGCGGCACGCCCGGCGCCGGACAGGCCGGCGAGGCTGAGATCGAGGAGGACGAGATGGGCCTCGCGGTCATCAGCGGCCTCGTCGACGACGTCCAGGTCTCCACCGGACACGACGGCGGCCTGATCCGCATGACCTGGCCGACCACACCCCCGGCCACGGCGCTGGTCTGAGCGCCGCCGTACCACTTCACGAGGGCCCTGCCGAGCAGGGCCCTCGGTGTTTTTCCGACGTCAGGCGGCACCTTTCGAATTCGTGAAGGAATTCACGATCATTGACAATGCCCTGGGGGCATTACTCCATTCGGGTTGTCGGGCGGGATCTCGATCATTTACTGATGAGTCGGCGGAGGCGGATTCCGTTTACCGCGCTCTGTTTAGATCACACTGAGGTACCTAGAATCCCCACATCTTGAGCTCAGCCCAAGCGTCAAGGAGGACGAATGGCGGGGCTTTCTACCCCTCAATCGGGTCATCCCACATCCCTCGCAGCCGCAGTCCTGACCAACGACAACCGGATCATGGTGGCCGTCATCGCGGCGGTCGCCCTGGCCGCGCTGGTGGTCGCGGGGATCCTGGTGCGCCAGGTGCTGGCGGCCGGCGAGGGCACCGACAGCATGAAGCGGATCGCCGAGGCGGTCCAGGAAGGCGCGATGGCGTATCTCGCCCGGCAGTTGCGCACGCTCGGCGTATTCGCCGTCGTCGTCTTCTTCCTGCTCCTGCTGCTGCCCGCGGACGACTGGAATCAGCGTGCCGGACGATCGGTGTTCTTCCTGATCGGAGCGGCGTTCTCGGCGGCCACCGGCTATATCGGCATGTGGCTCGCCGTGCGCAGCAATGTCAGGGTCGCCGCGGCGGCCCGGGAAGCCACCCCGGCACCGGGCGAACCGCAAAAGGATCTCACCACCGTCTCGCACACCGCGATGAAGATCGCATTTCGTACGGGCGGCGTCGTCGGCATGTTCACGGTGGGGCTCGGCCTGCTGGGCGCCTCCTGCGTGGTGCTGGTGTACGCGGCCGACGCTCCGAAGGTGCTGGAGGGCTTCGGCCTCGGCGCCGCCCTGATCGCCATGTTCATGCGTGTGGGCGGCGGCATCTTCACCAAGGCCGCCGACGTCGGCGCCGACCTGGTCGGCAAGGTCGAACAGGGCATTCCGGAGGACGACCCGCGCAATGCCGCGACCATCGCCGACAACGTGGGCGACAACGTCGGCGACTGCGCGGGCATGGCGGCCGACCTCTTCGAGTCGTACGCCGTGACCCTGGTGGCCGCACTGATCCTCGGCAAGGCCGCCTTCGGCAACTCCGGACTGGCCTTCCCGCTGCTCGTGCCCGCGATCGGCGTCCTCACGGCGATGATCGGCATCTTCGCGGTCGCCCCGCGGCGCGCCGACCGCAGTGGCATGAGCGCGATCAACCGCGGTTTCTTCATCTCCGCGGTGATCTCACTCGCGCTGGTCGCGGTCGCGGTCTTCGTCTACCTGCCCTCGAAGTACTCCGCTCTCCGCGGCGTGACGGACGCGGCGATCAGGGGCAAGGACGGCGACCCACGGATCCTGGCCCTGGTCGCGGTGGCGATCGGCATCCTGCTCGCCGCTGTCATCCAGCAGCTGACGGGCTACTTCACCGAGACCAACCGCCGCCCGGTCCGGGACATCGGCAAGACCTCGCTCACCGGACCGGCCACCGTCGTCCTGTCCGGCATCTCGCTCGGCCTGGAATCCGCCGTCTACACCGCGCTGCTCATCGGGCTCGGCGTGTACGGCGCGTTCCTGCTCGGCGGTACGTCGATCATGCTCGCGCTGTTCGCGGTCGCGCTGGCCGGCACCGGCCTGCTCACCACGGTCGGCGTGATCGTCGCGATGGACACCTTCGGTCCGGTCTCCGACAACGCGCAGGGCATCGCCGAGATGTCCGGCGACGTCGAGGGCGCGGGCGCACAGGTGCTGACCAACCTGGACGCGGTCGGCAACACCACCAAGGCCATCACCAAGGGCATCGCCATCGCCACCGCCGTCCTCGCCGCGTCGGCGCTGTTCGGGTCGTACCGCGACGCGATCACGACCAACGTGCAGGACGTCGGGGTGAAACTCACCGGGCCGGGCGCGCCGCTGAGTCTGTCCCTGGACATCTCGCAGCCCAACAACCTCGTCGGCCTCATCGCGGGCGCGGCGGTCGTCTTCCTCTTCTCCGGACTGGCCATCAACGCCGTGTCGCGGTCGGCCGGTTCGGTGGTCTTCGAGGTACGGCGGCAGTTCCGTGAGAAGCCCGGGATCATGGACTTCACCGAGAAACCCGAGTACGGCAAGGTCGTCGACATCTGCACCAAGGACGCCCTGCGGGAGCTGGCCACGCCAGGTCTGCTCGCCGTCATGGCGCCGATCTTCATCGGGTTCACGCTCGGCGTCGGCTCGCTCGGCTCCTACCTCGCCGGCGCGATCGGCGCGGGCACGCTGATGGCGGTGTTCCTCGCCAACTCCGGCGGCGCCTGGGACAACGCCAAGAAGCTGGTGGAGGACGGCCATCACGGCGGCAAGGGCAGCGAGGCCCATGCGGCCACGGTGATCGGCGACACCGTCGGCGACCCCTTCAAGGACACCGCGGGACCGGCGATCAACCCGCTGCTGAAGGTCATGAACCTGGTCTCGTTGCTGATCGCGCCCGCAGTGATCAAGTTCTCCTACGGCAGCGACAAGAGCCTCGGCGTAAGGATCGCGATCGCGGTCCTCGCGCTCGTGGTGATCGTCGCCGCCGTGTACGTCTCCAAGCGGCGCGGCATCGCCGTCGGTGACGACGAGAGCGCCGAGCGGGTCTCCAACTCACCGAACACGGCGGTGGTTTCCTAGACCTTCCGGGAAGGCCCTGCTCAACGGGCGGGCGGACGGCGCGTGCTGACGTGCCGCCCGCCCGTTCCCGTCTGTGGGCGCGTCTGTGGGCTCGCCCACGTGGTGAGCCTTCTCTCTCTTGGTGCAAAGAGTCACAAAGGGCGCCTTAGGGGCGTTCGGGGAGTGGAGAGTGTGCGTCCGCCGTGTAGGGTCCGTGGGCCGATAGCCATGGAAGGGACCAATCCGGTGAACAAGAAGCTCGCGGCCGCACTGTCCGGCGGTGCGGTACTGGTGGTGACGCTGTCGGGATGCACCAGCAGCGGCGGAGACAAGGGACCCGACCCCAAGCTGGTCGCCTGGGCCAAGTCGGTGTGCGACGCGGTGCCCGCGCAGGATGCGAAGATCAAGGCGGCGAACGCGGCGATCAGCACGACGGCAGCCGACACGGCCAAGCCCGAGACGCTCCAGAAGACGGACTCGCAGGCCTTCCAGGACATGGCCGACGGCTACAAGGCGATAGCCACCGCCGTCAGCGACGCGGGCGCGCCTCCCGGTGTCCAGGACGGCGCCAAGCGGCTCCAGGACGTCGTGAAGAGCTTCAACGGTCTCTCCGCCTCCTACGCCGGCCTGAAGAAGCAGGTCGACGCGCTGAACACCAAGGACCAGGCCAAGTTCGCCTCGGGTCTGCACGACATCGCGGTGCAGATGACGGACCTGGAGAAGCAGCACAAGAGCGGCACGGACGCGCTGGAGAAGCTCCAGCAGGGCGACGTCAAGAACGCCATCGCCCAGCAGGCCAGCTGCAAGAAGGTCGCGGCCACGGCTTCGTCGTCCTCGTCTTCGTCGTCGCCGACGGCGGGCTGACCCACCCCTTGCGCAGGCGGGCTGAGACGAGCTCCGCCCACGGCTTCGGCTGGGGCCGGGGCGGCTCACGGCTGCGGCCGTGTCGCCGCTCCACGCGCGCCGCGTGCGTCGGCTGCGGGGCCCTTCCCGGCTGTCCGCCCTTCCCGGCAGTCGGCCGACGCCCCCGGTGGGCCGTGGCCCGGGCCGAGTCGTGAGGCGCGCCGGACTGCGTCGGTGAGGCGTGCTGAGGCCGCGTGCGGGAGGGGCCGCGGGCCACAATGGGGGGTGTGACTGACTCCGGACTCGCTTCACTGCCCGCTTCCGACCGGCCCGACATCGCCGCACGCCTGCGTGACGCGCTGCTGGCCGCCTCCTTCACCGCCGACGGGCTGCTGGACCTGCTCGGCGCCCCCGCGTACGCGGCGCTGGCCCGCAGCGAGACCGTGCCCGCCCTGAGGGCGACCCGTGGCGACACGCCGCTGGAGACGCTCGTACGGCTGTTCCTGCTCCAGCAACCGGTGCCGTACGCGCGCGTGGCGGCCGTTCTGTCGGCCGAGGAGGCGCTGGAGGCCGGGTGGCTCACGCGCGTGGGCGGCGACGCGGTGGCCGCCACCGTGGACGTACGGCCCTACGGCGGCCCGGGTGGCGAGGACTGGTTCATCGTCTCCGACCTGGGCTGCGCGGTCGGCGGGGCGGGCGGTATCGGACAGCGCGACGAGGGCGTCGTCCTGGGCGTCGGCGGCGCCTCCACGACGCTCGCCGGCATCACCGTCCGTACCCCCGTCGCCTCCGCCCTGGACCTCGGTACCGGTTCCGGCATCCAGGCGCTGCACGCCACGCAGCACGCCACGCGCGTGACGGCGACCGACCTCAACCCGCGCGCCCTGCACATCACCGTGCTCACGCTCGCACTCTCCGGTGCGCCCGCCGCCGACCTGCGCGAGGGTTCGCTGTTCGAGCCGGTCCGGGACGACGAGACCTTCGACCTGGTCGTCTCCAACCCGCCCTTCGTCATCTCGCCCGGTGCCCGGCTGACGTATCGGGACGGTGGCATGGGCGGGGACGATCTGTGCCGCTCGCTCGTTCAACAGGCGGGGGAACGGCTGAACGAGGGCGGGTTCGCGCAGTTCCTCGCCAACTGGCAGCACGTGGCAGGGGAGGACTGGCAGGACAGACTCAGGTCGTGGGTGCCGCGCGGGTGCGATGCCTGGATCGTGCAGCGCGAGGTACAGGACGTCACGCAGTACGCCGAGCTGTGGCTGAGGGACGCCGGTGACCACCGCGGTGATCCGGTGGAGTACCAGGCGCGGTACGACGCCTGGCTCGACGAGTTCGAGGCGCGCAAGGTCAAGGCGGTCGGCTTCGGCTGGATCACCCTGCGCCGGACGGGTTCCGCCGAGCCCGTCGTCACGGTGGAGGAGTGGCCGCACCCGGTCGAGCAGCCCCTCGGGGACGCGATCCGGGCGCACTTCGAGCGTCTCGACTATCTCCGGCAGAACGACGACGCGGCGCTCCTCGACAGCCACTTCAAGCTCGCCGCCGAGGTGGTCCAGGAGCAGGTCGGGCTGCCGGGCGCCGAGGACCCGGAGCACGTGGTGCTGCGCCAGCACCGCGGGATGCGCCGGGCCACCAAGGTGGACACGGTCGGCGCCGGGTTCGCGGGCGTCTGCGACGGCACGCTGAGCGCGGGCCGCATCCTCGACGCCATCGCCCAGCTCATGGACGAGGACCCAGTGGTGCTCCGCGACCGGACGCCCGCCCAGATCCGCCTGCTGGTGGAGCAGGGCTTCCTCGAGCCGGCGCACTGACCGAGCCGGGCGCGGCGACATGCTACGGCGGCCTGGGTCGCCTGAGGTACGCCGGGTACCGGTGCGGTCGTAGCCGTCCCCCGATGCCTTCGTGGCCGCGCCTGGATCATCGTCGTATGCCGTGGCACGGGCCGGGCGCGGACCGTCGGCGGGCGCCGTGACGGGCCCATGCTGCTGCCATGGACACGCCCATCTCGCTGCCTGACGCGCCGATGTCGGGAAAACGGCCGGAAAAATATGGATGCAACATCCGTCCGGAGCGCCAGTCGATCACGTGTGCGATATCACGTCGACCCGCCGTTCACCCCGATGTCGCCCGCCCGTCCCCGTTCCGTCTCCCGTGCGTGACAGTCTCCCGGCGCGGGCAGAGCCGGACGGCACGAAAGAGGTGGGCGGGGGATGGAGACAGGGCCGGCGATCTTCGCGGGAATGGTGTTCGCCCTGTTCGGAAGCGCCCTGCTGACCTGGACCGGTACCCGTCTCAGGCGCCGCGAGCCGGTGGCCCACGGTGTGAACCAGGTCGCATCGGTGGCCCTTGCGAGCGTGGCCGGGACGGTCGCGCTGGCCCTCGGCGTGTACTGCCTGAGCCGCCTCTGACGTCGGTGGGCGCGCGGCGTCGAGAGTGCCGCGGAAGTAAGAGGAGCGTCACGCTCCGGACATGCCTCGGGGTGGGTACCCGGTAGTCCGGGCGGCAGGAATGGCGGTAGTCGGGTTACCGTTCGAGTGGCCGTTGTGGGCTTTTCCCGTTTGACACGGGGGCGGGATGTACCGTCACACTCCGCAGCGTCACACGTGCCAGCACGCCGCGACCCCGGGAGGAAGCCCTGGGGAGGCCCCAGCGTCGACCGGAGAGAAGAGCGAAGTTGTCCCCGACCAGCGAGACCGCACAGGGCGGCCGCCGACTCGTCATCGTCGAGTCGCCTGCCAAGGCGAAGACGATCAAGGGCTACCTCGGCCCCGGCTACGTCGTCGAAGCGAGTGTCGGGCACATCCGCGACCTCCCCAACGGCGCCGCGGAGGTGCCGGAGAAGTACACCGGCGAGGTCCGCCGCCTCGGTGTGGACGTCGACCACGACTTCCAGCCGATCTATGTGGTCAACGCCGATAAGAAGGCCCAGGTCAAGAAGCTCAAGGACCTGCTGAAGGACTCCGACGAGCTGTTCCTCGCCACCGATGAGGACCGGGAGGGCGAGGCGATCGCCTGGCACCTCCAGGAGGTCCTCAAGCCGAAGATCCCGGTCAAGCGGATGGTGTTCCACGAGATCACCAAGGACGCGATCCGGGAGGCCGTGGCCAACCCGCGCCAGCTCAACCAGAAGCTGGTCGACGCCCAGGAGACCCGCCGCATCCTCGACCGCCTCTACGGCTACGAGGTCTCGCCGGTCCTGTGGAAGAAGGTCATGCCGCGCCTGTCGGCCGGCCGTGTGCAGTCCGTCGCCACGCGTCTCGTCGTCGAGCGGGAACGCGAGCGGATCGCCTTTCGTTCTGCCGAGTACTGGGACCTGACGGGCACCTTCGCGACCGGCCGCGCGGGCGATTCGTCGGACCCGTCGTCGCTGGTCGCCCGCCTGCAGACCGTCGACGGCAGGCGGATCGCGCAGGGCCGCGACTTCGACTCCGTGGGACGACTCAAGAGCGAGAACACCCTCCACCTCGACGAGGCGACCGCCCGCGCCCTCGCCGCCGCCCTGGAGAACACCCGGTTCTCCGTCCGGTCCGTCGAGTCCAAGCCGTACCGCCGCTCGCCGTACGCCCCGTTCCGGACGACGACGCTGCAGCAGGAGGCCAGCCGCAAGCTCGGCTTCGGCGCGAAGGCGACCATGCAGGTCGCGCAGAAGCTGTACGAGAACGGCTACATCACGTACATGCGTACGGACTCCACGACGCTGAGCGACACCGCGATCGCCGCGGCCCGCGCCCAGGTCACGCAGCTGTACGGCGCCGACTACCTGCCGCCGCAGCCGCGCACGTACGCCGCCAAGGTCAAGAACGCCCAGGAGGCCCACGAGGCGATCCGCCCCTCGGGTGATCGTTTCCGCACTCCCGCCGAGACCGGTCTGACCGGCGACCAGTTCAAGCTGTACGAGCTGATCTGGAAGCGGACCGTCGCCTCCCAGATGAAGGACGCGACCGGTAACTCCGTGACCGTGAAGATCGGTGGCACCGCCGCCGACGGCCGGGACGTCGAGTTCAGCGCCTCCGGCAAGACGATCACCTTCCACGGCTTCCTGAAGGCCTATGTCGAGGGTGCCGACGACCCGAACGCCGAGTTGGACGACCGCGAGCGCCGGCTGCCGCAGGTCGGTGAGGGCGACGCGCTGTCCGCCGAGGAGATCACGGTCGACGGCCACGCCACCAAGCCCCCGGCCCGCTACACCGAGGCCTCGCTGGTCAAGGAGCTGGAAGAGCGCGAGATCGGCCGCCCGTCGACGTACGCGTCGATCATCGGCACGATCCTCGACCGCGGCTACGTCTTCAAGAAGGGCACGGCACTCGTCCCGTCCTTCCTGTCCTTCGCCGTCGTCAACCTCCTGGAGAAGCACTTCGGGCGGCTCGTCGACTACGACTTCACCGCCAAGATGGAGGACGACCTCGACCGCATCGCGGCCGGTGAGGCGCAGGCTGTGCCGTGGCTGAAGCGCTTCTACTTCGGTGAGGGCACTGCCACGGGCGGCGCGGCCGACGCCGGCAACGGCGACGGGGACCACCTCGGCGGCCTCAAGGAGCTGGTGACCGACCTGGGCGCGATCGACGCGCGCGAGGTGTCGTCGTTCCCGGTGGGCAACGACATCGTGCTCCGCGTCGGCCGCTACGGCCCCTACATCGAGCGCGGCGAGAAGGACACCGAGCAGCACCAGCGCGCCGACATCCCGGACGACCTGGCGCCGGACGAGCTGAGCGTCGAGCTGGCCGAGGAACTGCTGGCCAAGCCCAGCGGCGACGTCGAGCTGGGTACCGACCCGACCACCGGCCACGCGATCGTCGCCAAGGCCGGCCGCTACGGCCCGTACGTCACCGAGGTCCTCCCCGAGGGCACTCCGAAGACCGGCAAGAACGCGGTCAAGCCCCGCACGGCCTCGCTGTTCAAGTCGATGTCGCTCGACACGGTGACGCTCGACGACGCCCTGAAGCTGATGTCGCTGCCGCGGATCGTCGGCACCGACGCCGACGGCCAGGAGATCACCGCGCAGAACGGCCGCTACGGCCCGTATCTGAAGAAGGGCACGGACTCGCGCTCGCTGCAGTCCGAGGACCAGCTCTTCACGATCACGCTGGAGGAGGCCCAGGCGATCTACGCCCAGCCGAAGCAGCGCGGTCGGGCCGCCGCCAAGCCGCCGCTGAAGGAGCTGGGCGAGGACCCGGTCTCCGGCAAGCCGGTCGTGGTCAAGGACGGCCGCTTCGGCCCGTACGTCACCGACGGCGAGACCAACGCGACCCTGCGTTCCGGCGACAGCGTCGAGGCGATCACCCCGGAGCGCGGCTTCGAGCTGCTCGCCGAGAAGCGCGCGAAGGGGCCCGCGAAGAAGGCCCCGGCCAAGAAGGCGGCCCCGGCGAAGAAGACCGCCGCCAAGAAGACGGCGGCGAAGAAGACGACCGCGGCCGCGAAGAAGACCACGGCGAAGAAGACGACGACCAAGAAGGCGACCGCTTCCAAGGCCACGGCGTCCGGCACGGAGGACTGACACCTCCGACGGTGCCGGCGGGCCTCCGGGGTTTCCGGTACGGGGGGCGGCTTCCAGTACGGGGCGGTGGCTTCCGGCTCGGGGGCCGCCCTTCCGGTTCCTGGCGACCGCTCTCTGGCGCTGAGGACTGACGGCTCGGCGGGTCACAGACGGCTTCCGGGATGGGCTTGGCGGTTTCCCGCTCCGGGCCCACGGCTTCCGTTTCCCGCTCTGGGCCCACGGCTTCCGGGGTGTGGAGGATCGGCGGCTTCCCACCGGGCCCCCACGGCTTCCCGCCCGGTGGGACGGCAGCCTCCTCGCCCGATGGGCCGGCGCCTCGTGCCGGCGGCCTGCCGTTTCCGGCTTCCGGCCCGGAGCCGTCCCGCCGTCGCACGGAGCGCCGACCCGCCCCCCGGGGCGGGCGAGGAGACTCGCCTCCGGTGCCTTCCGGCTTCGCAGAGCGAACGGGCCGGCATCACTTTGGTGTCGGGGCGTGCTCATGCCAGGAGCGGCGGGGTGTGGTGTCGGTGCCTCCGGATAGGCTGAACGCATGACGCGAGCCGAGCAGCCAACGGCCCCCACCACAGCCCCGGACGACGAGCTGGTCGCGGACTCCCGCGAGCGCGCCGTCCGTTCCCTGCTGCGCCGACCGGAGCTGCGGCGCCTGTGGAGCGCGCAGCTCGTGAGCGGTGTCGGCGACACCCTCGCCCTCCTGGTCCTGGTGGTCCTCGCCCTCCAGGCGTCGATCGCCCAGGGCGCGTTCGGCGGTGGATACCGGGGTGTGGCGTTCGCAGTGGCGACGGTCTTCGCCGCGCGCGTCCTCGCCGCGCTGCTGTTCGGCGCGGTCCTCCTCGGTCCGTTGACCTCGCTCACCGCCCAGGAGGGCCCCCTCGACCGCCGCTGGACCATGGTCGGCGCCGACGGCGTGCGCGCCGCGCTGCTGATCGTCGCACCCCTGTGGATCGACTGGATCCCGGACAACGCGCTGGCCCTCCTGCTGGTCACCGTCTTCGTCACCGGCGTGGCCGAGCGCCTGTGGACGGTGTGCCGGGAGAGCGCGGCCCCGGCCCTGCTGCCCGGCCCGCCCCCGGAGGGCGCCACCGTACGGCCGCTGCCGGACCACATGGACGCCCTGCGCCGTCTCTCGCTGCGCACCGGCTTCCTGGCCCTCCCGCTGGCGGCCGCCGCGCTGGTCGTCGCCGCCCTGCTCAACAACCTGCTGGGCACCGGCGTGGCCTGGTTCGACCAGCACCAAGCGGCCCTCGGCGCGTATGTTGCGGCCGGCCTGTTCGCCGCCTCCCTGTCCGTGCTGACCTTCCTGGAGCTGCCCGACGTACGCACCCCGCGCGCGCGGTCCCCGCTGGAGGGCCTGCGCCGCCCGCGCACCGGCACCGGTGTCGACAAGGGCCGTACGGGCGCGATCCCGCTGCTCGTCCCGGCCTGCGCCGCGGTCGCCGGAGCCATCGCGGCGGCCGTCTCGGTGTGCGTGCTGCACGCCACCGACCTGGGCGGCGGCCCGGTCCTGTACGGCCTGCTGGTGCTGGGCCTGACCGGTGGTGTCGCCGTCGGCATCCGTACGGCCCGCGCGTTGCTGCCCTCGCTCTCGCGCCGCCGGCTGCTCGCCCTCGCGATCGCCTTCACCGGCATCGCCCTGCTGGCCGCCGGGCTGGTCCCGGACGTCACCACGGTCCTGCTGATCGTCACGCTGGCCGGCGTCACCGCGGGCGTGGCCGCGAACACCGGACACGCCCTGCTCGACCAGGAGACCGAGGACTACCGCCGGGCGCGCGTCACCGAGCACCTGCACGCGGTCGTCCGGGTCTTCATTGCGCTCGGCGCCCTGATCGCGCCCGTGGTCGCCGGGCTCATCGGCCGGCACCGGCTGGAGAACGGCAAGTTCGTCTTCACGCACGGCGGCGCCTCCTTCACGCTGATGCTGGTCGGCGCGCTTCTGCTGCCGTTGGCCGTCCTGGTGCTCGCCAAGGTCGACGACCGCTCCGGCATCCCGCTGCGCCAGGACCTCAAGGACGCGCTGCTCGGCGGCGACGACCCGGTCGAGGCGCCGGCGGCCAGCGGTTTCTTCATCGTCCTGGAGGGCGGCGACGGCGCCGGCAAGTCCACCCAGGCCGAGGCCCTCGCCGAGTGGATCCGGGCCAAGGGCCACGAGGTCGTGCTCACCCGCGAGCCGGGGGCCACGCCCGTCGGCAAGCGGCTGCGCTCGATCCTGCTGGACGTGTCCTCGGCGGGCCTGTCCCACCGCGCGGAGGCGCTGCTCTACGCCGCCGACCGGGCCGAGCACGTCGACACCGTCGTACGCCCCGCCCTGGAGCGTGGCGCGGTGGTCATCTCCGACCGCTACATCGACTCGTCCGTCGCCTACCAGGGCGCCGGCCGCGACTTGTCCCCGACCGAGATCGCGCGCATCAACCGCTGGGCGACCAACGGACTCGTCCCGCACCTGACCGTCCTGCTGGACGTCTCCCCGGAGACCGCCCGCGAGCGGTTCACCGAGGCACCGGACCGGCTGGAGTCGGAGCCGGCGGAGTTCCACGCGCGCGTGCGCTCCGGTTTCCTCACGCTGGCCGCCGCCGACCCCGGCCGCTACCTGGTCGTTGACGCCGGCCAGGAGCCCGAGGCCGTCACCACCGTGATCCGGCACCGGCTCGACACCGTGCTGCCCCTGTCCGAGGCCGAGATCAAGGCCCAGGAGGAGGCCCGGAAGAAGGCCGAGGAGGAGGCCCGCCGCAAGGCCGAGGAAGAGGCCGCGCGCAAGGCCGAGGAGGAGCGCCTGGAGCGCGAGCGCCAGGAGGAGCTGGCCCGGCTGCGCGCCGAGGAGGAGGAACGCAAGCGCCGCGAGCTGGAGGAGGCGCAGCGACGCGAGGCCGAACGGCAGGCGGAGGAGGCCCGGCAGCGGGCGGCCGAAGCGGCCCGGCGCGCCGAGGAGGAGCGGCAGCGGCTGCTCGCCGAGGAGGAGGCCCGCGCCGAGGAGGAGGCCCGCCGCAGGGCCGAGGAGGAGCGGCGCCGCAGGCAGGCCGAGGAGGAGGCCCGGCTGCGCGCCGAGGAAGAGGCTCGGCAGGCCCGGCTGCGCGCGGAAGAGGAAGCGCGCCGCCTGGAGAAGCAGCGCAAGGCCGAGGAGGCGCTGCTGCGCGCCGAGGAGGCCCGCCGGCAGGCGGCCGAGGCAGCGGCGGCGGCCGACACGGCGGCCCGCCGGTCCGGCACGTCCCTGCCGGCCGCGCCGGGCCCGACCCCGGACGCGGCGACGGTTCCCACCCCGGTGGTGCAGCCGGACGCACGCGGCACCGAGGAGACGGTCCCGACGCCGGTGGTCTCGCCGGGACAGAGTGAGCCGGACGCGTCCGCCTCGCGGTCGGCCGAGCCCGGCACCGACGCCGAGGTGACGACCGAGCTGCCGCAGGTGCCGGTCGCGGGTGCGGGCGACGAGACGGCGGTGCTGCCGCCGGTTCCCGGTGCGGGCGACGAGACGGCGGTGCTGCCGCCGGTGGTTCCGGGTGCGGCCGATGAGACGGCCGTACTGCCGCCCGTACGGGGTGACGACCCGGCGGACCGGGTGCCGCCCGGCTTCTTCCGGGACGAGCGGTCCGCCGTCGGCCCCGACGGCTCCGAGGACCGTACGCGCGAGATGCCGCAGCTCGACGCCGACGGCAACCCCCGCCGCCGACCGCGTCCCGACTGGGCCGAGGAGACCCCGCTGGACGACCTGCCGTCGCTGGCGGACGAGCTGCTGGGGTCGTACGACGAGCGGGAGTACGGCGACCACGACGAGGAGCAGGGCCGCAGGGGCCGCGGCCGACGAAGCTGAGCGACCGGGTCCCTTGCGGGCACCGGACGTACGGGCTCAGAGCGGCGCAGGTCGGAGCAGCGACCGGCGCCGTCCTCGCCTTTCCCCACCGGCGTCGAAAGGTCCGGCCGTCACCGGAACGTGGGCCGGACCGTTGTCAGTGCCCGCCCGCACAATGGAGGGCAGGAACGCGGAGTGTGACGGAAGGGCGGCGTGACCCATGACCGTATGGGACGACCTCGTCGGGCAGGAGAAGGTGAGCGCGGTGCTCGACGCGGCCGCGCGGGACGCCGACGCCCTCGTCACGGCCGCCGCGGCCGGCGAGCCGCTGCCCGAGGCGTCGAAGATGACGCACGCCTGGCTGTTCACGGGCCCGCCCGGAGCCGGCAGGAACCAGGCGGCCAGGGCCTTCGCCGCCGCCCTGCAGTGCGTGAGTCCCGACCGCGCCCTCGGCGGAGCCCCCGGCTGCGGCTTCTGCGACGGCTGCCACACCGCGCTGCTCGGCACCCACGCGGACGTCTCCTCGGTGGCCGCCGTGGGCTCCGAGATCCTGGTGAGGGACATGCGGGACACGGTCCGCAAGTCGTTCACCGCGCCGGCGAACGGCCGCTGGCAGATCATCCTGGTCGAGGACGCCGAGCGGCTGAACGAGAAGTCGGCCAACGCCGTCCTCAAGGCGGTGGAGGAGCCCGCCCCACGCACGGTCTGGCTGCTGTGCGCCCCCTCCGTCGAGGACGTCCTGCCGACGATCCGCTCCCGCTGCCGCCACCTGAACCTGTGTACGCCGTCCGTGGACGCGGTCGCCGACATGCTCGTACGACGCGACGGCATCGAACCCGAGGTCGCGGCGGCCGCCGCCCGCGCCACCCAGGGGCATGTCGACCGCGCCCGGCGCCTGGCCACCGACCCGGAGGCCCGTGAGCGCCGCGCGGCCGTCCTCAAGCTGCCGCTCCGCCTCGACGAGGTCGGCGCCTGCCTCAGGGCCGCCCAGGAACTGGTCGACGCGGCAGCCGAGGACGCGAAGCAGCTCGCCGAGGAGATGGACGGCAGGGAGGCCGAGGAGCTGAAGGCGGCGCTGGGCGCGGTCCAGGGCGGTCGGCTGCCGCGCGGCACGGCCGGTGTGATGAGGGACCTGGAGGACATGCAGAAGCGCCGTAGAACCCGCACGCAGCGCGACAGCCTCGACATCGCCCTCGGTGACCTCACCGCCTTCTACCGCGACGTCCTCGCCCTCCAGCTCGGCTCCCGCGTGGCGATCGCCAACGGAGACGCCGAGGACGCCCTGGAGCGGCTGGCACGCGGCAGCAGCCCGGAATCCACCCTCCGCCGGATCGAGGCGATCGCCGCGTGCCGCGAGGCCCTGGACCGCAACGTGGCCCCGCTGCTGGCGGTGGAGGCGATGACGATGGCGCTGCGGGCGGGCTGACGCCCTGGCGGGCGGGGTGGACCTCTTGCGGGCGGGCTGAACACCGGGACCGGGAGGCCGACCGACGATGTCACTCCCAAGAAACCGCCGCTGTTTTCCCTCGTACGAGGCACAATCCCCACGCAGCGCGTCCAGGGCATCGCACAGCGTTACGCTCGCCTGATGCACACCAGGCCATCCCTCCGCCGGACCCGGGGCGCCCGCACCCGTACGACGACTCGCCTCACGGCCGCCCTGTTCGCGGCCGCCGCCCTGCTCGTGTCCGCCTGCTCCTCCGGGAGCTCGACCTCGGCCGGCGGTGCGGCGGACGCGGTGCTGGCCGCCCTGCCGCCCGCGACGCCGTCGGCTCTGTCGTCGTACTACTCCCAGCGGCTGCAGTGGCACAGCTGCGGTACCTCTGGATTCGAGTGCGCGACGATGAAGGCCCCGCTGGACTATGCCAACCCCGGTGCGGGCGATGTCCGGCTGGCCGTCTCCCGCAAGTTGGCCACCGGCAAGGGCAGGCCGCTCGGTTCGCTGCTGATCAACCCGGGCGGCCCCGGCGGCTCGGCGGTGGGCTACCTCCAGAGTTACGCGGGCATCGGCTACCCGGCCGACGTCCGTGCCCGCTACAACATGGTCGCGGTGGACCCGCGTGGCGTGGCCCGCAGCGAGCCCGTGGAGTGCCTCGACGGCCGCCAGATGGACACGTACACGCAGACGGACCTGACCCCCGACGACCAGCGGGAGCAGAACGCGCTGGCCACGGCGGACAAGAAGTTCGCGGAGAGCTGCGGGGCGCACTCGGCGCGGGTGCTGCGGCACGTCTCCACCGTCGAGGCCGCGCGCGACATGGACATCCTGCGGGCGGTGCTGGGTGATCCGAAACTGAACTACGTGGGGGCGTCGTACGGCACCTTCATCGGGGCGACGTACGCGGGCCTGTTCCCGGACCGGGTCGGCCGGATGGTCCTGGACGGCGCGCTGGACCCGTCCCTGGACGCCCGGCAGATGAACCTGGACCAGACGGCCGGCTTCGAGACGGCGTTCCAGGCGTTCGCGAAGGACTGCGTACGGCACTCCGACTGCCCGCTCGGCGGCAGGGGCACCACGCCGGCGCAGGTCGGCGACCACCTCAGGGCTTTCTTCCGGAAGATGGACGCGCACCCCATCCCGGCGGGCGACGCGGACGGCCGCAAGCTGGGCGAGTCGCTGGCCATGACCGGCGTGATCGCGGCCATGTACGACCAGGGCACCTGGGAGCAGCTGCGCGAGGCGCTGACCTCGGCGATGAAGGAGAACGACGGGGCGGGCCTGCTCGCGCTCTCCGACACCTACTACGAACGTGACGCCAGCGGCCACTACAGCAACCTGATGATGGCCAACGCGGCCGTGAACTGCCTGGACCTGCCGCCGGCCTTCACCGGCCCCGAGCAGGTCGACAAGTCCCTGCCCGCCTTCGAGAAGGCGTCCCCGGTCTTCGGCGACGGCCTGGCCTGGGCCTCGCTGAACTGTGCGTACTGGCCGGTGAAGGCCACGGGTGAGCCGCACCGCATCGAGGCGAAGGGTGCGGCGCCGATCGTGGTGGTCGGCACCACCCGCGACCCCGCGACCCCGTACCACTGGGCGCAGTCCCTGGCCCACCAGCTCTCCTCGGGCCGCCTCCTGACGTACGTCGGCGACGGCCACACCGCCTACGGCCGCGGCAGTACCTGCATCGACACGGCGATCAACACCTACCTGCTCGACGGCACCCCGCCCGCCGCAGGAAAACGCTGCTCATAGCCCCTGCCGCGCCCCTGCCACCCGCCCCGGAGCCCGCCCTTCCGGGGCGTGGTCGGAGCACCTCCAGAAACTGTGTAGACTTACCGACGTTGCCGATCGCACCATGGTGCGGACGGCGCGCCGCCTTAGCTCAGATGGCCAGAGCAACGCACTCGTAATGCGTAGGTCTCGGGTTCGAATCCCGAAGGCGGCTCCACTGAAGCCCAGCTCAGACAGTGTCCGAGCTGGGCTTTCTCGTTTCAGCGGATGTGACGGTGGTGTCGAGAAACAAGCTTTTTGTAGGAAAAAGGTCCGCTTTGGGGTGTTGACGTCATGTCTGTGGCATATGACGATGAGCGGAATCACGAGCGCCGAACCGTCGCCCTGTGAACCCCGCGGCGCTCCCGTCTCGGCCCTAAGGAGGGCGGCAATGAAGACGTTCCGGAGGCGCATCCCGGGCAAGAAATCGGCGGTAGCGGCAATGATCCTAGGGGCGATCCTCTTCGTCGCTCCGGCCGCGACCGCCGCTACCGAGAGCCCGAAGTCCCAGAGCCCCAACGCCGACCACTGCATCCACAGCCTCGGTCCGGCCGGGCGCTTTTATTACCCGGGCTACGCCAACGTCCCCTGTATTTGAGTGACCGGCCTGCCGGTATCTGACAAAACTGGAGCAAAGGGACTGCAAAGTGAATCGTGATCGGGTGAACCCGCGGATCTGAGGCAACATCTTGGTGAACGGTGGGCGCCGCGCGGTCAGGGCGCGGCGCCGCCGTCGGCTGGATGGGGTGAGGGACGTGGTGGAGCCGAGGATCGCCGTAGCCGTGGTGACCATGGGCAACCGGCCCGCCGAGGTCGACGCACTGCTGGAGTCCGTGGCCAAGCAGGACCTCGCCCCCGCCCGCATCGTGATCGTCGGCAACGGCTGCCGGCTGCCCGAGTTCGCCCGCCGGCTCTCCCTGCCCGGCGAGGTCACCACCATCGACGTGGAGGAGAACCTCGGCTGCCCGGGCGGCCGGAACGTCGCCCTCGCCCGCCTGCGGGAGTACGGCGACGTCGACGTCGTCGTGGAACTGGACGACGACGGGCTGCTCCTCGACGCCGATGTGCTGCGGCGCGTACGGGACCTGTACGCCGCCGACCCGCGCCTCGGCATCGTCGGCTTCCGCATCGCCGACGAGCACGGCGAGACCCAGCAGCGGCACGTGCCCCGCGTAGGCAAGTCCGATCCGCTGCGCGGGGGTTACGTCACCGGCTTCCTCGGCGGCGGGCACGCCCTGCGCATGGCGATGCTGGCCGAGACCGGGGTCTGGCCCGCCGAGTTCTTCTTCGCGCACGAGGAGACCGACCTCGCCTGGCGCGCCGCCGACGCCGGCTGGAAGATCCTCTACGCCCCCGAACTGCTCCTCCAGCACCCCAAGACCTCGCCTGCCCGGCACGCCATCTACTACCGGGTCAACGCCCGCAACCGCGTCTGGCTCGTCCGGCGCCGGCTGCCGTTGCCGCTCGTCCCCGTGCACCTCGGGGTGTGGACGCTGCTCACCCTCGCCCGCACGCGCTCCCCGGCGGGGCTGAAGGCGTGGTTCGGCGGGTTCGTGGAAGGGCTGCGGGAGCCGGCCGGCGAGCGTCGGCCCATGCGCTGGCGGACGGTGTGGCGACTCGCCCGGCTGGGACGTCCACCGGTGATCTGAGGCGCGGGAGATCTGGCGGTGGGCTGAGGTGCCCGGGCCTCGGTGGGCCGGGCACGGCGCCCTCGCCGGTGATGCCGATCCGAATCCGGGGCGTGGGTGCCTGCGGCGATCGCCTCGCCGGCGCGAGCGGGGCGTGGAGAAGGGAACGGGACGGGGCCCCGGGCGTTCACCTCCGCCGACCGGGGCCCCTTGCGTCCCCGGACCCGGCCTACGGCGACACTCCCCCGAGTTACGCGACATACGCGCGCGCCGTCGGGCCAGATCCGATGGAAATGATCACATCAGGATTCACCAACGGATCGCTAACATATGGCCAACGGTTCGTCGGTAACTGGCGAACCTGTTGGCCGGAACTCGCCGACGGTATCCGAAACAGGCCATCGGACAGGCCGATCCGGGGCTGGTCCGGACGGCAGAAGGTGGCGGGAAACCGTTGTGGACAGGGCGGAATTCCGCCAGGGAACAGCGGGCACAGGCTCGCAGGGAACGGCGGGCACAGGCTCGTCGCGGTGCGCGGTCGGCCCCGACCGCGCGGGAAGGCAGTGGAGCGGTGTGATGCGGCGGTGCGAGCTGCGGTTCGGACTGCTGGGGCCGCCGGTCCTGTACGACCGACAGCCGTTCGGGATCTCGTACGACACCCCCGACGCCCCTCCGGGCAACTCTCCCTGCGACGGCACCGATACCGACAACGCCGTCCGTGCCATCGGCAGCCCCAAGGTGCGCGCGCTGCTGGCCGCTCTGCTGCTGGAGCCGGGCCGGGTGGTGTCGGTGGAGTCACTGAAGGACGCCCTGTGGGGCGGGGCGCCGCCCGTCTCCGCGCAGGCCTCCCTGCACAACCACGTCACCCGGCTGCGCCGGCTCCTGGATGACCCCGACCGGCTCAGGGCCGTACCGCCGGGATACGTACTGCGCGTCGACCAGGGCGAGTTGGACGTGCACGTCTTCGACGCCCGGGTCGCCGAGGCACGTGCGGCGCATGCCCGGCGGGACTGGCCGGGTGTCGTACGGTCCTGCACGGCCGCACTCGCGCTCTGGCGCGGCACCCCGCTCAGCGGGCTCCCCGCCGACCTCGGTGGTTATGCCCTGGTGCAGCGCCTGGAGGAGGCGCGGCTGCTGCTGCTGGAGTGGCGTTACGACGCAGAACTCGCCTTGGATGGCACGCGGTTGGCCGGGATCGTCCCGGAGCTCGCGGCGTTGGTCGCCGAGTATCCGCTGCGCGAGGCGTACCACCGCCAGCTCATGCTCGCCCTGCACCGCACGGGCCGTCAGGCCGAGGCCCTCGCCGTCCACCGTGATCTGCGCGCCCGCCTGATCGAGGAACTCGGCATCGAACCCGGCCCGGCGGTCCGCGAGGCCCACGTCGAGGTGCTGCGGGGGAGTGACGAGGAACGGCAGGGGGCCGAGGGGGAGCGCGGCGGCCGTCGGTGGGGCGCGGAGGGGCACCGCCAGCCCGTGGGTGCCGGTCACTTGGACGGCGCCGCCGAGGAGGCCGAAACGCCGGCCCCGCACGAGGGCGGTGCCGCACCGGATGCCCGGCGGACCCCGCGGCCCGCGCAACTCCCGCCGCCGCCCGCTCATTTCACCGGCCGCGTCGATGTCCGCCGCGAGCTGCGGCGCGCGCTCACCGAGCCGCCCGCCCCGGCTCCGGCCATCGCCGTGATCAGCGGCATGGCGGGCGTCGGCAAGAGCGCGCTCGCCCTGGCCGTGGCACATGAGCTGCGGGAACGTTTCGCCGATGGGCAGCTGTACGTCAACCTGCACGGCGCCACCCCCGGCATGACCCCGCTCAGCTCCGTCCAGGCGCTCGCCGCGCTGCTCCGGGACCTGGGCGCCGAGCCCCGCAACATCCCCGAACACCCGGACGCGGCCACCGCGTTGCTCCGCTCGCTGCTCGCCCCGGCCCGCGTCCTGCTGGTGCTGGACGACGCGGCGAACGCGGCCCAGGTACGGCCCCTGCTGCCGGCCGGACCCGGCTGCGCGGTGATCGTCACCAGCCGCTCGCCGCTGACCGCCCTCGACGGCGCCCGGCGCTTCCCGCTCGCCCCGCTGACCGGCGAGGACAGCGCGGCACTGCTGCGCGCGGTGAGCGGACGCGAGGGCCTGGACGCCGGTCACCCGCTGGTCGAGCTGACCGGCCGGCTCCCGCTGGCGCTGCGCGTCGTGGCCGCCCGGCTCGCCGCCCGCCGCGCCCTCACCCCGGATGTGCTGGCGGGCCAACTCGCCGAGACCGGTGGCCGGTTGCGTCATCTCGAGTACGACGACCTGAGCGTCCGGCGTTCCCTGGCCGTCGCCCACGACGCGCTCGCCGCCGCCGAGCGCGAGGCGGACCGGGACGCGGCCCTCGCGCTGCGCCGTATCGGCGCGCTGGACCTGCCGACCTACGGCGCCCCGCTGATCGCCCGCCTCACCGGCACCGACGCGCGGCGCGCCGAGGCGGCCCTGGACCGCCTGGTCGACGTCGCCCTCCTGGAGGAGACCACCTACGGCCGTTACGCCCCGCACGACCTCGTCCGCGACTTCGCCCGCGAACTGGCGGACACGGGGAAGGACGCCGGCACGGGGGCGCCGGGCGACCTTCCGGACACGGACACCGAGCGGAGCCCGGGGACGCCGGGGGAGGCCGACCGCCGGACCGACTTCGCCGCCGCGCCCACCCCCGACCTGGTCGCCCTGCGCTGGTACGCCGCCGTGGCCGAACGGGTGCTGGAGGTGATCGTGGAGCCCGGGATCGACCAGGAGGACCGGCGCCGGCCCACATCCACGCAGCCGCCGGAACACGCGGCCGACGTGGCCGCGCTGACGTCCTTCGAGTCCGCCGAGCAGGCCTTCGGCTGGGGCGAGGTGGAGCTGGAGAACGTCGTGGCCCTGGTGTCACGCAACGCCGGCACGTCCGACCCGCGCCGGGCCGCGCACCTGTCGACGCTCGCGCGGTTGCTCTTCCCCTACGTCCAGCGCGGCGGCCGGGTCGCCGAGATGGAGGTGCTGGGGCGGGCCGCGCTCGGGGCGGCACGGCGGCTCGGGGACGCGGCGGCCGAGGCGTACGCGCTCGGTGACCTGGCGGGCCTGCACTTCCTGACCGGCCGGCAGAAGGACGCCCTCGCTCTCACCGACCAGTGCCTGGAGATCTGGCGGCGGCTCGGAGTCGTCTCCAGGATCCGGCGCTGCCTGAACAACCGGGGGCTGCTGCTGGAGGGGCTCGGGCGGTTCACGGAGTCCGGGGAGGCGCTGCGGCAGAGCCTCGCGTACTCGCGGCAGCTGAACGACCCCTACGGCGAGGCCGTCACCCACAGCCACCTCGGCAATCTCTACGAGCACACCGACCCGCGCGCCGCGATCGAGCAGCACCGGCGCTCGCTGGCGATCGGGGACGCGATCGGCGCGGTCATCGTGCAGCACTCGGCGCACTGCAACATCGGCTACGCCCATCTCACCCTCGGCGAACCGGAAGCCGCGGCGGAGCACTTCGAGGAGAGCCTGCGCATCCTCGGCGTGCACGGCGACTGGCACGGCGAGTCCCAGACCCGGCTCGGCCTGGTCCGCGCGCTGCGGCAGCTGGGGGAGACCGAACGGGCGGGCCGCGAGTGCGCCGAGCTGCTGTGCCGCGCCGACGCCCGCGCCGACCGCTACATGGGCGGCCTGGCCCGGCACCAGCACGGGCTGCTGCTGAGCGCGCGGGGGCGGCGGACGGAGGCGTACGACGCCTGGCGCGCGGCACTCGCGGCGCTGGACGGCACCGACGAGCAGGCGGTCGTGGCGGAACTGCGGGAGCTCCTCGCGGAGTGACGGAAGGCCTTGGGAGCAGCGCGCGCCCCGAAGGAGCGCGGGGAACTGCGCGACCAGCGACGACCCGCCCGCTCACGCCGGCCGCGACTTCCCCATGCCCCTTGGGCGGATGCCTCCGGCGCAGCGCTCACTTGGCGTCGGCATAGCACTCGACCACCGCTGTCGTGAACGGGAACCGCACCGGTGTCTCGCCGAAGGTCAGGCGGCCGGCGAGGTCGGCGGAGGCGTGGATGGCCTGGACGACCGTGTCGGCCTCGTCGGCGGGGCAGTGCACGATCACCTCGTCGTGCTGGAAGAACACCAGCTCCGCCTTGAGGCCCGCGCAGGCCCGGCGGAGCCCGGCGAGCATCAGCAGGGCCCAGTCGGCGGCGCTGCCCTGGACGACGAAGTTCCGCGCGAAGCGGCCCCGCGCCCGGGAGTTGGTGGAGGCGTAGCCGGGGACCCAGGGCGCCTGGCCGTCGGGCTGTGTCTCCGTGTCGTCCTCGGCGACGGGGATGCCCGCCTCCCCTGCCGCGTCCTCGCCGGATCCGGCGGCCGGCGGGCAGGTCCGGCCCAGCCAGGTGCGCACCAGCCGGCCCTCCTCGCCCGCGCGGGCCGCCTCGTCGACGTAGGCGACGGCCTTCGGGAAGCGGCGGCGCAGCGCGGCCAGGTTCTTCAGGCCGTCGCCCGAGGTCTGGCCGTAGATCGCGCCCAGGACGGCGATCTTGGCCTGGTCGCGGTCGCCGGAGAAGGCGTGGTCGGACACGGACTGGTAGAGGTCGCTCGCACGGCCGGCGACCTCCATCAGTCCGGGGTCACGGGAGATGGCGGCGAGCACGCGCGGCTCCATCTGGTCGGCGTCGGCCACGACCAGCCGCCAGCCGGGGTCGGCGACCACGGCCCGGCGGATCACCTTGGGGATCTGCAGTCCGCCTCCGCCGTTGGTCACCCAGCGGCCGGTGACCGTGCCGCCGGCGAGGAACTCGGGGCGGAAGCGGCCGTCGCGCACCCAGTCCTGCAGCCAGGACCAGCCGTGTGCCACCCAGATGCGGTACAGCTTCTTGTACTCCAGCAGGGGTTCGACGGCCGGGTGGTCGACGGACCGGATCTCCCAGCGGCGGGTGGACTTCACCTTGATCCCGGCCTGGGCGAAGGCCTTGATCACGTCGGCGGGCAGGTCGGGGCGGACGCGGCGGCCGAAGGCGGCCGAGACCTCGTCGGCCAGCTCGGCGAGGCGGCGCGGCTCGCCGCCGCCCGCGTACCGCTCGCCCAGCAGGTCGTGCAGCAGGCGGCGGTGGACCTCGGCGCTCCACGGCAGGCCCGCGTGGTTCATCTCGGCGGCCACCAGCATGCCCGCCGATTCGGCGGCGGTCAGCAGCCGCATCCGGTCGGGGTGGGCGGTCCGCTCGTGCCGCCGTAGCTGCTCGGCGTAGACCGCGAGGAGGCCGGTCAGGGGCAGGCGGGTGCCGGTGGGCTCGAACAGCGGGGACTGGGCGCCCGGTTCGGCCGAGCGCTGGGGCGGGTCGGGCGGTACGGGGCCGCCCCGGAGGCGGGCCAGGGCGGCGGCGGCCGAGCGCGGATCGCCGTACCGGCCCTCGTGGCCCAGCAGGAGTGTCTCGGCGTCCTCGATGTCGTAGCACCGCTCCACTCGCACCCCCGTGGCGAGCAGACGCGGGTAGACCTCGGGGGTGGATCGCCACACCCAGCGCGTCACCTCCGGGCGGCTCCGCACCGCCCCGGCGAGATCGCTCTCCCGCCGCACCGGCCCGGCGGGCAGGCCGTCCGGGCCGAGGGGGGCGACGTCCACGCCTCCGTCCTCGGCCGGTGCGAGCGCCCACCGGTCGGTCATGACTGCGAGTGTGGCAGCCGGGTCTGACAATCGGCCTGACCTGCGGTTTCAGTCCTTTGTGCCGGTCGAGTCGTCCGTCGCGGCCTCGGCCGCCGTGGCCGCCGCCTTCGTCTGCTCCAGCAGCAGCGACAGCACCTTGGCGACGTACTCCTCGGTCGCGGGCTTGGTGATGCCGAGGCCGCTGAGGACGCCGCGGCCGTTCTCGTGCTCCAGGAGCGCCAGCAGGATGTGCTCGGTGCCGATGTAGTTGTGGCCGAGCCGGAGCGCCTCGCGGAAGGTGAGCTCCAGGACCTTCTTGGCGTCGGGGCCGTAGGGGATGAGGTCCGGAACCTCCTCCGCGGCGGGCGGGAGCGCGGCGGTCGCGGCCTGCCGTACGGCGTCCAGCAGGACGCCCTGCGCGGTGATCGCCTTCGCGGCGATGCCCTCGGGCTCGGCCAGCAGTCCGAGGACCAGGTGCTCGGGGCGACCCTCGGGGTTGCGGGCGGTCACCGACTCGTTGTGCGCGGCCATGACCACGTTCCGCGCGCGCGTGGTGTAGCGGCTGAAGCCCTGGCTGAGGTCGAGGTCGGTGGACTCCTTCGGTACGAACCGCTTCTGCGCCGCCTGCCGGGTGACGCCCATGCTCCGGCCGATCTCGGTCCAGGACGCGCCCGAGCGTCGTGCCTGGTCGACGAAGTGCCCGATCAGATGGTCGGCCACGTCACCGAGGTGGTCGGCGGCGATCACCGCGTCCTGGAGCTGTTCGAGGGGCTCGTTGTGGGCCTTCTTGATGGCCTCGATGAGGTCGTCGAGGCGTACGGATGCCGTGATGTTCGGGTTGGTCGCCATGTGTCAACCGTAGGTTGCACCCAACGGAGTGTCAACCGGTAGTTGACAGTGCTTCGGCGTGCTCGCCGGTCACTTCGGCGCGACCGCCAGACGCACCGCCAGGCCGGCGAACACCGTTCCGCTGAAGTAGTCCTGGCCCCGGGCGAGCCGTCGACTGCGCCGAAGGAGCAAGGCGAGCTTCCCGGAGAGCAGTCCGACCGAGCCGTCCACCACCACGCCCATCGCCGTGATCGTGAAGCCCAGGACGAGGAACTGCTCGCGGACGTGCCCCAGGCCGGGGTTCACGAACTGCGGCAGGAAGGAGACGTTGAAGAGGATCACCTTCGGGTTGAGGAGATTGGTGACGGCGCCCCGCCAGAACGCCCGACGGCGCCCGTTCCCCGGCGCCGCCTCGGTCTCGACCGGGCCGCCGTCGCCCCGGAACGCCTTGACCGCGAGGAACAGCAGGTAGGCCGCGCCCGCCCAGTGCAGCACCTCGTAGAGCGTCGGCAGGGTCAGGAACAGCGCCGACAGGCCGAGCGCCGCGGCGACCGTGTGCACGAGCATGGCGCAGGCGACTCCGACGGCGGCCGACACCCCCGTCAGGGGGCCGCTCCGGCCGCCCACCGCCACGATGAACATCATGTCGGGTCCGGGAGTGACGCAGAGTGCGAAAGCGGCGATCAGGAACGCCGCGTAGAGAGACGTGTCCACCATGCCGCCATGCTTCGTGCGCTCCCACGCGCGCGTGGCGGAATTCCAGGGACTGAGACGATCCGTCGGCCAAGTGGTCCGCGGGGCGGCGGCGTTGACGTCCGGGACCCTCCCGTGGAACCCGTCAATGTCCCGCCCAGCCGCCGTGCCCGTTCGGGGGACAGGTGCGCCGGGCGACCCACCCGCACCTGGAGCCCGCCGCACCGCCGATCCGGGCCTGACCGCTCCGGCCGCCCGGAGGTCGTCCTCCAGCCCCCTCCGTCATCGGCAACTACCTTGGTCTCGACCACTGCATCGGTCTCGACCACTGCATCCCGCACCTCTGCGCCCCCGTGCCCCAGCACACCTGGCGGCCTCGATCGGCCCCAGCCTCCCTTCATCCACAGCCTGTGGACAAAGTTCGGCCCGCTGTCGGTGGGGCATGGCACGATCGACGGTGTGACCAGCACTGCCAGCACGGTCGAGAGGGCCTTCCGGAGCGCCCTGTACGACGACACCGACACCGGCCTCGACACGGGTGCCTCCCTGCTCGCCGCCGACCCCGCCGCGGACGCCGAACTCGCGCGGCGGGGCGAGGAGTTCGTGGCGACGGCCTGGCAGCGCGGCTGGCAGCCCGCCGATGTCGTACGGCTGGTGCGGCGCGAACTGGAGGATGCGCATGTGCGCCTGGCCGCCGCCCTGATCCGCACCCAGGCCGGGCGGGACCGCCCGCGCGGGCGCCGCTGGACCGCCCAGCTGGCGGAGCTGCCCGAGGGTCCCGCCCGCGAGGCCGACCGCTTCTCGCAGGCCACGACCACGCTGGAGCTGTACCGCCTGCTGCTGTGCCTGCCCGCCCTGGAGCCCCTGGAGGAGGAGCCCCGGCGCGCCTCCGGCCCGGCCGCCTCCCGCATGCTCGCCCGGATCCGCGCGCTGCTCGCCAAGGCCGAGGCGACCGGGTATCCGGAGGAGGCGGAGGCGCTCAGCGCCAAGGCGCAGGAGCTGATGGCGCGGCACAGCGTCGACGAGGCGCTGCTCGCCGCCGACGCGCCCGCGCCGGACGCGCCCGGCGCGTGCCGGATCGGGGTCGAGCCGCCGTACGAACAGGCCAAGGCGGTCCTGCTCGACGCCGTGGCCGGCGCGAACAACTGCCGCGCGGTGTGGAACGAGCCGCTCGGCTTCTCCACGGTCGTCGGTTTCGAGGCGGACCTGGAGGCGGTCGAGCTGCTCTACACCTCGCTGCTGGTGCAGGCCACGCACGCGATGACCAAGGCGGAAGCCGCGCAGAGAGCCGGCGGGCGGAAGCGGACCAAGACCTTCCGGCAGTCGTTCCTGGCCGCCTACGCCCACCGGGTCGGCGACCGGCTCGCGGCCGCCGCCGAGACCCAGGTCAGCCAGGACCTGCTGCCGGTCCTCGCCACCAGGGAGATAGCCGTCACCGACCGCCTGCAGCGCATGTTCCCCGAGACCACCACCAGCCGGCTGCGCGGGGTGACCGACGCGGCCGGCTGGACGGAGGGCGCACGAGCGGCAGACCACGCCCAGGTCAGGGCACGCCGCGGGCTGGAGTGAACCACCCAGGGCTGGGTGACCCGCTTTGCATCGCCCGAAGTTGGGGTGAGAGCGCTCCGGTTCGGAGCCGGCCCGCCCCAATCCGACGTCAGCCCACCACAGGCCGGAGTGAGCCCACCCGAAGCCGGGGCGAGCCCGCCCCCGCTCCTGGAGCCAGCCCGTCGGAAGCCGGTGTCAGCGCGCCCCATGCTGGAGCCATCCCGCTGGAAGCCGGTGTCAGCCCACCACAGGCCGGAGTGAGCCCACCCGAAGCCGGGGCGAGCCCGCCCCCGCTCCTGGAGCCAGCCCACCCGAAGCCGGGGCGAGCCCGCCCCCGCTCCTGGAGCCAGCCCGCTGGAAGCCGGTGTCAGCGCGCCCCAGGCTGGAGCCAGCCCGCCCCAAGCCGGCGTCACCCCGCCCAACCCGCAGTGAACTCGCGCCCTCCAGCCCGCCCCGGCGCTCAGTGACCCCGCGTCTCCCAGCCCGCCCTGGCGCTCAGTCGCCGACCTGCTGGAAGGCCGTCACGGAGGCGTTCGGGCCGGTGCCCGCGGTCTGGGTGGCGACGGGGCCGTAGGACCAGGGGAAGCTTCGGGAGGCGGTGGTGCCGGGCAGGGTGATCTTCACGGTCTTGGCGTCCAGCGCGGCCTTGTCGCCCGCCTTGCCCCGCACGTAGCTGATGGTGAACGACGCCGAGTCACCCTTGGCGAGCTTCAGCTTCTGGGCCTTGGCGCCCTTGAGGGCCGACACCTTGGCCTCGGTGTTGCCGGCGCTCAGGACGACGCCCGCGAAGTTGTCCAGGGTGCAGGCCTTGCTCTGGTTGGTGATGCTGACCGGGATCTCACCCGTGTCCCCGGCCTTCGGCGCCACGCTCGCGGACCCGATCTGCACGGAGACCCCGCCGATCTCGCAGGCCGAGCCGTTCTTGCCTGCGCTCTTGCTCCCCCCGCCGTCGCAGGCGGTGAGCAGCAGGGCGGCGGCGAGGGCCGTGACGGTGAGCGGAATGGCGCGCATGAGCAGGTCCCATCGAGGTCGTGACGGTGCCCCTGCATCATGGCGCCTGCGCTCCGGCTCTGTTCGCTCACCCCGGCGGAATCACCACTTCAGGTGGCGCTCCGCACCGGACTCACCACTGTCACTGCCTCAACCCGGCGCCGGCAACGCGCCGCTTCAACGCTCCGAGTCAACTCACTGCTTCAACTTGGTCGGCAGCGCCGAAGGCAGCTTGCCGCCCTCCGCCTTCGTGTACGTCTCCTTGCCGGTCTTGCCCGACCAACTCACGGTCATGGCCTTGGCGTCCACCGCGTCGACCATGCCGGTGACCCGGTCCTTGTTGCCGTCGGGGCAGGTCAGATGGATCATCTGCATCCCGGACTCCTCGCCCGCGGCTCCCTGGCACCAGGCCTTCCGGCCGGTCACGAAGAGCCCGGCCTTCTTACCGGTGATCACCAGGGCCACGATCTTGCCGCCGCTCGTGGTGATCCAGCTGCCCTGGAGCTTGCCGGCGGCCCCGGACACCGCTCCGGAGCCCGAGGGGGACGCCGACGCGGTGGTGGCGCTCGGCGTCGCGGAGGCGGCGGTCTTGTCGCCGTCACCCCCGCCCCCACTGCACGCGGTCAGCGCGGCGAGCGCGCCCACCAGGCCCGCGGCCACGGTCGCGGTCCGCACCCTCGCCCTCGCGGCACCCGAAGCACTCGCACCAGTCGCAGACGTCACCGGAAAGCTCCCAAGCTGTAGCGGCCGGCCGTCCTCGGCCGGACGGCCCGCAGCAAGCTACCAGCAGTCACCATGAGGACCGCCGGACGCCGGGCAGGAATCAGTTGTGAACCTGCTCGCGGCCCATAGGTAGGCGATTACCTACGCTTGACCGGTAGGGAATCGCCTACCTATTGTCGTACTCATGAACATCACTCACGCCTCCTTCGTCACCCTCCCCGTCGCCGACCAGGACCGAGCCCTGCGCTTCTACCGGGACGTTCTCGGCTTCGAGGTCACCGCCGATCTCCAGATGGCGCCCGGGCGCTGGCTGCAGGTCGCGCCGAAGGGGGCGCAGACCGTCTTCACGCTCTCCGGGCCGGGCATGGGCGATTTCGAGCCCGGCTCGGCACGGGGGATCATGTTGGTGACGACCGATGTCGACGCCGACTGCGCGCGGCTTGCCGAGGCGGGCACCGAGGTGCAGGGCCCGGAGGAGTACCCGTGGGGGCGCATGGCCTCCTTCACGGACCCCGACGGCAACGGTCTGATGCTGCTGACGGAGAAGGAAGGCTTCTGACCGCACCATGAGCACCGGGACCGGGACGGGTACCGCCGCCGAGGACCGCGTCTTCGCCGCGCTCGCCAACGCCACCCGCCGCGAAGTGCTGCGGCTGCTGCGCGAGCGCGGGCCGCAGCCCGTCCAGGCCCTGGCCGACCACTTCGACATGCGCCGCCCGAGCCTCTCGGAACACCTCAAGGTGCTCCGGGAGTCCGGTCTCGTCTCCGAGCAGCGCTCCGGGCGCCGGCGCATCTACCGCCTCGAGGCCGCCCCCCTCGCCGAGGTGCAGGACTGGCTCCACCCGTACGAGCGGTTCTGGCGCGATCAGATGAAGGGCCTCGGCGACCTGCTCGACCGTCTGCCCGACTATGACCAGCCATGAACGCCCAACCCGATGACGACCTGACCACCATCCGGGTCGACCAGTTCTTCCCGCATCCGCCCGCCAAGGTCTGGCGCGCCCTGACCGACCCCGCGCTGCTGGCTCAGTGGCAGATGCCCGGTGCCGAGGACTTCCGGCTGGAGGTCGGCCACCGGTACCGGATGACCTCCGTACCGCGTCCCAATGCCCGTTTCTCCGGGGTCGTGGACGTACGGGTGCTGGCCTACGACATCGAGCGGATGCTGTCCGTCCGCTGGGCCGACGCCGATCCGGCCAACCCCGCGGACTGGACCATCACCTGGACCCTGGAACAGGAAGGGCGCGGTACGCGTCTCTTCTTGGTGCACGAAGGTTTCGATCCGGACGATCCGGCTCAGCTGATGGCACGGAAGATCATGGGCGGGGGTTGGCGGGGGCATGTCCTGCCTGCTCTGGGGCAGACGCTGGAGCAGCTTGGCTGTCGCAGGCGTCTCCCGGGTGGGTAAAGCGAACGTCAAAGCTGTAACCGCGAGAACACCCCGTGTGCACGTGCATTTGCGCATGCATCTGCACGTGAACGCGGTTATGATCCGGGTCAGTTGACCATGGCATCTATGGCCACACCAGCCAGTACACCAGGGAGCGACCTGTGGACCGCGACGTTGACGGCGTGTACGGGGGGGATGACGTGTACAACGGCATGGTTGCCGCGCAGCTGGTCGGAGTGGCCTGGCAGAAGAGCAGGCACAGCAACTCGCAGGGTTCCTGCGTGGAGTTCGCGCGGTTGCCGGGCGGCGAGGTCGCCGTGCGCAACTCGCGTTTCCCGGACGGCCCCGCGCTCGTCTACACGCGCGCGGAGATCGAGGCCATGCTCCTCGGCGTCAAGGACGGCGAGTTCGACCACCTGATAGTGAGCTGACGCCCGAGCGATGGGCGCTGCCCCCGTGGGACCCTTGGCAACGATGTCGGACGCACCGGAAGAGCGGGGGTGACGCGCGTAGAAACCGCGCATCCGTCGGTGTCGTATCGCGTCAGCCGGCCGACTGGAGCCGGAACAGCGCCCAGACCACCTTGCCGTGGAGCGTGCCCGCGAGCGGGTGCCAGCCCCAGCTGTCGGCGAAGGAGTCGACCAGGAACAGCCCGCGCCCGGACTCGGCGGAGAAGTCGTCCGAGTCGCGCGGCACCGGCGTCTCGTGGCTCGGGTCGCGCACCGCGCACACCAGCCGCTCGGTCCAGCGCATCAGGTGCAGCCGTACGGAGGAGGCGTGTTCGGGACATGCCACATCGGACGGCAGGCCATGGCGCAAGGCGTTGGTGACGAGTTCGGAGACGACGAGGCATATGTCGTCGAAGCGATCGCCGACGTCCCACTGGTCGAGGGTGCCGCGGGTGAAGCGCCGGGCCTCGCGCACCGCTTCGTAGCGGGCGGGCAGGGCGCAGGAGGCGGCATCGGACACGGCCGCGGGATCCAGCGGCGGAAGGCCCTGCCGTAACGGCTTGAGCATGGTCGATCCATTCGTCCCCATGCGAGGCACTCCCGGGAATTCGCGGTCGTTGCGATGCAGCGGTGGCGCGGAACCATGGTTTCGGATGCGCAGAGCAGATGCAAGGGCAGATGCACGTGCACGCGACCGAAATGGGACTGCCCGTACCGCTTCTTGGTCATTTTTTCCGCCATCTTCTCGGCGGTTGTCACCAGAGGTCCGGACCTCTTCCCGACACACGCAGGCGGAAACGGCCCGCCTCTTTCCGTTTCCGTAACCGGACGAGTACTGCTCGAAGTGTTTTAGTGGCAGACTGCGGGCCCTGAAGACGGTTGGGGAGGCTGGCGAACGTGAGCGCGGGAGAGCCCGGATCGGTGGTGCGGCGGATGCTGCTCGGCTCGCAACTCAGGCGGCTGCGTGAGGCGCGGGGGATCACGCGCGAGGCGGCGGGGTACTCCATCCGTGCCTCCGAGTCGAAGATCAGCCGTATGGAGCTGGGCCGGGTGAGCTTCAAGACCAGGGACGTGGAAGACCTGCTGACGCTGTACGGCATCACGGACGAGGCGGAGCGCGAGTCGCTGCTCTCCCTCGCCCGGGAGGCCAACGTGGCCGGCTGGTGGCACAGTTACACCGACGTCCTGCCCAGCTGGTTCCCCACCTATGTGGGCCTGGAGGGCGCCGCGTCCCTCATCCGCGTCTACGAGGTGCAGTTCGTCCACGGCCTGCTGCAGACCGAGGACTACGCCCGCGCGGTGGTCCGGCGCGGCATGAGGGGCGCGAGCCCGGCCGACGTCGAGCGCCGGGTCGCGCTGCGCCTGGAGCGGCAGAAGCATCTGCTCGCGGACCACGCCCCCGAGTTCCACATCGTCCTCGACGAGTCCGCCCTGCGCCGCCCCTACGGCGACCGCGCCGTGATGCGCGGTCAGCTCCAGCACCTGATCGACATCTCCGAGCGGCCCAACGTACGACTGCAGGTCATGCCGTTCAGTTTCGGCGGCCACTCCGGCGAGAGCGGTGCCTTCACCATCCTCAGCTTCCCCGACACCGATCTGTCCGACGTCGTCTACGTGGAGCAGCTGACCAGCGCCCTGTACCTCGACAAGCGTGAGGACGTCGCCCAGTACGAGCAGGCCCTGAAGGAGCTCCAGCAGGACGGCCCGGGCCCCGACGAGAGCCGGGATCTTCTGCGCGGCCTGCTTCAACTGTCCTGAGGACCTCCTTCAACTCGCCTGAAACACAAGTACGATGACGTGCGATCAGTCCGTGACCAGGATCTGGCTCCGCTAGTGATTGAGGGATCACATGTCGTCCTACTTCAGCGACCTGGCCCAGCAGTACATCGACGGAGAATGGCGTCCCGGCACCGGCTCCTGGGACGTCATCGACTTCAATCCCTACGACGACGAGAAGCTGGCCTCGATCACGGTGGCGACGGTGGACGAGGTGGACCAGGCCTACCGGGCCGCCGCGCGCGCCCAGAAGAAGTGGGCCGAGACCAACGCCTACGCCCGCCGCGCGGTCTTCGAGCGGGTGCTGCGGCTCATAGAGGACCGTGAGCAGGAGATAGCCGACCTGATCATCGCGGAACTGGGCGGCACGCGCGTGAAGGCCGGTTTCGAGCTGCACCTCGCCAAGGAGTTCCTGCGCGAGTCGATCCACCTGGCGCTGCGCCCCGAGGGCAAGATCCTGCCCTCCCCGGCCGACGGCAAGGAGAACCGCGTCTACCGGGTGCCGGTCGGTGTCGTGGGCGTGATCAGCCCCTTCAACTTCCCCTTCCTGCTGTCGATCAAGTCGGTCGCCCCGGCCCTCGCGCTCGGCAACGCGGTGGTCCTCAAGCCGCACCAGAACACCCCGATCGCCGGCGGCACCCTGATCGCGAAGCTCTTCGAGGAGGCCGGGCTGCCCGGCGGCCTGCTCAACGTCGTCGTCACCGACATCGCCGAGATAGGTGACGCGTTCATCGAGCACCCGGTGCCGAAGGTCATCTCCTTCACCGGTTCCGACAAGGTCGGCCGGCACGTGGCGACCGTCTGCGCCGCGAACTTCAAACGCTCGGTGCTCGAGCTGGGGGGCAACAGCGCGCTGGTGGTCCTTGACGACGCCGACCTCGACTACGCGGTGGACGCGGCGGTCTTCAGCCGGTTCGTGCACCAGGGCCAGGTCTGCATGGCCGCCAACCGGGTCCTCGTGGACACGTCCGTCGCCGAGGAGTTCACCGAGAAGTTCGTCGCCAAGGTCAGGACCCTGAAGGTCGGCGACCCGCGTGACCCGCAGACCGTCATCGGCCCGGTGATCAACTCCCAGCAGGCGAACGCGATCTCCGGCACCGTCGAGCAGGCGATCGCCGAGGGCGCCACCGCCCTGGTCCGGGGCGGCACGTCCGGCAACCTGGTCGAGCCCAGCGTGCTCACCGACGTCCCCGCCGACTCCGCGCTGCTCCAGCAGGAGGTGTTCGGCCCGGTCGTCTTCCTCGTCCCGTTCGACGGCGAGGAGGAGGCGCTCCGCATCGTCAACGACACCCCGTACGGCCTCAGTGGCGCCGTCCACACGGGTGACATCGAGCGGGGTGTCGCCTTCGCCAAGCAGGTCGACACCGGCATGTTCCATGTGAACGACGGCACGGTCCACGACGAGCCGATCGTGCCGTTCGGCGGCGAGAAGCACTCGGGCATCGGCCGCCTCAACGGCGAGACGACGCTGGAGTCCTTCACGACCGTCAAGTGGATCTCGGTCCAGCACGGCCGCAGCGGGTTCCCCTTCTAGACCACTTCTAGACCGCCTTTCCGGGCCGCCGGGCCATTGCGGACAGTGGCTGACCGCAATGGCCCGTAGCGTCATCGGTGTCAGGGGGCGGACGGCCCCGGCGACGGTGAGGAAAGGCGGCCGGCCATGGTCAAGCACGTACCGGCGGAGGCGCAGGGCGACGAGCGCGGGGCGCTGCTCGCGTTCATCGAGGAGCAGCGCGGCGGGATCCGCCGGGCCCTGCTCGGACTGACCGAGGAGCAGGCCCGCTCCCGCCCCAGCGCCAGCGAGCTGTCGCTCGGCGGCCTGCTCAAGCATGTCGCCGAGGTCGAGCAGATCTGGATCGCACGGGCCAAGCAGGAGCCGCCGGCCGTCACGCGCGACGAGTCGAACTGGCACGAGAGCTTCCAGCTGGTCGGCGACGAGACGGTCGCCTCGCAGCTGGCGTACTGGGAGCAGGTGGCCGCCGAGACGGAGAAGTTCATCCGTTCCGCGCCCAGCCTGGAGGACACCTTCCCGCTGCCGCCGGACCCCTGGTTCCCGCCGGAGGGCCGGGTCTCGCTTCGCTGGGTATGTCTGCACCTGATCCGCGAGACGGCCCGGCACGCCGGCCACGCCGACATCATCCGCGAGTCCCTGGACGGTAAAACGGCCTTCGCGCTGGTGGCCCAGGAACAGGGCGGCTCCTGGGGGTGACCGCGGGGTGGGCGGCCGTACGGCAATAACCTGGACCGCATGTCAGCGATCCGTCTTCTCGTGCTGGGCGCGGTCCGCCAGCACGGGCGGGCCCATGGCTACCAGGTGCGCAACGACCTGGAGTACTGGGGCGCGCACGAGTGGTCCAACGCCAAGCCGGGCTCGATCTACCACGCCCTGAAGCAGATGGCCAAGCAGGGGCTGCTGCACGCGCACGAGATCGCGCCGTCCACGGCCGGCGGCCCGCCGCGCACCGAGTACGAGCTGACCGGGAAGGGCACCGAGGAGTACTTCACCCTGCTGCGCGACGCGCTGGTCACCTACGACCAGCGCGGCGACGTGAAGACCGCGGCCATCGGCTTCATGGTCGACCTGCCGAGGGCCGAGGCGGTGGCGCTACTGAAGGAGCGCACGCGCCGCATCGAGGCCTGGCGCTCCTCGGTCACCGAGCACTACGTCCCCGAGGAGGGGCCGGAACAGCTCGGCCACATCGGCGAGATCATGAACATGTGGGTCCACACGGCCGACTCCGAGGCCGAGTGGACCCATGGCCTCGTCGAGCGCCTGGAGAACGGCGCCTACACGTTCGCCGACGAGGGTGATCCGTTCGTCGGCGTGCTCGCCGAGGACGAGGAGAACCCGTACGCGACGGGGGAGCGGCACCCGGAGGACGACCGCTAGTCAAGTTTGACCAATGCTGTGGCCGGCGTTACCTTCGGAGAGATAGTCAAACTTGACTAGCAAGGGAGTGGCATGGCCGACACAGTGATCACCGTCGAGGACGCACGCAAGACCTACGGCACCCAACACGCCCTGAACGGACTCGACCTGCACGTCGCCCGCGGCACCGTGCACGCGGTGCTCGGCCCGAACGGCGCGGGCAAGACCACCCTGGTCCGGATCCTGTCCACCCTGCTCAGGCCCGACGGCGGCCGCATCGAGGTCGCCGGCCACGACGTGACGGCCGAGCCCCGTGCCGTCCGCCGCCGTATCGGACTGCTCGGCCAGTACGCGGCCCTGGACGAGCAACTGGCCGGCCGGCAGAACCTGGAGATGTTCGCCCGGCTGCACCACCTCGGCGCCCGCCACGCGCGTGTGCGCGCCGCCGAGCTCCTGGAGCGCTTCGACCTCACCGGGACCGGCCGCACCCCGGTCGCCCGCTGCAGCGGCGGTATGCGCCGCCGCCTCGACCTCGCCGCCTCCCTGATCACCGACCCCGAGGTGCTGTTCCTGGACGAGCCCACGACCGGCCTCGACCCGCGCGGCCGCGCCGAGGTCTGGTCCGCCGTACGGTCCCTGGTCGGCGGCGGTACGACGGTCCTGCTGACCACCCAGTACCTGGAGGAGGCCGATCAGCTCGCCGACCGCATCGCCTTCGTGGACCACGGCCGGGTCGTCGCCGGCGGCACCCCCGACGAGCTGAAGACCCTCACCGGCGGCGACCGCGTCGACATCGTCGTGCGCGACACCGCCCGACTGGGCGCCGCCGTCGCCCTGCCGGCCCTGTCCGGGGCCCGGGTGGACGCCGATCGCCGGCTGCTCAGCGTCCCGGTCACCGACCGCATGGCCGCGCTCTCGGAGGTCGTACGGGGGCTGGAGGGGGCCGGCATCGAGGTGGAGGACATCGCCCTGCGCCGGCCCACCCTGGACGAGGTCTTCCTGCACCTCACGGGACCGGACCGGCGTACGGCAAAGGCGGCCGCATGACCGCGTACGCGCTCAGGGACTCCTGGACCATGACCAGGCGCGAACTCGCCCACTGGGCCCGGCAGCCGGGGCAGGCACTGGTCGCGCTGGTCTTCCCGGTGATGCTGCTGCTGATGTTCGGCTATCTGATCGGCGGCGGACGGGGTGTGTCCGGCGACTACGTGGACTACCTGGTGCCCGGCATGCTCGCACTCACCATGGCCTTCGGCCTGGAGGGCACCATGCTCGCCGTCACCCAGGACCTCACGAGGGGCGTCATCGACCGCTTCCGCTCGCTGCCCATGGCGGACGGGGCGGTCCTGGTGGGCCGTTCGGCCGCCGACATGCTCCAGTCGGCGGCCGCCCTGGTGCTGACGGCGGCGGTGGCGTACGCGCTCGGCTGGCGGACGCACGGCGGGCCCGGGGCTCTTCCGGCCGCCGCCGGCCTGCTCCTGCTGTTCCGTTTCGCCATGCTGTGGATCGGCATCCATCTCGCCCTGGTGGCGGGCCGTCCGGAGATGGTCCAGGCCGTGCAGATCCTCGTCTGGCCGGTCGGCTTCCTCTCCAACGCCATCGCCGCCCGCGACTCCATGCCGCGCTGGCTCGGTACGGCCGTCCAGTGGAACCCCGTGTCCCAGACGGCGGCGGCCGTACGCGACCTGGTGGGCGGCCCCGGCGGCGAACCGGGCCACGTCCGGCCGGCCGTCCTGTGGCCCCTCGCCCTGCTGGCGGTCTTCTTCCCGCTGGCGGTACGGAAGTTCGCGCGTCTCGGGCGGTAGTAGCCCTAGTGATGGAAGCCGGTGGCCGCCGCCTTGTCGTGGGTCAGGGGATGCGGCTGCCGGCGCAGTTCGGGCAGCAGGCGGGTCAGGTCGGCCAGGAACAGGTCGGCCAGGTCGTGGGAGAAGCCGTTGCGGCACACGACCCGCAGCACGGAGAGGTCCTCCCGGTTCGCCGGGAAGGTGTACGCGGGCACCAGCCAGCCGCTCTCGCGCAGCCGCCGGGAGACGTCGAATACGTCGTACGACGTCACCTCCGGGGCGGTGGTGAAGGCGAAGACCGGCAGCTGGTCGCCCCGAGTCAGCAGCCGGAAGTCGCCCAGCTCCTCGATCCGCCCGGCGAGCGAGATCGCCACGTCCCGCGTCGACTGCTGCACCGCGCGGTATCCCTCGCGGCCGAGCCGCAGGAACGTGTAGTACTGCGCGACCACCTGGGCACCGGGCCGGGAGAAGTTGAGCGCGAAGGTCGGCATGTCGCCGCCCAGGTAGTTGACCCGGAAGACCAGCTCCTCGGGCAGCGCCTCCTTGTCCCGCCACAGTGCCCAGCCGACGCCCGGATACACCAGTCCGTACTTGTGCCCCGAGGTGTTGATCGAGGCCACGCGCGGCAGCCGGAAGTCCCACACGAGGTCCGGGTCCAGGAAGGGCGCCACCATGCCGCCGGACGCCCCGTCCACGTGCACCGGGACGTTCAGCCCGGTGCGCTCCTGGAGGGCGTCCAGGGCGGCGCACAGCTCCGCGACCGGCTCGTAGGAGCCGTCGAAGGTAGAGCCGAGGATGCCGACGACCCCGATGGTGTTCTCGTCGCACAGCTCGGCCGCCGCCTGCGGATCGAGATGGAAGCGGTCGCCCTCCATGGGCACCAGCCGGGCCTCCACCTCCCAGAAGTTGCAGAACTTCTCCCAGCACACCTGGACGTTGATGCCCATGACCAGGTTGGGGCGGGCGCCCGGGTACCGGTCGGCATTGCGCTCGGCCCACCGACGCTTCAGGGCCATCCCGGCCAGCATGCACGCCTCGCTCGACCCGGTCGTCGAACAGCCCACCGCGGTCGCAGGGTCGGGCGCGTTCCACAGGTCGGCGAGCATCGCCACACAACGCCGCTCCAGTTCGGCCGTGCGCGGGTACTCGTCCTTGTCGATCATGTTCTTGTCCCGGCACTCCGCCATCAGCACCCCGGCCTGCCGCTCCATCCAGGTGGTGACGAACGTGGCGAGGTTCAGCCGGGAGTTGCCGTCCAGCATCAGCTCGTCGTGCACCAGCTGGTACGCAGTGGACGGGGCCAACGGTGCGTCCGGGAGCCGGTGAGTGGGCGGGGCCTCCGTCATGCCGCCGACCGGATTGGCCTCCCCGTAGAACGGGTTGACGGAAATCGTCCGCTCTTCGTGTTTCTCGGGACCTTTGTGCAGGGCCATGAACGTGCCTCCAGGGATAGCGGGTAAGGGTTTTCAGCGGATCGGGGTGCCGTCCTCGCCCAACTGCATCTGCGGGCGCCCCGTCACCAGCAGCCAGGCCGGCAGCGACGCGATGCACAGCACGGCGATGATGGCAGGCGAGGCGACCAGGACGGCGGCGGTGAACAGGCTCACCCAGCCCTGCCGGGTGATCGCGAGGAGTATCCCCAGGACGCCCGTGGCCACGCCCAGCCCCGGATGCACGGCCGGAACCAGCGCGTGGGCGGACAGACCCAGGGCCGTGCCGACGAAGACGGCCGGGAAGATACGGCCGCCACGGAAACCGCAGGACGCGGCGACGAGCAGCGCGGCGAGCTTCACCACCGCCATCCCGGCGAACTGCCCCGCCGACCAGTCGTTCGGGTGCCGGGCCAGCTCCGCGACCTCCGCCAGCCCCTTGAAGAGCGTCAGATGGCCGCCCAGGGCCCCCAGAGCACCCAGCACGACCCCGCCGGCCGGAAGCATCAGCATCGGGTGCCGCAGTCGCCGGAAGGCCGAGTGGACGAGCGGGAAGGCGTACACCGCGCACATGCCGAGCAGCGCGGACGCCGGGGCGATCACGAGCGCCGCCAGGACGTCCTTCGCGTCCGGGTGGCCCATGGGAGGCAGCCCCAGGTCGAAGGTCGGACGGAACAACAGGGTGGTCGTCACGGCCCCGCACGCGCCGGCGGTCAGCGGTGCGAACAGGTTGTCCCACAGCCGGCCGCGCATCGGGCGCCCGGCCAGCGCCTCGGAGATGACCAGCGCCGCCGCCACCGGCGTGCCGAACAGCGCGCCGATCGTCGCCGACTCCGCCAGCACCGGCCACAGAGTGCCCGGCGCCCGGGGCACCAGGCGCGCGCCGAGCCAGACCGCGAGGCCCACGTTCACGGCGATGATCGGGTTCTCCGGACCGAGGCTCGGGCCGCCGGCCAGCATCATCCCGGTCGCCAGCACCAGTCCCGGCAGTACGACCGGCGGCATCGCCGGGGCGTTCAGGCCGAGGGTGGCCGGGTCGGGCCCGGCGTGCCCGGGCACCTTCCACACCACAAGACCGACCGCGAGACCCGTGGCGGTCAGCATCACGAACATCCACAGCACCGAGTAGCGGCCCACCCCGAGCGCGTCCGGCAGCGGCCCCCACAGCACGTGCTGGAGCTGCTCCGCCGCCGTGCTCACCCCGACGTAGACCAGGCTCGCGACCACGCCGACGGCCAGGGCGGGCAGGATGAACGGCAGCAGGGCCCGCGCCGGCGCCGTAGGGGCGGTCGGGGGCGCCTGCGGCGCGTCGGTTTCCTGGGCCACGGGCTCACCATAAGCGGACAAAATCCGCACAACACCCTGAAAGGGCGCGAACGGAAAGCGGCTTGCACCTCACGTGACGTCAGGCCTCAGCGTGGAGGGCGTACCGACCGAAGGAGCGGAAAAGTGAGCTACTCCGTGGGACAGGTCGCGGGGTTCGCCGGGGTCACGGTGCGCACCCTGCACCACTACGACGAGATCGGCCTGCTGGTGCCCGGCGAGCGCACCCACGCCGGCCACCGGCGCTACACCGACGCCGACCTCGACCGGCTCCAGCAGATCCTGTTCTACCGGGAGCTCGGCTTCCCGCTCGAGGAGGTCGCGGTCCTGCTCGACGACCCGGACGTGGACCCGCGCGCACACCTGCGCCGCCAGCACGAACTGCTGACGGTCCGGATCGAGAAGCTCCAGAGGATGGCCGCGGCCGTGGAGCACGCCATGGAGGCACGCAAGATGGGCATCAACCTGACGCCGCAGGAGCGGTTCGAGGTGTTCGGGGACAAGGACCCCGAGCAGTACGCCGAGGAGGCGGAGCAGCGCTGGGGCCACACGGAGGCGTACGCGGAGTCGCAGCGCCGGGCCGCCTCGTACAGCAAGGAGGACTGGAAGCGCATCCAGGCCGAGGTCGACGACTGGGGCCGGCGGTACGCCGACCTGGTGGCCGCCGGCGAGCAGCCCACCGGCGAGGCGGCCATGGACCTGGCCGAGGAGCACCGGCAGCACATCAGCAGGTACTACTTCGAGGTCCCGTACGAGATGCACCGGTGCTTCGCGGAGATGTACGTCTCCGACGAGCGCTTCAAGGCGTTCTACGACTCCATGCGTCACGGGCTCGCGGAACACCTGCGCGACGCGATCCTCGCCAACGCCGACCGGCACACCGCGTCCTGACGTCCTGGCCCGGGGCTCACTCCCGGGCCAGGACGACCGCCGTGCCGTAGGCGCACACCTCGGTGCCCACGTCCGCGGCCTCGGTCACGTCGAACCGGAAAGCCAGCACCGCGTTGGCGCCACGCGCGCGTGCCTGCTCCACCAGGCGCTCCATGGCCTGGTTGCGGGTCTGCACGAGCGTCTTGGTGAGCCCCTTCAGCTCGCCGCCGATCATCGACTTCAGCCCGGCGCCGATCTGGCTGCCGATGTGCCGCGACCGCACGGTGAGTCCGAAGACCTCGCCGATCACCTGCTGCACCTGGTATCCGGGCACGTCGTTCGACGTCACGACCAGCACGTCCGGCTGGGGCCCCTGGCCGCCGCCGTAGTCATCGAGTCCCATGAGTCACAGCTTTCTCCCAGTCATCGCACGGTGCATCCTGGAGACACCGGTGGAACCTGGGGCGGTCACATCACGTTGATAGCTTTGTGCGGCCCTTCCCGGAAGACCAGTCGCCGTAGCCGCCTTCACCCCTCAGGAGCCCGGACCCGTGATGACACTCGCCCTCGGCCCGAGCTGGCTCGATCCCAACTATCTGCTCGACACCTACAGCATCTGGGGCCTGCTGCTCGTCGTCTTCGCGGAGTCCGGCCTGCTCATCGGCTTCTTCCTGCCGGGTGACTCGCTGCTGTTCACCTGCGGCCTGCTGATCACCTCGCACCAGCTGGACTTCCCCCTGTGGGGCGCGATCGGCCTGATCTGCTTCGCCGCGATCCTCGGCGACCAGGCGGGCTACATGTTCGGCAAGAAGGTCGGCCCGTCCCTGTTCAACCGCCCGGACTCCCGCCTGTTCAAGCAGGAGAACGTCACCAAGGCGCACGAGTTCTTCGAGAAGTACGGCCCGAAGTCCCTGGTCCTGGCCCGCTTCGTGCCGATCGTGCGCACGTTCACGCCGATCATCGCCGGCGTCAGCGGCATGAAGTACCGCTCGTTCCTGCTCTTCAACGTCATCGGCGGCACCCTGTGGGGCGCGGGCGTCACCCTGCTCGGCTCCTGGCTCGGCAACATTGACTTCGTCAAGAACAACATCGAGGCGATCCTCATCCTGATCGTCCTCGTCTCCGTGGTCCCGATCGCGATCGAGTTCCTCCGAGCCCGCGGCAAGCAGAAGAAGGCCGCGCAGTCAGCCCCGGCACCTCAGCCCCAGCACCAGCAGCCCCCGGCGATGGACACCGCGACCACCCAGCTGCGCCGCATCGAGCCGGACCAGCCGTACGGGCAGCACTACGGCGACCAGTACGAGCAGCAGCCGTACCAGCAGCCCCAGCAGCAGGACTGGGACCAGCAGGAGCAGTACTGGAACCAGGGCTACGACCAGCAGCAGTACCCGCAGCAGCAGTACGACCAGCATCAGCAGTACGACCAGCACCAGCACCAGTACCCGAACGACTACCGCCGGCAGTAGCCGACCGAGGGGCGCGGGGAACTAGAAACCCCGAGTCCGCTTGGCGGCTCGGCGCTTGCCGACGGAGCCGACCCGCAGGAACAGCCGGAAGATCTCCGAGCCCAGATTGACCCCGATGGCGATGGCCATGGCCAGCGACGCGGCGTTGGCCAGCGACACCAGCCCCTTGTCCACCTCGTTCTGGGCCATGTTCAGCAGCCCGAAATACGTGGCGGAGCCGGGCAGCAGCGGTCCGATCGCCGCCGTCGTATACGGCAGCGCCGAGGCGAACCGGTACCGCGACAGCAGCTGCCCGAACAGACCGACCAGCCCCGCGGCCACGGCGGTCGACGCCACCGGCGAGATGTCGGCGACGTAGTGCATCGCGCCGTACACCGTCCAGGCCACGCCCCCGTTGAGGGTCACCCACAGCACGGTCGACCGCTCCTGCTGGAGCAGCACCGCGAAGGTCAGCGACAGCAGCATGGAGGCCGCGATCTGGATCAGCGGCCGTTCGTTGATGACGAGCGCCGCGTCCGGGTTGAGCTTGCCGCCGACCTTCACGCCGAAGTACAGGACGACCAGCACGCCGGCGACGATGCCGACGAAGAAGTACAGGACCTCCAGCAGACGGGCCGACGCGGTGATGTAGAAGCCGGTCAGACCGTCCTGGACGCCCGCCACCAGCGCCCGCCCGGGCAGCAGCGCGAACAGTCCACCGGTGACGACGGCGGACGCCTTCACGTCGACGTGCGCCAGCGCGAACGCCACCCCGACCGCGGCGGGCGGCATCGCGGCGACCGTGAACTGGTAGAACTCCGGCAGCCCGCGCCCCGCGCACAGCCAGGCCAGCCGGTCGCCGAGCATGGCGCCCAGCGCGGCCGCGACGAACACGATCAGGTCACCGCCGACCAGCACGGAGGCCGCCCCCGCCAGCAGACCGCTGGCCAGGGTCAGCGCCCAGCCGGGGTAGGGGTGCCGGTTGCGGCGGATCTCCGCCAGCCGGCGGTAGGCCTCCTCCAGGGAGACATGGGTCTCCGGGTCGGTCAGGTCGTCCACCAGCCGGAACACGGCCGCGAGCCGGGTGTAGTCGGTGCCTCGCCGCCGTACCGTCCGCGAGGCGGTCACCGGGTCCTCCACCAGCGACGGCTGGTGCGAGATCGACAGCAGCGTGAAGGTGACGTTCGGCTCGCAGCGGTCCAGGCCGTAGGAGCGGCACACCGCGAACATCGCGGCCTCCACGTCCTCCGCGCCCTCGCCGCCCGCCAGCAGCAGCTCGCCGATACGCAGGGTCAGGTCCAGCACGCGCGGGACGGCCGGGCCCTCCTCCTCCACCCGCTGCACCGGCTCGGGCGCCGGTCGCTCGGCCACCGGCATGCGCAGCATCGTGCGCATCCGGTCCTGCCAGGGCGCGTCCTTGACCAGGCTGACCAGCGGCACCCCGGTGGCCGGGGTGAACGCCGTCAGGGAGTCCTGCGGGCTGTAGGCGCTCGGCGGGCTGAACGCCGACCCCTCCGGCTCGGCAGCCGGCGCATGCGGCGTCTCCAGGCCCTTCGGCAGGGCGAACTCGGAGGTCGTCTCCGGCTCACCGGCCGTCTTCGGCACGTCGAGACCCGCCGGAATGGCGAACTCGGACGTGATCTCCGGGTCGTACCGCGCCTCGTCGGACCGGGGCTTGCGGTCCTCCGCCTCCGTCACCTCGTACCGCTCCCTGAACGACACCTTCCGTACGCCTCAGTATGCGCACACGTACCCGACGGGCAGTACGCGCGCGTGGACGCGGACGGGCCGCACGCACGCGTACGGCCCGTCCGCGAGAACAGCGGGTTCAGTGACCGCCCTGCTCCTTGAAGCGCTTGTAGGAACGCTCGATCTCCGCCTCGGCGTCCGTGCGGCCCACCCAGTTGGCGCCCTCGACGGACTTGCCGGGCTCCAGGTCCTTGTACACCTCGAAGAAGTGCTGGATCTCCAGGCGGTCGAACTCCGACACGTGGTGGATGTCGCGCAGGTGCTCCACGCGCGGGTCGGTGGCCGGAACGCACAGCAGCTTGTCGTCGCCGCCCGCCTCGTCGGTCATCCGGAACATGCCGATCGCGCGGCACTTGATCAGGCAGCCCGGGAAGGTCGGCTCGTCCAGGATGACCAGCGCGTCCAGCGGGTCGCCGTCCTCGCCGAGGGTGTTCTCGACGAAGCCGTAGTCGGTCGGGTAGGCGGTCGAGGTGAAGAGACGACGGTCCAGGCGGATCCGACCGGTCTCGTGGTCCACCTCGTACTTGTTGCGCGAACCCTTCGGGATCTCGATCGTGACGTCGAACTCCACCGGTGGCTCCTCCATGATCAGCACATAGTTCTGGTGATTAAGTGTCCCTCACGCAGGTGTGTGATCGCGAAAGGGGCTGGTGGTCGTGCCAGAGCTGGGGCCTTGGCGGGCCGCGAGGCCGCAGATGGAGCGGATCGCGAACGCCGTACGACCGCGTCTGGCGCAAGCCGGGGTGGCCGCCAAGCCGCGGGTCGCGCGGTTGACGCGGGTCCTGCGGTCCCGGCCCCTGCCGCGGCTGCGCGCCGTGAAGACCTGGCAGTACACCGCGGGCGCCGCCACCGTCGGCCTGGCGCTGGCCGCCGGTGTGGTGACCGCGGCCGGCCCCTGGGACGCCAACGGTCAGCGTACGGCCGAGCGAGACCGGGCCGCCGCCCTGGACCGGACAGGTGGCACAGATCACGGCCGGTCCGCTGCGGGCGTGGGGGCGCCCCGGCCCGCCCCGAGCGCCGGACCCGTCCTGATGGGCCTGGACGGCGCGACGAGCGCCGTCGGCACCAAGAAGGCCGCGCCGGGCGGAAAGCCCCTCTCAGGCATCCTGGGGCCCCTCCTGGACGCCTCCGCGCTGGGCGGCACCCGCGCGGCCACCGTCGTCGACGTGGCCACCGGTAAGCGCCTGTACGCCGCCGACGCCGGCACGGCCCTCACCCCCGCCTCCACCACCAAGATCGCCACCGCCGTCGCCGCCCTGTCCGCCCTGGGCCCCGACCACCGCTTCACCACCCGCGCCGCCCTCGAACCGGACACCGGCGAACTCGTCCTGGTCGGCGGCGGCGACCCCACCCTCACCGCCCGCAAGAAGGCTGGGGGCACCTCCCACTCGAGCGAAGCCGAGAGTGGGGGAGGCTGGGCCGACCTGCGGGAGCTGGCGGCGAACGCCGCGAAGGCCCTCGACAAGCGCGGCATCCACAAGGTCACGCTCTCCTACGACACGACCCTGTACTCCGGCCCCGCCGTGCACCCCATCGGCGTCAACGACAACCTCGCGCCGGTCAGTGCGCTGATCGCCGACGAGGGCCGCACCGACGGCTCCAGCAGCGGCCCGGCGCCCCGCGTGAGCGACCCGGCGAAGGACGCGGCGAGCAAGTTCGCGACCTTCCTGAAGGGCGCCGGCATCACCACCACGCCCCCCGGCCCCTCCAAGGCCACCACGCGCGCGCAGACCCTCGCCACGGTCTCCTCGCCTCCGCTGGCGGACGTGGTCGAGCGCATGCTGACCAACAGCGACAACGACATCGCCGAGGCCCTGGCCCGCCAGACCGCCCTCACCAGCGGCCAACCGGGCAGCTTCGACGGCGGCGCCAGGGCGATCTCCGCCCGGCTGACCAAGCTGGGCCTGCCGATGTCCGGTGCCTCCTTCCACGACGGCAGCGGCCTGAACCGCGACGACCGGCTCACCGCCGACCTCCTCACCGCCCTCCTGGTCACCGCCGGCGACCCCGACCGCCCCGGCCTGCGCCCCGTCCTCACCGGCCTGCCGGTGGCCGGCTTCACCGGCACCCTGGCCGACCGCTACACCGACAGCGCGGCGGGCGTCGTACGCGCCAAGACCGGCACCCTGACCGGTGTGAACACCCTCGCCGGCACGGTCGTCGACGCCGACGGCCACCTCCTGGCCTTCGCGTTCATGGCCTCCGGCACGACGGACCCCCTGGCGGCCGAGTCGGCCCTGGACAAGGCGGCGACGGCGCTGGCGGCCTGCGGCTGTCGGTGACCCCAGCCGACTGCCGTGGGCCCGTCCGCGCCGCCGTACCCACACCCGCCCGGCCACGCCGCCGTACCCGCCCAGCCGTCCGTACCGCCGCACCACCTGCTGACCCGTCACGGCCTGCCCCAAGCGGGAGCGGTCCCGTACGGTTGACGACATGACTGGCTTCGGTGGCACCGCATCTCCCGGGATGGTCGACTGGAACCTCGCGGTGGCAACCGCGACACGGCTCGTACGGCCGGGCCCTGATGTCAGCCGCGACGAGGCGCGCGCCGTCGTCGCGGAGCTGCGCCGGCATGCCAAAGCCTCGGAGGAACACGTCCGGGGCTTCACTCGTATGGCCACCGGCGAGATCCACGACACCCCCGTCCTGGTGGTCGACCGCCCCGGCTGGGTCCGCGCCAACGTCGCCGGCTTCCGCGAGATCCTCCGGCCGCTCCTGGAGAAGATGCAGGAACGGCGCGCCGGCAGCCCCGGCGGCGCGGTTCTCGGCACCGTCGGCGGCAAGGTCACCGGCGTCGAACTCGGCATGCTGCTGTCGTTCCTGTCCTCCCGCGTCCTCGGCCAGTACGAGACCTTCGCCCCCGCCGGCCGCGACCTCCCCGCCGGCGAGAACGGCGGCGGCCGCCTCCTCCTCGTCGCGCCCAACATCGTCCACGTCGAGCGCGAACTCGACGTCCAGCCGCACGACTTCCGCCTGTGGGTGTGCCTGCACGAGGAGACCCACCGCACCCAGTTCACGGCCGTGCCCTGGCTGCGCGACCATCTGGAGGGCGAAATCCAGTCGTTCTTGGCGGAGACCGACGTCGACCCGATGACCTTCCTGGAGCGAGTCAGGGAAGCCGCCCAGTCCCTCGCCGGAGGCCGCCCCGAGGGCGAGGAGGAGGACGGCGGCCGCTCCTTCGTGGAGCTGGTGCAGACCCCCGCACAGCGCGAGATCCTCGCCCGCCTCACCGCCGTCATGTCCCTGCTGGAGGGCCACGCCGACTACGTGATGGACGGCGTCGGCCCCAGCGTCGTACCGACCGTGGCGGAGATCCGCGAGAAGTTCCAGCAGCGCCGCGCCAAGGGTGCCTCCCGGCTCGACCTCGCCCTGCGCAAGCTGCTCGGTTTGGATGCCAAACTGAGGCAGTACCGCGACGGTGAACGGTTCGTGCGGGCCGTCGTCGAGCAGGTCGGCATCGACGGCTTCAACCGCGTGTGGACCTCGCCCAACACCCTGCCCACCAAGGCGGAGATCGCCAAACCGGCGGACTGGGTCGCGCGGGTGCACCGCAAGGCCGAGTCGTGAACGGCATGAACACGTCGTGATTCGAATCCGGCCGACGGCAGGCGAACGCCCCTCCAATCACCCGTCCGAGGGACCGTGAGCCATGCGTAGGCGTGCAATGCTCGGGGAACCGCCCGCTTCTGTCACCATCTACACACTCTGAGTGACCGGACTCGGGCTCACCCCCCGAAAACTTCATGAAGGGAACCGGACATGGGTCCCCATCCTGCGGTCGCGGCGATACGCCTGGCGGTCCGCCGCGTCCTCCACGACATCCTCAATGACCACCACGCCTCCGGCGGCCCAGGCCGGCAGCCCTTCGGCGAGCCCGGCCGACAGGCATTCGGCGAGCACCCGGACCGGACAGCCGAGCGGCTCCCCTCCCCGCTCGTGCTCGTCGCGTGCTCCGGCGGCGCCGACTCCATGGCCCTCGCCTCCGCCCTCGCCTTCGAAGCGCCCAAGCTCGGCCTCCGCGCCGGCGGCGTCACCATCGACCACGGCCTCCAGCCCGGCTCCGACCTCCGCGCCGACGAGGTCGCCCTGCGCCTGCGCGAACTCGGCCTCGACCCGGTCGAGTCCATCGGCGTGACCGTGGGTCGCGACGGCGGACCCGAAGCCGCTGCCCGCGACGCCCGCTACGCCGCCCTCGACGCCGTCGCCGAACGCCACGGCGCCACGGCGGTCCTGCTCGGCCACACCCGCGACGACCAGGCCGAAACCGTCCTGCTCGGTCTCGCCCGCGGCTCCGGCATCCGCTCCCTGTCCGGCATGGCCGCGGTCTCGGGGGCCGGTGGCCGTTACCGGCGCCCCTTCCTGGGGCTCGACCGGCAGACCGCCCGCAAGGCCTGCCTGGTCCAGTCCCTCCCCGTCTGGGACGATCCTCACAACGCCGACCCCGCCTACACCCGCTCCCGGCTGCGGCACGAAGGCCTGCCCGCCCTGGAAAAGGCCCTGGGCAAAGGGGTTGTGGAGGCGCTCGCCCGCACCGCCCAGCTCTCCCGCGACGACGCCGACGCCCTCGACGCCTGGGCCAGCCAGGCCGAGGCCTCCGTACGGGACGCCGCAGGTCTGCTGGAGTGCGCCAAGCTCTACGCCCTCCCGCCCGCCGTACGCCGCCGCATCCTGCGCCGCGCCGCCATCGAGGCCGGCGCCCCGGCCGGTTCGCTGTTCGCCCGCCACATCGAGGAAGTCGACCGCCTGATCACCGGCTGGCGCGGCCAGGGAGCCATCAATCTCCCGGGCAAAGTCGTCGCCCAGCGACAGGGTGGCAGACTGGTGATTCGGCAAGGCTGAATCCCGGCCCCGTGGAGCGACCCTCCGGCGAACGGTCCGGGCAGCCGGTGGCCGTGGCCTACGGCCGTAAGTGCGGGACGACCGAAAGTGATGCGGGTGGACGCGAAAGACATGGGTGCCGACCTCCAGCAGGTGCTCATCACCAAGGAAGAGATCGACGCGAAGCTGGCTGAGCTGGCCGCGAAGATCGACGCGGAATACGCGGGCAAGGACCTGCTCATCGTCGGTGTCCTCAAGGGCGCCGTGATGGTCATGGCGGACCTCGCCCGGGCGCTGTCCACCCCCGTCACCATGGACTGGATGGCCGTGTCCTCCTACGGGGCGGGCACCCAGTCCTCCGGCGTCGTGCGGATCCTCAAGGACCTCGACACCGACATCAAGGGCAAGCACGTCCTGATCGTCGAGGACATCATCGACTCCGGCCTGACCCTGTCCTGGCTGATCAACAACCTCGGCTCCCGCGAGCCCGCCTCCCTGAAGGTGTGCACGCTGCTGCGCAAGCCGGACGCCGCCAAGGTCGCCATCGACGTCGAGTGGGTCGGCTTCGACATCCCGAACGAGTTCGTCGTCGGCTACGGCCTCGACTACGCCGAGAAGTACCGGAACCTGCCGTTCGTCGGTACGCTCGCGCCCCACGTCTACGGCGGCTGAGCCGCACCGGGTGGTGTGAGCCACCTGGCTCAAGCCTTGTAGGACGATCGGGAACCCCGGCGGGTTCCAGGCCGTTGAAGCATGCAGAGACGGGCTCAGGCGGCCCCCGAAGCGGACTTCGTGCGGCTTCGGACCACCGCGCTGGGGTACCGTCAGAAGAACTGTCTTATCAAACTCACTATGGCAGGAGGGACGGGGCGGCACCGCTCCGTATGGATGGACGTGAAGCGATACTTCCGTGGGCCGGTCATGTGGATCGTGCTGGCCGTCCTTGCCGTGGTCGTGTTGATGCAGGTCGTCGGCTCGTCCGGCGGCTACAAGACGGTGGACACCGGCCAGGTCGTCGCAGCGATCAATGACAACAGGGTCCAGTCGGCCAAGCTCACCACCGGCGACGAGCAGACCATCAAGGTCACCCTCAAGGACGGCCAGAAGGTCGACGGCAGCTCGAAGATCCAGGCGAGCTACATCGGCGACCAGGGCGTGACCATCGCCGGCCAGCTCCAGACCAAGTACCAGGACAAGCAGATCCCGGACGGCTACACGGTCTCGCCGTCCAAGCAGAACCCGTTCCTCGGCGTCCTGCTCTCCCTGCTGCCCTTCGTCCTGATCGTGGTCGTCTTCCTGTTCCTGATGAATCAGATGCAGGGCGGCGGCTCCCGGGTGATGAACTTCGGCAAGTCGAAGGCCAAGCTCATCACCAAGGACACCCCGAAGACGACCTTCTCCGACGTCGCCGGCTGCGACGAGGCCGTCGAGGAGCTCCACGAGATCAAGGAGTTCCTGCAGGAGCCGGCCAAGTTCCAGGCCGTCGGCGCCAAGATCCCCAAGGGTGTGCTGCTCTACGGCCGCCCCGGTACCGGTAAGACGCTCCTCGCCCGCGCCGTCGCCGGCGAGGCGGGCGTGCCCTTCTACTCGATCTCCGGCTCCGACTTCGTCGAGATGTTCGTCGGCGTCGGTGCCTCCCGGGTCCGTGACCTCTTCGAGCAGGCCAAGGCGAACGCCCCGGCGATCGTCTTCGTCGACGAGATCGACGCGGTCGGCCGCCATCGCGGCGCCGGCCTCGGCGGTGGTCACGACGAGCGCGAGCAGACCCTGAACCAGCTGCTCGTCGAGATGGACGGCTTCGACGTCAAGGGCGGTGTGATCCTCATCGCCGCCACCAACCGGCCGGACATCCTCGACCCGGCACTGCTCCGCCCCGGCCGCTTCGACCGCCAGATCGCGGTCGACCCGCCGGACCTGCAGGGCCGTCTGGAGATCCTCAAGGTCCACCAGAAGGGCAAGCCGGTCGCGCCCGACGTCGACCTGGCCGCCGTCGCCCGCCGCACCCCCGGCATGACCGGTGCCGACCTGGCGAACGTCCTCAACGAGGCCGCGCTGCTGACGGCCCGAGGCGACCAGAAGCTGATCGACAACAGGGCGCTGGACGAGGCGATCGACCGTGTGGTCGCGGGCCCGCAGAAGCGGACCCGGATCATGTCGGACAAGGAGAAGAAGATCACCGCGTACCACGAGGGCGGTCACGCCCTGGTCGCGGCGGCCTCACCGAACTCCGACCCGGTCCACAAGATCACGATCCTGTCCCGCGGCCGTGCCCTCGGTTACACGATGGTCCTGCCCGACGAGGACAAGTACTCGACCACGCGCAACGAGATGCTCGACCAGCTCGCCTACATGCTGGGTGGTCGCGCCGCCGAGGAACTGGTCTTCCACGACCCGACCACCGGCGCCGCGAACGACATCGAGAAGGCCACCAACCTGGCCCGCGCGATGGTCACCCAGTACGGCATGACCGAGAGGCTCGGCGCCATCAAGTTCGGCGGCGACAACAGCGAGCCCTTCCTCGGACGTGAGATGGCTCACCAGCGCGACTACTCGGAAGAGGTCGCCGCGCTGGTCGACGAAGAGGTCAAGAAGCTCATCGAGACCGCGCACAACGAGGCCTGGGAGATCCTGGTCGAGAACCGCGACGTGCTCGACCAGCTCGTTCTCCATCTGCTGGAGAAGGAGACCCTCGGCAAGGAGGAGATCGCCGAGATCTTCGCCCCGATCCACAAGCGCCCGCCGCGGCCCGCGTGGACCGGCTCCTCCCGCCGTACGCCCTCCACCCGCCCGCCGGTGCTCTCTCCGAAGGAGCTGGCACTGACGAACGGCGCGAACGGCGCGACGGCCGCGATCAGCACGGTCAAGTCCACCGCCGCGGAGTCCACCCCGGTGACGGACAAGACCCCGGAGGACCGCCCGGAGAGCTGACGAGTTTCGGCCAACAGGGCCGGAATGAATGCCGCGCCCCCCAGGTTTTAGCCTGGGGGGCGCGGCATTTTCGTATGCCCGCGGGCAAGAGGTAAAGGAACGAGGCACCAGATGACCGACCCCGTGACGCTGGCCGGCGAAGGCTTGATCGGTGAGTTCGACGAGAAGCGCGCCGAGAACGCCATTCGCGAACTACTGATCGCGGTTGGTGAGGACCCCGACCGAGAAGGCCTCCGGGAAACCCCGGCTCGAGTGGCGCGGGCGTATCGGGAACTTCTGGCGGGGCTGTGGCAGGCGCCCGAGGATGTTCTGACGACGACGTTCGACTTGGGGCACGACGAGATGGTCCTGGTAAAGGACATCGAGATCGTTTCCCTCTGTGAACACCATTTGCTGCCATTTCATGGTGTAGCCCACGTAGGTTACATTCCGGCTGAAACGGGCAAAATTACCGGCCTTTCGAAGCTGGCACGCCTGGTCGAGGTTTTTGCTCGCCGGCCGCAGGTGCAGGAACGACTCACGACCCAGATCGCGGACTCCCTCATGCGGATCCTGGAGGCGCGGGGAGCGATCGTGGTCATCGAGGCCGAGCACATGTGCATGTCCGTGCGCGGCATCCGCAAGCCCGGCGCCAAGACCACCACATCGGCGGTCCGCGGCCAGCTCCGCGACGCTACGACCCGCGCCGAGGCGATGAGCCTGATACTTGCCAGGTGACCTGCTTGGTCAACGGCCACCTGGCCCGTCGGCCCTGGTAGCTGGAACCGGCCGTCACGCCGCCGGTTCCGCTCCCGGGGGGTTCTGGTCCTCGTCCTCCGGGAGTTTGCACACGCGCTCCAGGAACATGGCCGCCGCTACGACACCGATGCCGGCCAGGACCGAGAAGCCGGCGTAGACGGCCTGGTCGCGGCGGGTGGGGATGTCGAGGAGTTCCAGCAGGAAGACGCCCGTGCCGCCGTACATGCCGGCGACGAGGGCGGCGACCAGGGCGCTGGCCTGGCCGAAGACGACCGCGCGGGCGGCCATCAGGGGGTCGACGCCCTTCGCGCCGGGGCGGCGCTCGCGCTGTGCCTTCAGGCGGGCGCGCAGCGACAGCGCCGTCGAGAGCAGGACCACCGCGATCAGGGCGAGCACGATAGGGGCGGCCAGGGGGACGCCTGGGAGGGTCCCGATCGAGTTCCAGAGGCGGGCGCCCGCCCAGGACAGGATCCCGGCCACGACGAACACGCCCGCCAGCACCCTGATGCGCAGCTCTCTCACGGTGTCCCTTCAGCTCCCCCGGACCGGTCCGGACTGCGGTCGTGTCGACCTTGTCGTCTGAGTCGTCTTGACCTTAACGACTATTCAGGCAGTCGGAGTTCCAAGTCCTCGCGGGGCTCGACGCCCGCACGGGTGACGGCCGACAGCAGTTCGGCCACCGCGCCGCGGCCGGGCAGCTGGGCCTGTGGGTCCACGTCGTGCCAGGGGGCGAGGACGAAGGCGCGCTCGTGGGCGCGCGGGTGGGGCAGGGTGAGCTGCGGGTCGTCGGAGGTGACGTCGGCGTAGGCGACGATGTCGACGTCCAGGGTGCGCGGGCCCCACTGCTCGTCGCGGAAGCGTTTGTACGCCTCCTCGATGGCGTGGGCGCGCTCAAGGAGGGAGGAGGGGGGCAGGGTGGTCTTGAGGGCCACGACCGCGTTGAAGTACGACGGCTGGCTGCCGGGCTCGACGCCCCAGGGCTCGGTCTCGTACACCGGGGAGACGGCCTTCACGCGGACACCGGGGGTGTCCTCCAGCGCGTCGACGGCGCCCTGGAGGGTCTCCAGGCGGTTGCCGAGGTTGGAGCCGATGGAGATGACGGCCCACTTCGGGTTCTGCAGGGTCGTGTCGGCGGCGTCGACCTTCTCGACGACGGAGGCGGGCACCGGCTGGACGGTCGGGTCGCTGTGACCCTGGAGGAAAGGTCGGGTCATACTCGGCTCCGGGTGATGGTGACGGTCACGTCGTCGAAGGGGACGGTGATCGGGGCGTCCGGCTTGTGGACGCACACCTCGACCTCCTGGACCCCTTCGTGCTTCAGGCAGGCCTGGGCGATCCGCTCGGCGAGGGTCTCGATGAGGTTGACCGGCTCACCCTCGACCACGGCCACGACCTCCTCGGCCACGATGCCGTAGTGGACGGTCTTCGCCAGGTCGTCGTCGGCCGCCGCCGGCCGGGTGTCCAGCTCCAGGACGAGGTCCACGATGAAGGTCTGGCCCTCCTCGCGCTCCTTGGGGAACACACCGTGATGCCCGCGGGCCTTGAGGCCGCGCAGCGCGACACGATCCACGCGAATCACTCCTGCAATCGTCGGGAAGGACCGGTCCGTACCACGTGCGGGCGGCACACCGTCCTCAGACGAATCTACCTGCGGGCACTGACAAAGCCGGGCCGCGGGGCGCGGGCCCGGGCCGGGACCTCGAGGGTTCATCTCGCGTTTCCCCAGGGAAACCCGGCCGTGTCATGGGCTGGTAGCGGCTCCTACCCAGGGGTAGGTGATTCCAACCACTTCTTGCTCCCTGTAGCGTCTACCCGCTCAGGCGAGGGGTCCGTCGTCCGGATTCACGCCTTCGACGCCGGGCTCTTCGTCCTCGGCGGTCTCCGCCAGGACGGGGGAGGCGTGGTGCGACCAGAGCTTCCAGCCGGAGGATGTGCGCCGGAACACGTTCGTGGCCACGACGAGCTGGCCGACGAGCGGTCCCAGTTCCGCGCCGTCCTCGGGGGCGGGACCGCCGCTGAGGATGTTCTCGGTGCAGGTGACGAGCGCGGTGTCGCCGGTGACGGAGACGTGCACGTCGGTGAGGAAGAACTGGATGTAGTCGGTGTTCGCCATGATCAGGGCGTACGACCTCAAGACCTCGCCGCGGCCGGTGAGCACCGGCCAGCCGGGGTGCACGCAGGAGACCACGCCGGTGTCCGCCGGGTCGTGGTACTCCTCGTCCACGCCCAGGTCGGCTGGGGTGAGCCAGAGGGAGGACAGTTCCTCGAAGTCGCCGCGTTCCATCGCCTCGTAGAAGGCGGTGTTGGCGGCCTCCACTTGTTCGACGTCGGTATGAGGGGCGCTCACCGGGTTCCTTCCGCCCCGCGATCGCCCCCAGTGCCCGGCGTGTTCCCTGCTTCACGCGCCCCATGCTCACTGCTCGGGTCCGGCGCCGAGCCTGTCGTACGCGCCCCTTCCACGGCGCGGGCGACCCGCACCGCGTCCGCGGTGGCGCGTACCTCGTGTACGCGCACCGCCCACGCGCCGGAGTGCGCCGCGAGTGCGGATACGGCGGCAGTGGCGGCGTCGCGCTCCCGGGCCGGCGGGGGCGCGCCCTCCGGGCCGGCGAGGACACGGCCGAGGAACCGCTTGCGGGAGGCGGCGACGAGCAGGGGGTGGCCGAGGGCGCGCAGGCGATCGAGGTGGGCGAGCAGGATGAGGTCGTGCTCGGCCTCCTTGGAGAAGCCGAGGCCGGGGTCGACGACGATGCGGTCGGGGGCGATGCCGCCGGCCAGAACGGCCTCCACGCGTGCGTGCAGTTCGTCCACGACTTCGGTGACGACGTCCTCGTAGGCGCCCTGGACGTTGCCGCCCTGGAGGAAGCCGCGCCAGTGCATGACGACGAAGGGGGCGCCCGCGTCGGCGACCACCGGGATCATCGCGGGGTCGGCGAGGCCGCCGCTGACGTCGTTGACGAGGGCGGCGCCGGCCGCGAGGGACTGTTCGGCGACGGAGGCGCGCATGGTGTCTACGGAGACGACGGCGCCTTCGGACGCGAGGCCGCGGACGACCGGGATGACGCGCCTGAGTTCCTCGGCCTCGTCCACCCGGGTGGCGCCGGGGCGGGTCGACTCGCCGCCGACGTCGACGAGGTCCGCGCCCTCGGCGACGAGGTCCAGGCCGTGCTTGACGGCGGCCGTCGTGTCGAACCAGCGGCCGCCGTCGGAGAAGGAATCGGGGGTCACGTTGACGACACCCATGACCGCGCACCGGTCCCATACCGGAAGGCCGGCGACCCGGCCGCGCCCGCTGAGGTTGTTCATACGTTCAGCGTAGGCCCAGGAGGGCGCCGGGAACGCGCGGCGGCCCGGGCGGGAGCCCCCGTGCTGGAGGGGTGGGGCGCCCGCCCGGGCCCGTCCTCGGCCGCACCGCTCGATCCCCGCGGCCTCTTCATCTGGTCCTGCGGCGCTCAGGCCGCACGGACATCCCGTTCCGCCATGGCGTGCGTGCAGGGGCGCTCGGCGGCCGCCCTGCGCCGGCGCAGGAAGCGCGGGAGCGGCAGGGCGAGGTTGACGAAGCCCTCCGCCTGCATGGCGGCGAGGCCGATGCGGGGCAGGTCGGCGGTGTTCCGGTAGACGACGAAGCGGGGTTCCCAGCGCGGCTGGAACTTGGCGTTGAACTTGTACAGCGACTCGATCTGGAACCAGCGCGAGAGGAAGACCAGCAGCCCGCGCCAGGCGCGCAGCACCGGCCCGGCGCCGATCTTCTCGCCGCGCGCGAGGGCGGAGCGGAACATCGCGAAGTTCAGCGAGATCCGGGTGATGCCGAACTTCGGCGCGGCCTGGAGGGCGGCCACGATCAGCAACTCGTTCATGCCGGGGTCGGCGCTGCGGTCGCGGCGCATCAGGTCCAGCGAGGCGCCGTCCTCGCCCCAGGGCACGAAGTGCAGGACCGCCTTCAGGTCGCCGTACTCGCCGGGCTCGTCGTCCTGCTTGTGGGCGGTGGCGATCAGACAGTCGCCGTCGGCGGCGTCGCCGACGCGGCCGAGCGCCATGGAGAAGCCGCGTTCGGTGTCGGTGCCGCGCCAGTCCTCCGCCGCCCGGCGGATGCGTTCCAGTTCGGCGTCGCCGAGGTCACGGATGCGCCGCACCCGGGTTTCGTAGCCGGCTCGCTCGATGCGCTTGACCATTTGCCGTACGTTGCGCATCGCGCGTCCGGCGAGCGAGAAATCCGCGACGTCCACCACCGCCTCGTCGCCCAGTTCCAGGGCGTCCAGGCCGGTCTCACGGGTCCACACCTCGCCTCCCGTCTCCGAGCAGCCCATGACGGCGGGCGTCCAGGAGTGCGCCTTGGCCTCGTCCATGAAGCGCTCGATGGCGCCGGGCCAGGCCTCGACGTCGCCGACGGGGTCGCCGCTGGCGAGCATCACACCGGAGACGACGCGGTAGGTGACCGCGGCCTTGCCGCTGGGGGAGAAGACGACCGCCTTGTCGCGGCGCAGCGCGAAGTGGCCGAGCGAGTCGCGCCGGCCGTGCTTCTCCAGCAGGGCCCGCAGCCGGGACTCGTCCTCCTCGGTGAGACGGGCGGCCGGGTGCTCGGGGCGGAAGGCCAGGTAGATGGAGGTGACGGCGGTGATCCAGCCGAGGGCGCCGAGGGAGAAGGCGACGGTCCAGGACGTGTTGCCCTGGTAGTCGACCGGGCCCTCGAAGCCGAACAGGCCGTAGACGACATGCGTCAGCCGATCGGCCAGGCTCGGGTCGCCGATCGTCCGATGCGGATGGACGCTGACGATGACTAGTCCGAGGACGAGGGAACTGGCGCTCATGAGGATGAAGTTCGCGAGCGCCCGCCACCTGCTGCGCGGGTCGGGCAGCGCCGCGAACTCGTCGCGGTGGATCAGCAGCGGCACGAGCAGTGCCACCGCGATGAGCACACCGATGACCGAGTGCCGGTACGCGAACTGCGCCGCCGCGCCCGCCGGCAGCAGCGCGACCGCGGCCCGCCACGCCCGGCGCTTGCACCTTTTGAGCCCGTGCGCGAGCACGAGCAACAGCACGCCGGCGCTCAGCGAGAGCGCGGCCGCGAAGGGCCCGAACGAGCCCGGCAGCACCTCGGCGATGGCGTGCATACGGCTGTGACGGAAGCGCGGGAACACGCCCGCGGCAATGTCCAGGACGCCCACGAGGGCGGCCGCCCTGCCGACGAGAACGGGAACGGCCTCGGGGCGCGGGCCGCGCAGTATGCGCCGCGCCCGGCTTGATCGGCTCGGAACCCCGCCCGACATTTCCCCATCTATCCTGACAGACATCGCATCCCGTAGTTCTGCGAGAGACCTTGAACCCGGGCCCGATCGGGCATCCGGCGACATTGCGCCCTCTAGGACGGTGTCTTGGGGAGGGAGGTTCACTCCCCACCGGAAAGTCGGGTCAAAGTCCAAGAAAAGTCCCGGGCAAGCCCTCGCGACGAAGCGTGGGCGGGCGCCGGGCGGAGAGCGCAGGCAGGAAGCAGCCCATGGGTCTCACGAGCAACAAAGTGCTGATGCTGACGATCGTCCTCGCCGTGCTGCTGTTCGTCGGCACGGTGTGGCTGTGGCCGCGGCTGGCCCGGCGCAGCTGGCGGGCCGTCAGCGGGCGGGTCGGCCTGCTGCTCACCACCCAGTTGGCGCTCTTCGCCTCGGTGGGCCTCGCCGCCAACCAGGCCTTCGGTTTCTACGCCAGCTGGGCCGACCTGTTCGGCCAGGAGACCGGCCAGGGCGTCGTCGTCGACCACATAGCGGGCGGCAACAGCGGCCCGATCCAGGTGGTCTCCACATCCCGGGTGGTGGGGACGGGCAGCGCGCTGCCGCAGGTGACGGGGCAGATTCAGAAGGTGGACATCCTCGGCCGTACGACCCATCTCGCCACGCCGGCGTTCGTCTACCTGCCCCCGGAGTACTTCCAGCCGCAGAACCGCACGCGCAAGTTCCCGGTGTCCGTCGTCCTCACGGGGTACCCCGGTACGGCGCAGGCGCTGGTGAACAAGCTGCACTACCCGAGTACGGCACAGCAGTTGGCCAAGGCGGGGAAGATGCAGCCGATGATTCTGGTGATGCTGCGGCCGGCCGTGGCGCCGCCACGGGACACGGAATGCGTGGACGTTCCCGGCGGCCCGCAGACGGAAACGTTTTTCGCCAAGGATCTGCGGGACTCGGTGATGGCCCACTACCGGGTGGACAAGACGCCCGCCAGCTGGGGCATCGTCGGCGATTCGACCGGCGGCTACTGCGCGCTGAAGATCGCCATGCACTACCCGAGGTCGTACGCGGCCGCTGCCGGTCTGTCGCCGTACTACAAGGCGCCGATCGATCCCACCACCGGGGACCTCTTCCGCGGCAACAAGAACCTGCAGAATCGGGCCGACCTGTTCTGGGTGCTCAAGCATCTGCCCGCGCCCGAGACGTCGCTGCTCGTCACCACGAGCAGGATCGGTGAGCACAATTACAAGGACACGCTCAAGTTCATCAAGAACGTGCAGGACACGAACGTGACCAGGATTTCGTCGATCATCCTTCCGAGCGGCGGGCACAACTTCAACACCTGGCGGCGGGAGATCCCGGGGACGCTCCAGTGGATCAGCACGCGGCTGGTCGCGCACTGATCCCCTGCGCCTGACTCCGTTGAAGCCGGTGATGTGGCCGTGTTTTTACGGGGCGGGGGTCCACGATTCGCCTACGCGCGGTAAGTTTCTGGCCATGCCACGTGGACGCCACCGCCATTCACCGCCTCTGCACCGGCTGTTGCCCCCGTCGGCGATCGCCGGCGTCTCCGTCGTCTGCGCGCTGGGTCCCTGGGTGTTCTCCGAGGCCACGGTGTTGCGCGTGCTGGCCGGGGCCGCCGCGGCCACGGCAGTCGTGGGCGCCTTCGTGATGCGCCGCTGGGACATCCACGCGGGCAAGCAGGTCGCCGACCTCACCCGCGCGCGTGCCGGCGACGAGTGGCGGTACGAGGAACGGCTCGCCGAGTTGGAGACCGACCTGGAGGAGTCGCGCGAGCTGCGCACGAAGCTGGAACAGCGGCTGCGCGCCAAGCGCGCGGAGCTGGCCGGCCTGCGCAACGAGCACGCGGCCCTGCTGCGCCGGTACGCCACGGCGGAGACCGAGCGCGCGAGCGCCCTGGAGGGACGCCGGCTGCTGGAGATCGAGGCGGCCGTGCCCTCGCCCGCGCTGCCGCCCGCACGCCGTGCTGAGGACGAGCCGGAACTGGAGCCGGATTCGGCCGAAGTGAAGGCGGCCGAGGAACCCGCCGAGCCTGCCGAGGCCGGGACGGACTCCGGGGGCGAGCCGACGGCGTACGCGGTGTTCTCGCCCGAGGGCGCGAAGCTGTACGGGCAGGCCCTGACGGCCCTGGCCCGGTTCGACGGCGAGGCTTCGGACGACTCCGAGGTGGACGCCGCGGCTTCCGCGGACACGGCCACGCCCGCGGCTTCCGAGGCGGCGGCTTCCGATGACACGGCCCCGAAGACTGCGGCTCCCGAGACGGGTGAGCCCGAGGCGGGTGCGTCCGAAGCCGGCGAGGCCAGGGCCGACGCGGGCGCTGTGCCGACGCACAAGGCCGATGTCCGCAAGGCCGACGCGGGCCGGGCCGACTCCGCCGGGCGGGCGGACGGCGCTGTCGAAGGCGTCCGGGAAGACGCGGCGGAAGGCGTGACGCACGGCGCCGGTGTCTCCGCGAGCGAGGCCGGTGCGCCGGCCGGCCAGGAGGACGAGGCGCAGGGGAAGCCCGTGGCGGCCGACGAGCACGCGCGCGCGGCCGCCGCCCCGATGGCACCGGCCGAGCCCGCCGCGCCCGTGGGCCGGCCGCCCGCCGGGCACTTCACGGTGCCGACCGCCGTGGCCGTGGTACCGGCCGCGCCCGCGCGGCGTCCGGTGGTCGAGGGCGGTTTCGACTTCTTCGGGACCCAGAAGGGCGCGCCGAAGGCCGAGCTGGACCCCGTGCAGAACGAGGATCTCGCCGACGTCGTCGGCCAGGAGGTCCTCGCCGTGCACAAGGCCGAGACCGAGGCGGAGTTCAAGGACGCCCACGCACATTCGGACGGCGTCGGCCAGGTCATCGACCTGACCGCGCACGACGAGACCGAGCAGATCGACATCCAGGGGCTGCGCACCGCGGCTTCCTGAGACCGCACCAGGCACCGGGCCCGGCTTCCCGCGAGGGAGCCGGGCCTCATGTCATCCGGTCATCCAGCGGTCGGGGCGGGCGTCCCGGCGGCCCGTACGGGACCGTTCCGCCTGGGCGTGCAGCACCCGCGTTGCCTCCTCGGCGTCCCGCAGACGGGCCGTCACGGTCTTGTCGGCCCCCGTGTCCACGTGGACCTCGGCGAGCCGCCAGAGGCGCTGCCAGGGCCCCCGGCTCAGCCGCATGCTCTGCACCTTGGCGTGCGGGACCAGCGAGAGCCGGCGCCGCAGCAGACCGTGCCGGGTGGCGAACACCGCGCCGGTGACCGCGAGGCGGTGGCCGCGCCACCACACCGGCACGCACCAGCGGGCCCGCCGCGGCGGCCGCGACAGCTCCTGAGGCACCGTCACGCCCGGGAGCACGCGCGCGACGACCGACTCGGCGATCGGGCGCGGGGCGACCGGTACCAGCACCGAGTTGGCGGACCCGGCCACGTCCAGTTCCACCCGCACCCAGCCGAGCCGCCGCCACAGCAGCGGCTCCACGATCCGCACGGTCTGCACCCGGCCGGGCGGGACCGTCTCGTGCGTACGGTCGAGCAGCCCATGGTCGATGCGCAGCCCGTCCGGTGACTCGCCGACCTTCCAGTCGAACTCGCCGACGAACCGCCCCGCGCTGCTCGCGCCGGCCGCGCCGAACAGCGGCAGGGCGGTCGCGAGGACCGTCCACAGGTTGTGGGTGGCCAGCCACAGCACGCTGGGCAGGACGAGCGCGGCGCACAGCGAGCCCCAGGTGGCGCCCGTCAGCACCAGGGAGAGCGCCAGCGCGCGTGGGGGCACGCGCAGCAGCTCGTGCGCGGGTGCCTCGCCGACTTCACGTGCCGTCTCGGGCGCGAAACCCGCCGCGCGCGCCAGCAGCTCCGCGCGCAGGGCGTGCGCCTCCTGCTCGCCGAGGAAGGCCAGCTCGTCCTTGTCGTCGGCGCCGACGACGTCGATCCGCAGCTTGGCGACGCCCGCCACGCGCGCGAGGAGGGGACGGGAGACGTCCACGGCCTGGATGCGCTCCAGCCGGATGTGCGCGGTGCGCCGGAACAACAGGCCGGTGCGGATGCGCAGTTCGGTGTCGGTGACCGCGAAGTGCGTGAACCACCAGGACAGGAAGCCGTAGAGGCCGGCCACCGGCACCAGAACCGCGAGCCCCAGCAGCAGCGCCGTGCCGGTCAGCCGCGCCAGCTGCTCCTGCGTCCCGTTCGGGTCGTGCACCGCCCAACCGGCGAGTACGGCGATCGGCGCCCACGCCCGGCGGAACGGCGTAACGGGGTGCAGCCGGCGCTCGGTCACCGGCGCGGGCGCCGGTATCTCCCCGTCGTGGTCCGGGGTCGTCACAGGCCCGCCGATCGTGCCTCGCCCAGCTCGGTGAGCCGGTCGCGCAGCCGTTCCGCCTCGGCCGGGTCCAGGCCGGGGATGGTGGCGTCGGTCGCGGCGGCCGCCGTGTGCAGCTGCACGGTCGCCAGTCCGAAGCGCCGCTCGACGGGCCCGGAGGTGACCTCCACCAGCTGCATCCGCCCGTACGGCACCACCGTCTCCTCGCGCCACAGGACACCGCGGCTGATCAGCAGGTCGTCCGCGCGCTCGGCGTACCGCCACGAGCGCCAGTTGCGCCCCACCAGCCGCCAGCACCACACGGCGCCGGCCACGGGCACCAGCGCGAAGGCGGCCCACGCGGGCCCCACGAGCAGGCCCGGCAGCAGCCCTGCGGCGACCGCGAGCACCGCCGTCCACACCACCACGAGCAGCCGGCGCACCCGCATCAGTGCGGGTTGCAGCCCCCGCCACTCCAGCTCGGCCCCCGGTATCCCGGTCTCCTCCGGGCTCCCCGTTTCCATGGGCCCAGCGTACGTAGGGGAAACTGGGGCCATGACTCCTACGACGGAGACCACGGTCGGGATCGGCGGCGCCGCGGAAAGCACCGACATGGTGCTCAACATCGGGCCTCAGCACCCGTCCACGCACGGCGTGCTGCGGCTCAGGCTCGTGCTGGACGGGGAGCGCATCGTGCGCGCGCAGCCGGTGATCGGCTATATGCACCGCGGCGCCGAGAAGCTCTTCGAGGCGCGCGACTACCGCCAGATCATCGTGCTCGCCAACCGCCACGACTGGCTGTCGGCGTTCTCGAACGAGCTGGGCGTGGTCCTCGCCGTGGAGCGGATGCTCGGCATGGAGGTGCCCGAGCGGGCGGTGTGGACGCGCACGCTGCTCGCCGAGCTGAACCGGGTCCTGAACCACCTGATGTTCCTCGGTTCCTACCCGCTGGAGCTGGGCGGCATCACCCCGGTGTTCTATGCGTTCCGGGAGCGCGAGGTGCTCCAGAACGTCATGGAGGAGGTCTCCGGCGGACGCATGCACTACATGTTCAACCGTGTCGGCGGCCTCAAGGAGGACCTGCCGGCCGGGTGGACCGCACGCGCGCGTGCCGCCGTCGCCGACGTGCGCTCGCGCATGGACGTCTTCGACGATCTGGTACTGGGCAACGAGATCTTCCGGGGGCGCACGCGGGGAGTGGGCGCGCTGACGCCGCAGACCGTGCACGCCTACGGGGTGAGCGGGCCCGTTGCGCGCGCCTCGGGCGTCGACTTCGACCTGCGCCGCGACGAGCCGTACCTGGCGTACGGCGACCTCCAGGACACCCTGAAGGTCGTCACCCGGAGCGAGGGCGACTGCCTCGCCCGCTTCGAGGTCCTGCTGGAGCAGACCCACATCGCGCTCGACCTCGCCGACGCCTGCCTGGACCGGCTCGCCGAGCTGTCGCCCGGGCCGATCAACCAGCGGCTGCCGAAGGTGCTGAAGGCGCCCGAGGGGCACACGTACGCGTGGACCGAGAACCCGCTCGGCATCAACGGCTACTACCTGGTCAGCAAGGGCGAGAAGACGCCGTACCGGCTGAAGCTGCGCTCTGCCTCGTACAACAACATCCAGGCGCTGACCGAGCTGCTGCCGGGGACGCTGGTGGCGGACATGGTGGCGATCCTGGGCTCGATGTTCTTCGTGGTCGGCGACATCGACAAGTAGGCCGGCCGCGGGGGAGACGTGTGGCCGACTCAGGCGAGCGGGTCCGGAATCCCCACCGGCTGGACCAGCCAGCCGAAGTCGCCGAGACCACCCGGGGCTGTGAGCTCGGCGGCCTCCCCGGCGCTCGCGAGGGCGCGCACATAGGCCGTGGGGTCTGTGGAGGCCAGCGCGAGCGGGGGGCGTGCGCCGGTGATGTCCAGGGAGTGGAGAGCGGCGCGCTGCGTGACGAGGTGCGCGGGGGGCAGGGTGCGAGCTGTGTGGGAGGGCGCCTGTGCCGTGCCGGTGGGCGTGGGCGACGGAGGCTGGAGAGAGGCCGAGGACGCACGCGCCTGGTCGAGGGGTGTGCGCGCCGTGACAGCCGCCGCGCACGCGTCCAGTGCGACGTGTGCCGTGATGTCGCACGACCCGTCCGGCACGGGTGCCGTCTCGCGCCCTTCCCGGAAGCCGGTGAGCGTTCCGAACGGGGGGCGCGCGTCGGCGGTGTGCGCGTAGTCCACGGCCACCGCGAGACCTCGCACCACCCGGTCCACCGCGCCCGCCCACGCCACGTCCCGGGGCAGCCCGATCTCCGCGCGCAGTCCTTCCTCGGCCGGCAACGGCCACCATCGGGCGAGCCAGTCCGCGTCCGCGCCGGTCACCGGCTCCCCGAGCCGCTCGGTGCCGTCGTCGGCGACGAGCACCAGCCGGGGCACGCCCGCGTAGTCGACCTCGGCCACGTCCAGGGGCACGTTGTCCAGCCACTCGTTGGCGAACAGCAGCCCTGTGACGGTGGCCGGGGGCGTGGCCAGCCAGACGATCCGTTCGTCCAGACCGGCCGGGCGGTCGGCGAGTTCGACGGCGTACCCACGCGCGCGTACGGCCACGTCGGCCGGAAGTGCGGCCAGCACCCCGGTGACGAGTTCGCCGCGCCCCGCGCCCATGTCGACGAAGTCCAGTACCGAGGGCCGTCCCAGCGCCTCGTCGACCCGGCACAGCAGCCGGGCCACGGCCTGCGCGAACAGCGGGGAGGCGTGCACGGACGTACGGAAGTGGCCGGCCGGGCCCTCCGGGCGGCGGTAGAAGCCGCCGGGCCCGTACAGAGCCGCCTCGGTCGCCGTACGCCAGCCGCGCAGGCCGTCTGCGTCGTCGGGGCGCCGTTCCGCTTCCCGTGCCGTCTCATCCGTCACCGGAACAGACTAGGCACACAGATGATCACTTCCTCCACCTTGCGGAGTACGTGCCCCCGGTGCGGATCGGCCCTCCGGTTGACCCCTGCACGCATCTGGCTTCCCTACTCTGGGTTACGTGCAGCGCCTCTACGACTTCCTCCGCCGCCACCCGACGTGGGTCGACACCTTCTGGGCCGTCGTCCTGTTCGGGCTGTCCGGTCTGAGCGTGGTCAACCTCCACGGGGTGCCCGGTCACCACATGACGCTCGCCGGGGGGATGGCCGTGTCCGCCATCCTGTGCGTCGTCGTCGCGCTGCGCCGCCGGTACCCCGAGCCGATGCTGCTGGTCGCCCTCGCGACGGGCCTGGCCCAGCTGGTGCTGGACGTCGAGACGACCGTCGCCGACTTCGCCATGCTGGTGATCACCTACACGGTGGCGACGGTCGGCGCGCGCTGGGCCTCCCGGCTCGCGCTCGCCGCCAGTCTCGTCGCGGCGGCCCTCGCGCAGATCCGCTGGCCGAACGAGCACACCAGTTTTCTGGGGCAGATCGCGATAGCCGTGTTCCAGACGGTGCCCTTCGCGCTCGCCTGGGTGCTCGGCGACTCCATGCGCACCCGGCGCGCGTACTTCGCCCAGCTGGAGGAGCGCGCGGCCCGCCTGGAGAAGGAGCGCGAGGCGCAGTCGAAGGTCGCGGTCGCCGCCGAGCGCGCCCGTATCGCACGCGAACTGCACGATGTGGTGGCGCACAACGTGTCGGTGATGGTGGTGCAGGCCGACGGCGCCGCCTATGTCCTCGACACCGCCCCCGACCAGGCCAAGAAGGCACTGGAGACGATCTCCTCCACCGGCCGGCAGGCCCTCGCCGAGATGCGCCGCCTGCTGGGCGTGCTGCGTACCGGGGAGCACCAGGAGAGCGGCGAGTACGTCCCGCAACCCGACGTCGAGCAGATCGACGAGCTGATCGAGCAGTGCCGCAGCTCCGGCCTCCCGGTCGACTTCAAGGTCGAGGGCACCCCCCGCCCGCTGCCGAGCGGCGTGGAGCTGACCGCGTACCGGATCGTGCAGGAGGCGCTCACCAACACCCGCAAGCACGGCGGGCCCAACGCGGGCGCGAGCGTCCGGCTGGTCTACTTCGACGACGGGCTCGGCCTGCTCGTCGAGGACGACGGCAAGGGCGCGCCGCACGAGCTGTACGAGGAGGGTGGCGCCGACGGACGGGGGCACGGTCTGATCGGTATGCGCGAACGCGTCGGCATGGTCGGCGGCACCCTGGACGCGGGCCCGCGCCCGGGCGGAGGATTCCGCATCAGCGCCCTGCTCCCGCTCAAACCGGCGCACTGACGCGGCCGCACGTCCCCATCGACACCTGTAACACCCTCGCCCTGAGGCAACACCACCGCCCCGATCGAAAGAGGCCCGATGACGATCCGTGTGATGCTCGTCGACGACCAGGTGCTGCTGCGCACCGGGTTCCGGATGGTGCTCGCCGCCCAGCCGGACATGGAGGTCGTGGCGGAGGCGGGCGACGGCGTCGAGGCCCTGCAGGTGCTGCGGTCCACGCCCGTCGACGTCGTCCTGATGGACGTCCGCATGCCCAAGCTGGACGGCGTGGAGGCCACCCGGCGGATGTGCGCGGAGCCCAATCCGCCCAAGGTGCTGATCCTGACCACCTTCGACCTGGACGAGTACGCCTTCTCCGGGCTGAAGGCGGGCGCCTCCGGCTTCATGCTCAAGGACGTGCCGCCCGGCGACCTGCTGGGCGCGATCCGGGCCGTGCACAGCGGTGACGCGGTCGTGGCGCCCTCCACCACCCGGCGTCTGCTGGACCGTTTCGCGCCGATGCTCCCGTCCACCGGCAAGGAGCCGCAGCACAAGGAGCTGGAGCGGCTCACCGACCGGGAGCGCGAGGTGATGGTGCTGGTCGCGCAGGGCCTGTCCAACGGCGAGATCGCGGCAAGGCTGGTGCTGAGCGAGGCCACGGTGAAGACCCACGTGGGCCGCATCCTGACCAAGCTCGGCCTGCGCGACCGGGTGCAGGTCGTGGTGCTCGCCTACGAGACGGGACTGGTCCGCGCGGGCGGCCACGGCTGAGCCCGGCCGCCGCGGGGGCCTCGGTGCAGCCCCCGCCCGGGCACGGCGAAGACCGGCCGCTGCGGCAGCCGTCAGCGCGGGCGCGTCGCGGCCGCGGCCGGGACCGGCCACGGTGGCGGGCGTCGGACGAGGCCTGTCGACGACCGCTCCTGTGGCTGTGGCTGTGGCTGAGGCCGGCCACGGTGGCGGGCGTCGGCCCGGCTGTGTCGCGGCCGCGGGTCGGGACCGGCCCTGCTGCCTGCCTCTGCGGCCACGGCACAGCCTGGCCCGGCCAGAGGGTGATATCCGCCCGGGATGCCGCGGCCGCCCATGGCTGACCCTGGCACCGACGGCGGATGTCGGCCCGAGATCCCGTGGCTGAGCCGGGCCCGATGACGGACGTCGGCCTAGGACCTGAGCGGCCGTGGCTGAGCGCGACTCCGGCGCCGGACGTCAGCTCAGGCCCACGGCCGCGGTCGGCGCCTGCTGCGGCGGGGTGCGTCAGCGCAGGACGCCCTCGATGAAGTCGGTGCCGAGGCGGGCCACCGCGGCCAGGTCCAGCTGGTGCTGGACGTACCGGCCCCGGCGGCAGTTGGTGATCAGGCCCGCCTTCTTCAGCACCGCCAGGTGCCGGGATATCTCGGGCGCCGACATGCCGTGCGCGTCGGCCAGTTCGCTCGTGGTGTGCGGGGCCCGCGCCAGATGCCGGCACAGCCCCATCCGCACCGGGTGGGCCAGCGCCTCCAAGCGGCGGGTGAGCTGCTCGACGGACGGGGCCTGCGGGCGGGAGCCGCTCGCCGGGTAGGTGATCGAGGGCTGCCAGCCGTATCGGTGCAGGACCATCACATGCGGCCAGCCGAGGCTGGTCGGGACGAGGACCAGGCCGCTGTCGCCGGTCGTGGTGCGGCCCACCAGGAGCTTGTCGACCGTGATGAGCGCGGCCTCCTCGTCGAGCGAGACGGCCCCGGAAAGTGCCGCGAGCGCCGCCCCGAGGCCCTTGCGGCGCAGGAGTTCGGTCTTGTACCGGGCGTCGGCGGCGAGCTGGGGCTGGAGACGGGCCCAGGTGTCGGCGAAGAACGCCTCGTCGCAGTCGAGCATCAACTCCCGGAACCAGGCGCGGACGGCCGGCGGATCATCCAGCAGCCGGCGCGTGAACCGCTCCTGCACGGCGCCGCGCGCGGCGGCCAGTTCCAGGGAGCGGCGGCGCAGCTCCGGGTCCTCCAGCGGGCCGGGTTCCTGGACGTCGTAACGCAGTTGGCACGGTGAACTCCAGGGCCGCGGTGACGAACTGGTCGTCCGTGAGCTTGTCCAGCTGGTCCAGTTCCTCGGCGAGGGTGGCGCCGGGGAGCGCACGGCCGCCGGGGATGCCCGCGAACGGGGCGAAGACGTCCGAGAACGTCGTACGCCACAGGAAGTCGGCCTCGCACAGCCGGTCGGCCAGGCAGGGGTCCAGCCGGGAGGAGACGGCGGTGGCCCAGCCCTGGAGGCCGGGGTGGTGGCCGGGCTCGCTGAGGGCGTGCAGGGCCATCCCCAGCTCCGCCAGCGGAGAGGGCACGACAAAGACCCGCTCCAGTGGCAGTCCGGTGATGTCGATGGTCACGCTCATGCCCTCCATCGTGCACCCGGCCACTGACACCGCCGCCGTGGATTGACGGCAGTCGTCAATCCACGGGACAGCCGCCCCGGCCGGGAGCAGGCTGGAGGCACCGGGGCAGCCGCGGAGCCCGAACGGTCACCGAGCTCACCGGGCGGTGGGTGACCCGACCTTGACCCGAGAGTCCCGAGAACCTCCGAGAAGGCGATCCGCCATGAGCATCACCCAGCAGTACCTCCTGGACAGTTACCGCGCCCGCGCGCTCGGCGAACCGGATCCGCCCGCACCGGGCCGGCACGACGCCGACCTGGTGCGCGAACTGCGCGACCACCGGCGCTTCCACGCGGTCATCGCCGGGCGCCCGGCGCGGGGGCGTGTGCGTTACGCCCTGCGTCGATGGCTGAGCCCACGCGCGCTGTAAAGGAGCGCGAGGCCCGCCTCGCCGTACACGCCCCTCTGGCCGTCGCGGCGTGCGCGTCGGCTACGCCCCAGGAAGCCGACGCGCGAAGTCGGCGACGGCCGCGCGTACGTCGTCCGCCGTCCACTCCAGGCCCGGCGAGCGCACGGAGACCTCGGTGAAGGACACCCCCGGCGCGCCGGGGTCCCAGGGACCGGCGAAGAGGAACGTCCCCTTCTCCTCGGCCTGGCGCACCGCCGCCTCCATCAGGACGTCCGGGTCGTACGGCAGCCAGACCTGGAAGTCGTGGGTGTGCGGTTCCTCGGGGTGGACGCGCGCCCACGGGACCCCTGCCGCGGCGAGACCCTCGCGCAGCGCGGCGGCGACCACGCGCGCGTGCCGTACATAGTCCGGCAGCCGGGGCAGCTCGCGCTCCAGCCCGGCAAGTGCGGACAGCGCGGTGGGGAACTGCTGGAAGACCATTCCGCCGTACCGGTGCCGCCACGCCTTCGCCTCCTCCACCAGCGTCCTCGGGCCGGCCAGCGCGGCGCCGCCGAAGCCGTCGAGGGACTTGTAGAACGACACGTAGACGCTGTCCGCCAGGCCCGCGATCTCCTGAAGGGGCCGGCCGAAGTGGACCGTGCACTCCCACAGGCGCGCGCCGTCGAAGTGCACCACCGCGTCACGCTCCCGCGCCGCCTCGACGACCTCGGTCAGCTCCTCCCAGGTGGGCAGCACGAAACCGGCGTCCCGGAGGGGCAGTTCCAGCATCAGCGCGCCGAAGGGCTCGTCGAAGTCCCGTACCTCGGCGGCGGTGGGCAGCCGGGGCTCACTGGTCACGCGCACCGGACGCAGCCCGCTGACCTGGCTGAACGCCTGCCGTTCGTGCACCTCGGGATGGGCCAGGGCGTGCAGGGCGACCGCGCGGTCGCCGGTGCGGCCCGCCCAGCAGCGCAGGGCCACCTGCTGGGCCATCGTACCGGTCGGGAAGAACGCGGCGGCCTCCGTGCCGAGCAGGGCCGCGACCCGTTCCTCCAGGTCCGCCACGATCTCGTTGCCGTACTGGTCCACGGGCTTGTCCAGGTCGTACACCTCGGGTGCCGTCTGCTGGAGGTCTGCCAGCCGCTCCCGGATCGTGCGCCGGAAGCCCGGACGCCACAGCACGCGCTCCGCCTTCGCGAAGGCGGCCCGGCGTCGCCCCCGCATCCGCTCCTGCTCGGACTGCTCCGTCTGCCGCTCGTCGTCCTGCCGCTCTTCGCCCGGTTCCGCCGTCTCGGTCATGTACGGATCATGCCCCGCCGGGGTCGGGGCGGGCAGCCGGTTTCGGCGCTCGCCTGCGCCCTGAGGCCGCGCGGGCCGAGGCGCGGCCGGGGCACGGGTGGACACCCGACTGCGGGGCGTACACGTGGCGTAACCCACAGCCTGTGGACAACCAATCGGCTCCGGACCGAGATAGCGTTAACATGACGAGAAATCGTCCGGTACCCAGAGCGGACTGGAACGGGAAGGCCTCCGTCGCGTGAGTACAGTCCACCAGAAAGACCTCAAGGACCGCCCCGCGCGGCTCACCGTCGGCGTCGTCGGCGCCGGCCGCGTGGGCCCCGCGCTCGCCGCGTCCCTCCAGCTCGCCGGGCATCGCCCGGTGGCCGTCTCCGGCGTCTCCGACGCCTCCCGGCGGCGCGCCGAGACCATGCTCCCGGACGTGCCGCTGGTGCCGCCCGCCGAGGTACTGCAGCGCGCCGACCTGGTGCTGCTCACCGTCCCCGACGACGTCCTGCCCGGCCTGGTCACCGGTCTCGCCGAGACCGGCGCCGTGCGGCCCGGGCAACTGCTCGTGCACACCTCCGGCCGGTACGGCGCACAGGTCCTCGACCCGGCCCTGCGCGCGGGCGCCCTGCCGATGGCCCTGCACCCCGCGATGACCTTCACAGGCACACCCGTGGACGTGCAGCGCCTCGCCGGCTGCTCCTTCGGCGTCACCGCGCCCGAGGAGCTGCGGCTGGCCGCCCAGGCCCTCGTCATCGAGATGGGCGGCGAGCCCGAGTGGATCAGCGAGCAGAACCGCCCGCTCTACCACGCGGCCCTCGCGCTCGGCGCCAACCACCTGGTGACCCTGGTCGCCCAGTCCATGGAGCTGCTGCGCACCGCGGGCGTCGAGGCGCCCGACCGGATGCTCGGCCCGCTGCTCGGCGCCGCCCTCGACAACGCGCTGCGCTCCGGCGACGCGGCCCTCACCGGTCCCGTCGCGCGCGGCGACGCCGGCACGGTCGCCGCGCACATCACCGAGCTGCGCAGGCACGCCCCGCAGACCGTCGCGGGCTACGTCGCGATGGCCCGCGCCACCGCCGACCGGGCGCTCGCGCACGGCCTGCTGAAGCCCGAACTCGCCGAGGACCTGCTCGGCGTCCTGGCCGACGGCGCCGGTGGCACGAACGGCACCGGTGGCACGAACGGCGGCGGGACGAACGGCACTCACGGCACCGAGGGGAACGACCGATGACCACCGCCCTGCTGAGCACCGCCGACGAGCTCCACGCGCGTGTGCGCCGCGGCCGCCGCGCCGTCGTGATGACCATGGGTGCCCTGCACGACGGTCACGCCACCCTGATCCGTACCGCGCGCGAGATCGCGGGGCCGGACGGCGAGGTCGTCGTCACCGTCTTCGTCAACCCGCTGCAGTTCGGCGCCGGCGAGGACCTGGACCGCTACCCGCGCACCCTCGACGCCGACCTGAAGATCGCCGATCAGGCCGGTGCGGACGCGGTGTTCGCGCCCTCCGTGGACGAGGTCTACCCCGGCGGCGACCCCCAGGTCCGGATCACCGCCGGCCCCATGGGCGAACGCCTGGAGGGCGCCTCGCGCCCCGGCCACTTCGACGGCGTGCTCACCGTCGTCGCCAAGCTGCTCCACCTCACCCGTCCCGACGTGGCCCTCTACGGCCAGAAGGACGCCCAGCAGCTGGCCCTGATCCGGCGCATGGTGCGGGACCTGAACTTCGGCGTCGACATCGTCGGCGTACCCACCGTGCGCGAGGAGGACGGGCTCGCCCTGTCCAGCCGCAACCGCTACCTCTCGCCGGACGAGCGCCGTACCGCGCTCGCGCTGTCCCGCGCGCTGTTCGCGGGCCGGGACCGGCACGCCGCGCAGGAGGCGCTGCGCGCGCGTGCCCGCGAAGTGCCCTCCACGCACGCGCGTGCCGAGGCGCTGAGCGCCCTCGGCGAGTCCCGCGCGGCCGCCGACGCGCACGCGGTCGCCACGGCGTCCCCCGGCGGCCCGGCGGCCGTCCGCGCGGCCGCCCGCCAGGTGCTGGACGAGGCCGCCCGGCTCGTCCCGCCGCTCGAACTGGACTACCTGGCGCTCGTCGACCCGTCCGACTTCACCGAGATCGGCCACGGCTTCACCGGCGAGGCCGTCCTGGCCGTCGCCGCCCGGGTCGGCACCACCCGGCTGATCGACAACCTTCCTTTGACCTTTGGAGCCGCCTCGTGACCAGCACAGGCACCAGCACTGGCATACGACTGCACGCGCCCGCCCCCGGCTGGGCGATCTCCGCGGACGTGGTCGTCGTCGGCTCCGGCGTGGCAGGCCTGACCGCGGCCCTGCGCTGCCAGGCCGCGGGCCTGACGACGGTCGTCGTCACCAAGGCCCGCCTGGACGACGGCTCCACGCGGTGGGCCCAGGGCGGCATCGCGGCCGCGCTCGGCGAGGGGGACACGCCCGAGCAGCACCTGGACGACACCCTGGTGGCCGGCGCGGGCCTGTGCGACGAGGAGGCCGTACGGATCCTCGTCACCGAGGGCCCCGACGCGGTACGGCGGCTCATCGACACCGGCGCCATCTTCGACGAGTCCTCCGAGGGAGGACTGGACCTCACCCGCGAGGGCGGCCACCACCGGCGCCGGATCGCCCACGCGGGCGGCGACGCGACCGGCGCGGAGGTCTCCCGGGCGCTCGTGGAGGCCGGACGCGCGCGTGGGCTGCACACCATCGAGAACGCGCTCGTGCTGGACCTGCTGACCGACGCCGACGGCCGTACGGCGGGCGTCACGCTGCATGTGATGGGCGAGGGCCAGCACGACGGCGTGGGCGCCGTGCACGCGCCCGCGGTGGTGCTCGCGACCGGCGGCATGGGCCAGGTGTTCTCCGCGACCACCAACCCGTCGGTGTCGACCGGCGACGGCGTGGCGCTGGCACTGCGCGCGGGCGCCGAGGTCAGCGACCTGGAGTTCGTGCAGTTCCACCCGACCGTGCTGTTCCTCGGCCCGGACGCCGAGGGCCAGCAGCCGCTGGTCTCCGAGGCGGTGCGCGGCGAGGGCGCCCACCTGGTCGACGCCGGCGGGGTGCGCTTCATGGTCGGGCAGCACGAGCTGGCCGAGCTGGCGCCCCGGGACATCGTCGCCAAGGGCATCCTGCGGCGGATGCTGGAGCAGGGCGCCGAGCACATGTACCTCGACGCCCGGCACTTCGGCGCCGAGACGTGGGAGCACCGCTTCCCGACCATCCTGGCCGCCTGCCGCGCCAACGGCATCGACCCGGTCACCGAGCCCATCCCGATCGCCCCGGCCGCCCACTACGCCTCCGGTGGCGTGCGCACCGACGCCCGGGGCCGTACGACCGTGCCCGGCCTGTACGCGTGCGGCGAGGTCGCCTGCACCGGCGTGCACGGCGCCAACCGGCTCGCCTCCAACAGCCTCCTCGAAGGCCTCGTCTACGCCGAGCGGATCGCCGCCGACATCGCCGCCGCGCGAGCGGAGAACGGCCTCCACGCGCGCGTGCCCGTACCGGTCCCGCACCCCGAGACGCCCGCGCACCCGCTGCTCGCCCCCGAGACCCGGTTCGCCATCCAGCGGATCATGACCGAGGGCGCCGGTGTGCTGCGCTCCGAGGAGTCGCTCGCCAAGGCCGCCGAGGAGCTGCAGCGGCTGCACACGGACGCCCGCGACGCCCTGGAGGAGAACGGCAAGACCGCCGAGCCCGGCGTCGACACCTGGGAGGCCACCAACCTCCTGTGCGTCGCCCGCGTCCTGGTCGCCGCCGCGCGGCTGCGCGAGGAGACCCGCGGCTGCCACTGGCGCGAGGACCGCGCCGAGCGCGACGACACCCACTGGCGGCGCCACATCGTCGTACGGCTGAACCCCGACCGGTCGCTGGCCGTGCACACGACCGACACCACAGACTTCCCCCCTACCCGGTAACACCCAGCGCCTCAGGAGCAGTGACAGACGTGAGCACCGACGACCTTCCCCTCGCCCCCACCGGCGGCTGCGGCGACGGCTGCGCCTGCGGCGCCGAGGGCGACGAGGAGTACCTGGAGAGCGGGCTCGACCCCGCGCTCGCCGAGCTGCTGGCCGCCGCCGGACTCGATCCCGTAGAGGTCGAGGACATCGCCAATGTCGCCATCCAGGAGGACCTGGACGGCGGCGTGGACGTGACGACCGTCTCGACCATCCCCGAGGACGCCACCGCCACCGGCGACTTCACCGCGCGCGAGGCGGGCGTCGTGGCGGGGCTGCGGGTCGCCGAGGCCGTGCTGTCCGTGGTCTGCACGGACGAGTTCGAGGTCGAGCGGCACGTCGAGGACGGCGACCGCGTCGAGGCCGGGCAGAAGCTGCTGTCTGTCACCTCGCGCACGCGTGACCTGCTGACGGCCGAGCGCAGCGCGCTGAACATCCTGTGCCGGCTGTCCGGCATCGCGACGGCCACGCGCGCGTGGGCGGACGTCCTGGAGGGCACCAAGACGCGCGTGCGGGACACCCGCAAGACGACCCCGGGTCTGCGCTCGCTGGAGAAGTTCGCCGTCCGCTGCGGCGGTGGCGTCAACCACCGCATGTCGCTGTCCGACGCGGCCCTGGTGAAGGACAACCACGTGGTCGCCGCGGGTAGCGTCGCGCAGGCCTTCAAGGCCGTACGGGAGGCGTTCCCGGAGGTGCCGATCGAGGTCGAGGTCGACACCCTGCACCAGCTGCGCGAGGTCGTCGAGGCGGGCGCGGACCTGATCCTGCTGGACAACTTCACGCCCGACGAGTGCGCGGAGGCCGTCGGGATCGTCCACGGGCGGGCCCTGTTGGAGGCCTCGGGCCGGCTCACGCTCGACACCGCGCGCATGTACGCCGACACGGGCGTGGACTTCCTGGCCGTCGGCGCGCTCACCCACTCCGCGCCGATCCTGGACATCGGCCTCGACCTGCGCGAGGCGGAGTAACCGCGATGCTCCTCACGATCGACGTCGGCAACACGCACACCGTCCTCGGCCTGTTCGACGGCGAGGACATCGTCGAGCACTGGCGCATCTCCACGGACGCGCGCCGCACGGCGGACGAGCTGGCGGTGCTGCTCCAAGGCCTGATGGGCATGCACCCGCTGCTCGGCGAGGAGCTGGGCGACGGCATCGACGGCATCGCGATCTGCGCGACCGTCCCGTCGGTGCTGCACGAGCTGCGCGAGGTCACCCGGCGCTACTACGGCGACGTCCCCGCCGTCCTGGTCGAGCCGGGCGTGAAGACGGGGGTGCCGATCCTCACCGACAACCCCAAGGAGGTCGGCGCGGACCGGATCATCAACGCGGTCGCGGCCGTCGAGCTGTACGGCGGCCCGGCGATCGTCGTCGACTTCGGTACGGCGACCACGTTCGACGCGGTCTCCGCGCGCGGGGAGTACGTCGGCGGGGTCATCGCGCCCGGCATCGAGATCTCCGTGGAGGCGCTCGGCGTGAAGGGCGCGCAGCTGCGGAAGATCGAGGTGGCCCGGCCGCGCAGCGTGATCGGCAAGAACACGGTCGAGGCCATGCAGGCCGGCATCGTGTACGGCTTCGCGGGGCAGGTCGACGGGGTCGTCAGCCGGATGGCACGGGAACTCGCCGACGACCCGGACGATGTGCGGGTGATCGCCACGGGCGGGCTCGCGCCGATGGTGCTGGGGGAGTCCTCGGTGATCGACGAGCACCAGCCGTGGCTGACGCTGATCGGGCTGCGGCTGGTGTACGAGCGGAACGTGTCGCGGCTGTGAGGTGACCCGCGTGCGAGGGGACCGGCACCTGGGCGGGGCGCCGGTTTTCCCGCTCCACGCGTGCGTGCCGTAGCCCCGGTCGAGGGAAACCGGGAGCGACACGCGGTGAATAGATCATCCCTATTCGTCACTTTTGTCCGATTAGCGGTAGCGTCGCCGCATGCCCACGCCATACGGATCCCGCGGCGGCATGGCGTTCGGCGTGGAGGAGCTCCGTGTGCTCCGCCGCGCCCTCGCCCTCGCCCTTCACCCCGGCCAAGCGTCCGCCGAGGACGTCCAGGACTGCTTCCGCCTCGCCGAGTCGCTCGACGAGGCGCTGCACGAGGGGGCGAGACTGCGTGCTTTCCTGGTGGCCGACCTCGGCCGGTACCGGGCGGCGCTGCCGGGCACCACCGCCGGCTATCTCGCCCTCCTGGAGGAGGTGCTGGCGGCCGGGTACCGGCCGACGCCGGACGATCTCGCCGCGCTGCGGGCGCTGCGCGTGAACCCGGTGGCGGGCGCGCTGCTGGACCGTTGCCGGGTGCTGGCCGAACAGGACGTACGGGCCCGGTTCGCGCAGGGCGCGCGCAAGGTGCCGGCACCTGCCGTGCCGCCCGCCCGCACCCGTCTGCTGGCCCTTCCGGGCGGCGGGGGAAGCTCAGGGGTGCCACAGGCCCAGGAGGGTGCCGGAGAGCCGCAGAAGCCCGCCCAGAAGCCCCCGCAGAAGCCCGCGCCGAAACCTGCGCCGACACCCGGGGAGCGGCCCGGTGCGGAGCCGGCGGCGCCGAAGCGGCCCATTCCGACGCCGGGCGAGGTCTTCCCGCGCCGCAAGCCGACGCCTCCGGCGGGCCCGGCCGAAACCCGCGAACTGGCCGTCGGCTGACCGACCCGGCCTACGGCCGGTTTACCCGTTTACCCACCCGCACCCCCGGTGCGGCTGTCGCGGTCGGGTGCGGGTGGCCCCGGTGGGGGGTTTGCGTACCCCGTACCTTTCGCGGGTTGGCCCGTGGCTACTCTGTTGGGCATGGACTACGTCTCCGCGCTCGTGCCTCCGGTCGTGATGGCCGTGTTCTTCATCGGTGTGGTCAGGGTGATCGTGAAGACCCAGGGCGGGGCCGCCAAGGCCAAGGAGGACGCGGCCGTCGACGCCGCCCTCGCGCGTGCGGAGAGTGCGCGTCAGGCCTCCGCCGGCGGCGACGCCTGAGGCTGCCCGCCGAGCCCTGTCTCCGTAACGCCGCGAGCCGTATGCCCTTTTTGTTCGTATTCATGGGCTAGTGCACGTCCGGCACGCCATTGTCGGGATCTCCCACTATTGTTCTGAGCTGTGCCTCGCCCATTGGGAGAACTCGAAGACGCGGTCATGACGCGGGTGTGGAAGTGGAACCGCCCGGTGACCGTTCGAGAAGTCCTGGAAGACCTCCAGCAGGAACGCTCCATCGCGTACACCACCGTGATGACCGTTTTGGACAATCTCCATCAGAAGGGCTGGGTCCGCCGCGAGGCGGAAGGGCGGGCCTATCGATATGAGGCCGTCTCGACGCGCGCCGCGTACGCCGCCGCCCTCATGAACGACGCCTGGTCGCAGAGCGACAACCCGGCCGCCGCTCTCGTCGCCTTCTTCGGGATGATGAGCGAGGAACAGCGCCAGGCCCTCCGGGACGCCGTACGCATCGTCCAGGGACCGGAAACCCCGGAAGCCCCCGAACCGCGGCAACAGGAAGCCGCACAAGAGGAAGCCCGGGAAGCCGCGGAACAGGAAGCGCCCGAAGCCCGGGAAGAGGAGAACCCCGGCTCGGCGCCGGACGCGGACGGGCGATAGCGTCCGCTCATGTCAGCAGAGCGCCCCGAAGTCCCGGCAAAAGCCATCACGGTCCGGCGCGCCCGGACCAGCGATGTCGCGGCGGTACGCCGCCTCCTCGACGCCTACGCCCGTGACCGCATCCTGCTCGACAAAGCCACGGTCACGCTTTACGAGGACATCCAGGAGTTCTGGGTCGCGGAACGCGACGACAACGCCGAGGTGGTCGGCTGCGGTGCGCTGCACGTCATGTGGGAGGACCTCGCGGAAGTCCGCACTCTCGCGGTGAAGCCCGGCCTCAAGGGCGCCGGCGTCGGCCATCAGTTGCTGGAGAAGTTGCTGCAGACCGCGCGCTGGCTCGGCGTTCGCCGGGTTTTCTGCCTGACCTTCGAAGTGGACTTCTTCGGGAAGCACGGCTTCGTGGAGATCGGGGAGACGCCGGTCGACACCGATGTGTACGCGGAGCTCCTGCGTTCCTATGACGAGGGCGTCGCGGAGTTCCTGGGTCTCGAACGAGTGAAACCGAACACCTTGGGCAACAGCCGGATGCTTCTGCATCTGTGATCGTCATTGCCCGGGTGCCCTATGTCCGAAACGCGCATGTTTCCGGACGGAGGCGGTCCGACGGTCCTCTACCGGTGCTCTCCCAGGGGTTTGTGTTTTTCCGGCAAAAGCGGTTTGCTTTCCGACGTACTGCAGTACTGCATATAACAGGGGCGGCGAAACGGCGGACGCCGCACACCCCTGGCCCTCAACGTTATCGATGAAAGGAAATCCGGTGGCACAGAAGGTTCAGGTCCTTCTTGTCGACGACCTCGACGGCGGCGAGGCGGACGAGACCGTGACGTTCGCGCTGGACGGCAAGACGTACGAGATCGATCTCACGACCACCAATGCGGACAAGCTGCGCGGCCTTCTCGATCCCTATGTGAAGGGCGGTCGTCGTACTGGTGGCCGTGCGTCGGGCGGACGCGGAAAGGCGCGTGCCGCTTCCGGTGGCAACCAGGACACCGCGGCGATCCGCGCCTGGGCGAAGGAGAACGGTTACGAGGTCAACGACCGCGGTCGCGTTCCCGCGTCCATTCGCGAGGCCTATGAGAAGGCCAACGGCTGATCCCGGCGGCAGGCGGTCGGCAGTCCCGCGCGCGGGCGCCGCAGCCGGACCCGGTGACACTGCGCTGCCACCGTGTCCAGCAGTCGTACGAGATCGGGGGCGCCCTCTTCGCGCCCCATGGCCGGCATCGCCGGCAGCGAGGCCTCGACCTCGCCTCCGGGCCCAGGGGGCCGCAGCCATACGGCGGCCCCCTGCACGGATCCGGCCCACGCGACCTCTTCGGACACGGTCGCCGGTAGGACCGGTGCCTCCATCGCGTCGCCCGCCCCCAGGACCCGCAGGTCGAGGGCCACGGCGCTCCACTCCAGCCAGTCCAGCAGCCCCGGCAGGTCCTCCGCGCTGCCCGCGGCCACCAGCAGTTCCATCCGGTCGCCCCGAAGGGCCACCGGAGAGCCCGGCTCGAGATGCCGGAGCGCCCCGGCGCCCGCCTCGGCCGGCACGTCCAGGACGTCGAACCGCACCCCGGTCGGCAGCCGCAGCGGCCGTCCGGGCACTGTCGCCCAGCCCAGATCGTTCTCGTACCAGTGCCGGACCCGGGCATCCGGGCCGCCTGGAAGATCACCCGTGTTCGGTACGTCCGGATCCAGGGGACGACGGGGAAGGGGGACTGTTGAGGCCGTGGGGACCAAGCCAACCATGCCAAGTGCAACCGCCGAAACGACCCTCTGGTTACGCTGGGCGCCGGATTGATCGCCCGGAGTGCCGAAAGAGGGGGCGCGCGGGGGTACGCGGAGGCGCAAGGTTGTTCGCCCATAGCGGAGGGAACCGGTGCGCGCCGCATGGAGTGTCAGTCCCAGCGGGTAAGACATGCCTAGTGGGAGGGGGCGACACGCAGGACGGGCCGTCTCACGTTCGCCATCGGCGTACTGGCGAGTGGGGTAACTGCCTGGCCTGCGGGAACATCGTCTCGCACCATCGGGTTGGAGCAGATGTCGGCGCACACGGTCAGGAGGCCATCGACGGTGTCGGCAGTTGGAATGAGCGGTCCCCGCTTGCGGGACTAAGCTGCGGAAGGACAGAGAGGGGAAGTTCCCCCCACTGCCTGACCGCTCTGAGGAGCGATTAACGATGTTCGAGAGGTTCACCGACCGCGCGCGGCGGGTTGTCGTCCTGGCTCAGGAAGAAGCCCGGATGCTCAACCACAACTACATCGGCACCGAGCACATCCTCCTGGGTCTCATCCACGAGGGCGAAGGTGTCGCCGCTAAGGCCCTGGAGAGCCTCGGCATTTCGCTTGAGGCGGTCCGCCAGCAGGTGGAGGAGATCATCGGCCAGGGCCAGCAGGCTCCGTCCGGGCACATCCCCTTCACCCCCCGTGCCAAGAAGGTCTTGGAGCTGTCGCTCCGCGAGGCTCTTCAGCTGGGCCACAACTACATCGGCACGGAGCACATCCTGCTCGGCCTGATCCGCGAGGGCGAGGGCGTCGCCGCCCAGGTCCTGGTCAAGCTGGGCGCAGACCTCAACCGGGTGCGACAGCAGGTCATCCAGCTGCTCTCCGGTTACCAGGGCAAGGAGACCGCCACCGCCGGCGGCCCGGCCGAGGGCACTCCCTCGACCTCCCTCGTCCTGGACCAGTTCGGCCGGAACCTCACCCAGGCCGCTCGTGAGTCCAAGCTCGACCCGGTCATCGGGCGCGAGAAGGAGATCGAGCGGGTCATGCAGGTGCTGTCCCGCCGTACCAAGAACAACCCGGTGCTGATCGGTGAGCCCGGCGTCGGCAAGACCGCCGTCGTCGAGGGCCTCGCCCAGGCCATCGTCAAGGGCGAGGTGCCCGAGACGCTGAAGGACAAGCACCTCTACACGCTGGACCTCGGCGCCCTGGTCGCCGGCTCCCGCTACCGCGGTGACTTCGAGGAGCGCCTGAAGAAGGTGCTCAAGGAGATCCGCACCCGCGGCGACATCATCCTGTTCATCGACGAGCTGCACACGCTGGTCGGCGCGGGTGCCGCCGAGGGCGCCATCGACGCGGCTTCCATCCTGAAGCCGATGCTGGCCCGCGGTGAGCTGCAGACCATCGGTGCGACCACGCTGGACGAGTACCGCAAGCACCTGGAGAAGGACGCGGCCTTGGAGCGCCGCTTCCAGCCCATCCAGGTCGCCGAGCCGTCCCTGCCGCACACGATCGAGATCCTCAAGGGCCTCCGTGACCGGTACGAGGCGCACCACCGCGTCTCCATCACCGACGAGGCCCTGGTCCAGGCCGCCACCCTGGCCGACCGGTACATCTCCGACCGCTTCCTGCCGGACAAGGCGATCGACCTGATCGACGAGGCCGGTTCCCGGATGCGCATCCGCCGGATGACCGCTCCGCCGGACCTGCGCGAGTTCGACGAGAAGATCGCCGCCGTCCGCCGGGACAAGGAGTCCGCGATCGACTCGCAGGACTTCGAGAAGGCCGCCTCCCTGCGCGACAAGGAGAAGCAGCTCCTGGCCGCCAAGGCCAAGCGGGAGAAGGAGTGGAAGGCCGGCGACATGGACGTCGTCGCCGAGGTCGACGGCGAGCTGATCGCCGAGGTCCTCGCCACGGCGACGGGCATCCCGGTGTTCAAGCTGACGGAGGAGGAGTCCTCCCGTCTGCTCCGCATGGAGGACGAGCTCCACAAGCGGGTCATCGGCCAGAACGACGCCGTCAAGGCGCTGTCGAAGGCGATCCGTCGTACGCGCGCCGGTCTGAAGGACCCGAAGCGTCCGGGTGGTTCGTTCATCTTCGCCGGCCCGTCCGGTGTCGGTAAGACCGAACTGTCCAAGGCGCTCGCCGAGTTCCTCTTCGGTGACGAGGACGCGCTGATCTCCCTCGACATGTCGGAGTTCAGCGAGAAGCACACTGTCTCGCGTCTCTTCGGTTCGCCCCCCGGCTACGTGGGCTACGAAGAGGGCGGTCAGCTGACGGAGAAGGTGCGCCGCAAGCCGTTCTCGGTCGTCCTCTTCGACGAGGTCGAGAAGGCCCACCCGGACATCTTCAACTCGCTGCTGCAGATCCTGGAGGACGGTCGCCTGACCGACTCCCAGGGCCGGGTCGTGGACTTCAAGAACACGGTCATCATCATGACGACCAACCTCGGTACCCGGGACATCTCGAAGGGCTTCAACCTGGGCTTCGCGGCCACGGGTGACACGAAGTCCAACTACGAGCGCATGAAGAACAAGGTGTCGGACGAGCTCAAGCAGCACTTCCGCCCCGAGTTCCTCAACCGCGTCGACGACGTGGTCGTCTTCCCGCAGCTGACGCAGGCGGACATCCTGCGGATCGTCGACCTGATGATCGGCAAGGTGGACGAGCGCCTGAAGGACCGGGACATGGGTATCGAACTCTCCCAGTCCGCCAAGGAGCTGCTGGCCAAGAAGGGTTACGACCCGGTGCTGGGCGCGCGTCCGCTGCGCCGCACGATCCAGCGAGAGGTCGAGGACTCGCTCTCGGAGAAGATCCTCTTCGGCGAGCTGCGTCCCGGTCACATCGTGGTCGTGGACACCGAGGGCGAGGGCGAGTCCCAGACCTTCACCTTCCGCGGTGAGGAGAAGTCGCCGCTGCCCGACGTCCCGCCGATCGAGCAGGCGGCCGGCGGTGCCGGACCGAACCTGAGCAAGGAGGCGTAAGCCTCCGGCGAAATGGCCGAACGAAAGGGGCCGGTGCTGCACAGCACCGGCCCCTCGTCCATGCCCGCGAAAGCCGTGCCTTACGACAACTGCCCGTTGTAGTCCGGCAGTTTGAAGGTCTTCTCGGCGTGGCCGCCGGAAAGGTCGGTGACGCTGTTACCGATGTTCGCGATGATCGTGTAGCCCCTGTTCTCGATGTCGACGCGCTGCGCGGTCTTGTAGGCGGCGACATCCTTGAACAGGTCGAACAGGCCCCGGACATAGAGGCCGGAGACGTCGTAGCCGTCGTGTTCGAGGTTGTACTCGGTGGGCAGGTAGATGATGCCCGGGCGGGCGGTGACGAAGAACAGGGAGACGCCGTGCTCCTGGGCGTACTTCGCGACGTTCAGGACGGGCTTGTTCGCCGGCTGCGGGTAGCTGAAGCCGAAGTCGGTCTCCAGCGTGGTGTTGTCGATGTCGAAGACGATCGCCTGCTTCTCGCCCGGCTCGGCGTCGGCGATCCGCTCCTTCAGGTACGGCAGGGCCTGGTCCATCACGGCCTGGCAGTCCTTCTGCCAGGTGGCGTAGTCCACCTTGGCGCTGGAGCTGCTCGTGGTCGCCGTGTCGTCCGCCGCCTGGGCCGGGGCGGCCATCGCGGCCAGGGCGGCCACGGAGACGGCGGTTGCGGATATGCGGAGCGCCCAGGGGCGTCTGGTCATCGGTGGGGGTCCTCTCACGTCCGTACGCGAGCCTGAAATGTCAGGAGCATGATCTGAGGTGAGGGTGGCGTGAGGGGAACCGTAGGGTTACTGAACGGTAGGTGACCAGAGGTGTGCGTCACATTTCTGAGATCGCCGGTTGGGGAAGCCGGTGATATGGGGCACAGGCGAAATATCCCTTACTAGCCTTCATAGTGGGATTGGCCTGCCAGGTAAACAGGTAAAGGGGACTCAAAGCGGGGTTAAAGGCGGCATCTACTACTGGGAGCCGTAGAAGGGGCGTTTTGGGGCGCACGGGGTGCTCGGTTACCAAGGAATGGCCGCTCGGTTGAACGTCCGTTCGCCGGGTGGCGGTTCTGTCTCCGACTCCACGAGGTTTAGATGTTCCAGCGCGTCACGTCCCGTTCTTCCCGTACGTCCCCGCTCCGCACCCGCGTGGCCGTCCTGGCCGCCGGAATCGGCGCCGCGGCCGTCCTGGGGACCGGAGTCGCGAGCGCCGCCGCACCCTCCGCGGCCGCCTGGGTCCACCCGGTGAAGTCGTACACGCTCTCCGCGAGCTTCGCGCAGGCCGGCAGCCACTGGGTCGCCAAGCACAGCGGCCAGGACTTCGCCGTGCCGACCGGCACCGACGTCGTCGCCGCGCACGGCGGCACCGTCGTCAAGGCCGGCCCCAACGGCGCCGGTGACGGCCCCGCGTACGGCAACGCCATCGTCATCTCGCACGGCAACGGCACCTACTCGCAGTACGCGCACCTGTCCCGGATCGACGTCAAGGTCGGCCAGATCGTCAAGACCGGCCAGCACATCGCCCGGTCCGGCTCCACCGGCAACTCCACCGGCCCGCACCTGCACTTCGAGGTCCGCAAGACCCCGAACTACGGTTCCGCCGTCGACCCGGTCGCCTTCCTGCGCGCCAAGGGCGTCACCGTCTGATTCAGTCCTGCCGCCGGGCGTGTTCGTGCGCCTGGCCGATCAGGTCCAGGGCGACTTCGAGAACTGCCGTGCGCTTCTTCTCGAAGTCGCCTTCGAGGTCCTGCATCAGGAACATCCCCGCATGCAGGGTGAACATCGCGCTGACCGAGCGCACCTGGTCGACGAGCTCGGCCTCCGGGTCGATGAGGATGTCCCGCAGATCGCGCATCCGGTCCTTGAAGATGTCACCGATGCGCAGGTCCCGGACCGTGCCCTGGTTGTCGTGCATGAAGCGGAAGAGCGGTTCGGCGTCGGCCAGCACGCGGCTGTAGCGCCGGACCACCTCCTGCTTGGTGTCCAGGGTGTGCGGCTGGCTGCGGCCCCACTCGATCAGGTCCTCGATCGGCTTCGTCAGATCCTCGAAGAGGCTGACGATGATCTCTTCCTTCGTCTTGAAGTGGTAGTACAGCGCCGCCTTCGTGACGTCGAGACGCTCGGCTATCTCGCGCAGGGAGGTCTTCTCGTAGCCCTGCTCCGCGAAGAGTTCGAGCGCCACGTCCTGGATGCGCTGGCGGGTGTTGCCGCGGCGCTGCTGCTTGGTGCCGTCCATGGTGACGCCCATCCTCGTACTCCTTGCGCTGCCGCGGAAACTTACTTGACGCCCGGCTAGTGACAGGTCTACTTTCCCTAGTGTACTGAACTAGCCGGGCGGCAAGTAAGTGGCCGCCGCAGGGGGAATGGGAAGAGATGGCGGACACGGTCGAAGGCGTCATGGAAAGCAAACCGGAGGGCAAACAGCCCAAGAGCGTGCGGGTGGTCCTGCTCGCACTCATGATCGCGATGATGCTCGCGATGCTCGACAACATGATCGTGGGTACGGCGATGCCGACGATCGTGGGCGAGCTGGGTGGCCTGGAGCACCTGTCCTGGGTGGTCACCGGCTACACCCTGGCCACCGCGGCCTCCACCCCGATCTGGGGCAAGCTCGGTGACACGTACGGGCGCAAGGGCTCGTTCCTCACCTCGATCGTGATCTTCCTGATCGGGTCGGCGCTCAGCGGCATGGCCCAGAACATGGGCGAGCTCATCGGCTTCCGGGCCGTCCAGGGCCTGGGCGCCGGCGGTCTGATGGTCGGCGTCATGGCGATCATCGGCGATCTGATCCCGCCCCGGGAGCGCGGTAAGTACACCGGCATGATGGCCGGCGTCATGGCGCTGGCGATGATCGGCGGCCCGCTGGTCGGCGGCACCATCACCGACAACTGGGGCTGGCGCTGGTCCTTCTACATCAACCTGCCGCTGGGAGCCGTGGCCCTGGCCCTGGTCAGCGCCGTGCTGCACCTGCCCAAGAAGCGGGCCAAGGCGCGCATCGACTACCTGGGTGTCGCGCTGCTGACCGTCGGCATCACCGCGATCGTGCTGGTCACCACCTGGGGCGGCACCGAGTACGCCTGGACCTCCGCGCGGATCATGGAGCTGACCAGCATCGGCGTGGTCGCGCTGATCGGGTTCGTCTGGTGGCAGTCCAGGGCCGTCGAGCCGGTCGTACCGCTGCACATGTTCCAAAGCCGCAACTTCACGCTGATGTCCGTCATCGGCTTCATCACCGGCTTCGTGATGTTCGGCGCCACGCTCTACCTCCCGCTCTACCAGCAGGCGGTGCAGGGCGCGTCCGCGACCAACTCCGGTCTGCTGCTCCTGCCGATGCTCGGCGCGATGCTCGTGACCTCGATGGTCGCGGGCCGGGTCACCACCAACAGCGGCCGCTACAAGATCTTCCCGATCGTCGGCGGTGCGCTGATGATCGCCGGTCTGTATCTGCTTTCGTTGATGGACACGGACACGACCCGGCTGACCTCCGGCATCTACATGGCCGTGCTGGGTCTGGGCATGGGCTGCCTGATGCAGATCACCATGCTGGTGGCGCAGAACAGCGTGCAGATGAAGGACATGGGCGTCGCGTCCTCGTCCACGACCCTGTTCCGTACGCTCGGCTCCTCCTTCGGTGTGGCCATCATGGGCGCGCTGTTCAACAACCGCGTTCAGCACGTCATGGCCGAGCGGGCCGGCGCACTGGGCAAGGGCATCACCGAGAAGTCCGCACAGCTGGACGCGAAGCACCTGAAGATGCTGCCGGCACCGATCAAGGACGCCTACCAGCACGCGGTGTCCGCCGGTACGCACTCGGCGTTCCTGCTGGGCGCGGTGATCGCGGTGATCGTGCTGATCGCGGCGCTGTTCGTGAAGGAGGTTCCGCTCAAGAGCGGGAAGCCTTCGGCGGAGAGCGGCGAGGACGTGGCTCCGGTGCAGGTCGTCGAGGCCGTCTGAGCAGCACTTGAACTGAAGGCCCCCGGTCGGTGTCCGCCCCGGGGGTCTTCTTCTTTTGCCGGTCGGCGCCGTTGTCAGTGCCCCGTGTCACCATCGGCTGCATGGACAAGGTGCGGCGGCTGCGTCTGGCCAAGGACGCCATGGACCGGGACTGGGCGGACCCCGGTCTCGATCTGGCCGCCGTGGCGGCGTGCGCCGGGTACTCGCGCTATCACTTCCTGCGGGCCTTCAAGGACGTCTACGGCGAGACGCCGGGCCAGTACCTGACCCACCGGCGGATCGAGCGCGCCGAGGAGATGCTGCGCTGTGCCAACCTCACCGTGACCGAGATCTGCACCCTGGTCGGCTTCAGCAGCCTCGGCACGTTCTCCGCCCGCTTCAAGGCCCGCACCGGGCTCACCCCGAGTGAGTACCGCGCGCGGCACGTGGGACGCGGGGCCTCTCTGATACCCGGGTGCTACGCCATGCTCTGGGCCGGCGGATTCAGCACCGCAAGATCGGAGAAGCGCTCCGGGGCCGGCCCTGCCTACGGTGACGACGGGACGTCCGCCGAGGCGGACGACACCACCAGCGCCATCAGTACCGCCGACAGGAGAGCAGATCCATGATCAAGGGGCTTGCCATCACGACCGTCTGGGTCCTGGACCAGGACCGGGCCAAGGAGTTCTACACCGAGAAGCTGGGCCTCGAGGTCCGTACGGACATGACCATGGGGGAGGGCGGCATGCGCTGGCTCACCGTCGGCGCTCCCGGCCAGCCCGACGTGGAGCTGACGCTCATGGTGCCCGGGCCGCCCGCGATGGACCCCGAGTCCGCCGAGATGATGCGGAAGCTCGTGGCCAAGGGGGCGCTCGGCGCGGGCGTGCTGGCGACCGACGACATCCACGGCGACTACAAGAAGCTCAAAGCCCGCGGGGTGGAGTTCCTGCAGGAGCCCCAGGAGCGGCCGTACGGCACGGAGGCGCTCTTCCGTGACGACTCCGGCAACTGGTTCTCCTTCACGCAGCGGCGAGAGGGCGGGCTGGACCTGGAGCGGGACTGGGCCTGCTGAGCGCCTCGTAGCTCGGGGAGCGTTGCCCGCGCCCCTTTCGGGGCGCCGGTCAGCGCCCCGTTGCCAGCGTTGCCCCGCCCGTCGCCTCAAGGACCACGCCCGTCACGAAGTCGTTGGCCGTGAGCATGTGGATCGCGCGGGCGATGTCCCCCGGGCGGCCCACGCGGCCGACGGGGGTGATCGCGGCGAATCCGTCGAAGAGGGACTGGCGCTGTTCGGCCGGGACGGCGTCCCACCAGGGGGTGTCGATGACGCCGGGGGAGACGGCGTTGATCCGGAGCGGAGCCAGTTCCACCGCCAGGGGTGGGACCATCGCCTCCAGGGCGCCGTTGATAGCGGCGAGGCCGGCGGTACCGGGCAGGGCGGCGCGGGCGGAGGCAGCGGTCACCAGCGTCACCGAACCGTCGCGGCGCAGCGTCGGCAGTGCGGCCTGGAGCACCTGGACGTGCGGCCAGAACTTGCCGTCGAAGCCCTTTGCCAGTTCGGCCAGGTCGAGTCCGGCGAAGGGGCCGCCGCCCCTGCTGCCGCTGAGCGCGAGGACCAGGTGGTCGACCGGTCCCGAGCCGGCGAAGAAGGCGTCCACCGCGGCGCGGTCCGCCCCGTCCAGCCGGTACGTCGAGACCTTGCCGCCGATCCGGGCCGCTGCGGCGTCGAGGCGGTCCTGGCTGCGGCCGGTGATGACCACCTCCGCGCCGTCCGCCGCGAAGAACGCGGCCGCCGCCTCGCCGATTCCGGAGCTGCCGCCCATGACGACGACGCGCTGTCCGGCGAGGGGGTGCACAGGGTTGTTCTGAGTGCTCATGAGTGGCTCTCTCCCGAGGAAGCACCGGGGTCCCGGCTTTTTGACGAGACCGGTGGTCTCGTTAAAGTGTTACCGAGACCGGTACTCTCGTCAAGCGGTGAGGGGCGGACGGGGCCGGTCGGGTCCGGGGATCCGGGAAGCCGCCGGACTCGGAGAGGATGGGCCCGTGCACGACAGCAACGAACCCCGCCCGCACACCGGGCGCCGCCGTAACGAGGCCGCGCGCCGCGCGATCCTCGACGCCGCGCTGGACCTGCTCGCCGACGCCGACGGGGCCCCGGTGAGCGTCGAGACCATCGCGCGCGAGGCCGGAGTGGGAAAACAGACCCTCTACCGCTGGTGGCCCTCGAAGGGAGCCGTCCTGCTGGACGCCCTCACCGACCGCGCCGCCCAGGACGTGCCCGCTCCGGACACCGGAAACCTCCGCGACGACCTGCGCGAGCTGGCGGTCGCCACCTTCGAGGCCTCCCAGCGGCCGCCGTCCGCGCCGGCCCTGCGCACCCTGGTCCGGGAGGCGGCCCGTGACGTGCATCTGGCCCAGCTGATGCGGGAGTTCACGGAGTCCCGCAGGGCGGCGGTGCGAGCGGTGCTCGAACGGGGGCGGGAGCGGGGGGAGCTGTCCACCGACCAGGATGTCGACCTGCTGGTCGACCAGTTCTACGGGTTCTTCTGGTACCGGTTCCTGCTGGGGCACGCACCGCTCGACCGGGCCGCCGCCGAACTTCTCACCGACTCACTGCTCCGCTGAGTGCGCCGCGGGAAGTGCCGCGTTGTGCGGTCGCGAGTCCGCGGCACCGTCGTGCTTGCCCGCTCAGTTCCCCGCGCCCCCCGACAACGGCAGCGCCGGGTAGCTGCCCGTGGCGGTCGGTGCGTGCTCCGGCAGCCACAGCACCGCCACCGCGCCCTCCGCGCGGATGCCGTCGGGGGTGCCCGCGGGCCGTACGTTGCGGAACGTCAGCCGGGCGCCCAGGACTCGGGCCTGGCCCGCGGCGATGGTCAGGCCCAGCCCGTGGCCCGTACCGGCGCGGTCCTTGCTGCCGGTGCGGAAGCGGCTCGGTCCCTCGGCGAGCAGTTCCTCGGGGAAGCCGGGACCGTGGTCGCGGACCCGGATGACCCGGCCCTCGACGGTCACCTCGATCGGCGGCCTGCCGTGCCGGGCGGCGTTGGCGAGCAGGTTGAAGAGGACTCGCTCCAGGCGGCGCGGGTCGGTGGTGACCTCCGACTCGTGCACCACGCGCACCTCGACCTCCGGGTCCTTGGCGGCCACACGCCGGGCGACGAACTCGCCGAGCATGATGTCCTGCAGCTCCGCCCGCTCCGAGGCGCCGTCCAGGCGGGCCACCTCCAGGACGTCCTCGACGAGCGTGCGCATCGCCTTCGCCCGGTCCAGGACCAGTTCCGTGGGACGGCCGGGAGGCAGCAGTTCGGCGGCCGTGAGCAGGCCCGTCACGGGGGTGCGCAGCTCGTGCGCGATGTCGGCGGTGACCCGCCGCTCGGCCTCGAGACGCTGCTGCAGCGCGTCCGCCATGGCGTCCACCGCGCGCGCCAGATCGTCGGTCTCGTCCCGTACGACCCCGCCGATGGCCTCCCGCACCCGGACGTCGGTCTCGCCCCTGGCGACCTGGTTCGCGGCGGCGGCCGCCTTGCGCAGCCGCCCGGACAGCTGCCCGCCGATCAGCACACCGAGCGCGCTGCCGCCGAACACGACCGCGACGGAGCCGATGACCAGCGCCTGGTCGAGGTCCTTCATCACATCGGTGGAGCGGTCCGGCATATGGGTGTGCAGGGACAGCACATGTCCGTCCTTGGTCGGCATGGCCGCCCAGATGTCCGGCACTCCGCCCCGGTCGATGACGTCGCTGGCCTTGCGGCCGTCTGCGGCCTTCTCGCGCAGCGCGGCCGGCAGCTCGGGGTCGTCAATCTTGATGTTCGGGAAGTTCGGCCGCCGGTTCTGGTCGTAGTTGCGCTGCGCGAACTGGAGGCGCTGGTTGGCCAGGTCGCGTGCGTTGTCGAGCATCGAGACCCGGGCAGCGTTGTGCACCACCAGGCTCAGCGCGATCGCCACCAGCCCGGCCACCAGCGCGATCGCCGTGCTCAGCTTCCATCTCAGTCCGGTGTGCAGGCCTGCGCGCTCCATACGCCGGACCGGGTACCGAAGAATCCCCCGCATGCCGCCGCTCCGCTCAGGCCTTCAGCTTGTAGCCGAAGCCGCGGACGGTCTCGATCCGGTCCTGGCCGATCTTCTGGCGCAGCCGCTGCACATGCACGTCGACGACCCGGGTGTCCCCGCCCCAGCCGTAGTCCCAGACGCGCTCCAGCAGCTTGTCGCGGGAGAGTACGGTGCCCGGCGCGGAGGAGAACTCCAGCAGCAGCCGCATCTCGGTGGGGGTGAGCGCGACCGGCTGCCCCGCCCGGCGCACCTCCATGCCCTCGGTGTCGATCTCCAGGTCACCGAAGGTGAGCACCCCGCCGGTCATCGCGTCCGGGCCGGCCTCGGCCTGGGCGCTGCCGCTCGCGTGCCCGAAGCGGCGCAGCACGGCCCGGATCCGCGCGACCAGCACGGCGCCGTCGAACGGCTTGGTCACATAGTCGTCGGCGCCCGCCTCCAGGCCGAGGACGACGTCGATGGAGTCGGCGCGCGCCGACAGCATGATCACCGGCACGGTCGACTCGTCCCGGATACGACGGCACAGGCTGACCCCGTCCAGACCGGGGACCATCACGTCCAGCAGGGCGATGTCGGGGCGGTTCGCCCGGAATGCCTCCAGGCCCGACAGGCCGTCGGGCATGGCGGTGACCGCAAAGCCGTCCCGCTCGAGGGCGAGCTGGGTGGCCTCGCGGATGACGTCGTCGTCCTCGACGAACAGGACATGGGTCTGGTCTGCCATCCCGGTGCTCTCAGTCCTCGTGTGTGCGTGTGTGGGGGGTCAGTTGTCCGTCGGGGCCGCCGCGTCGCCGCCGGTTCTGCTGTAGTAGGTGTCGTGCCGGTACCGCTCGGTGAACCGGCCCGCCTTCCACCTGTACGTGATCACGGTTTCCCGGGACGGGTTCGACACCTGGTCGTCCGTGTCGTACACCTGCTTGGTCACGGTCAGGTCGGTGCCGTCGATCTCCGAGACGACCGGCGAGTCCTCCTCCTTGAACACATTCTTGTACGTGCCCCCGACGTCCCGGTACACGTAGGTGCCGACGCCCACCCAGTCACCGCACACCCACACGTTCACCAGGACGTCGTTGACGGATCCGCCGGTCAGGTCGCCGTAGGTGACCTCGACCGGGTAGCCGTCTCCGCTGCACGGCTTCAGTTCCCGCTTCACCGCCGGGGAGACCGCCGGGTCCTTCTTGAGCAGGGAGACCGCGTCCACTCGCCGGTAGCGGCTGGTCGGGTTCGGGCTGGGAGAGGCGACGGCTCCCGCGACCGCCGACGCGTGCGCGGGCCCCTCGTCCCGGGTGCCAGTGCCCCCGGTGCCGCAGGCGGCGACGAAAAGGGCGATGACGGCGAGCGCGGCCCCCACCGCGATCACCGCCTGTGAACTGCCTCGGACCCCGTCGGGTCCGGCCCCGGTCAGGCCGCGCAACGCTCCCGCTCCTCACGCTCCAGCGCGCGTGCGTCCAGATCGCGGGCCTCCAGCTCCTCACGGAGCCGGGCGAGCGCCCGGTGCAGCGTGCTCTTGACCGTACCGGCCGACATGCCGAGGGCCGCGGCCGTCTCCTCTGTGGACATCTGCTCCCAGTGTCGCAGTACTACAACACTGCGCTGCTTCGGTGCGAGCACTTTCATGACGTCCATCAGCAGGGCCCGGTCGGCGTGCTGCTCGGTGGAGTCGTCCACGGACGCGTCGGGCAGCTGCTCGGTCGGGACCTCCTCCAGCTTGCGCGCCCGCCACCACTCCGTACGAGTGTTGATCATGACCCGGCGCAGATAGGCGTCGGCGAGGCGCTTGTCGGCGATGCCCTCCCAGCGGCCGTACGTCCGCACCAGCGCCGTCTGCAGCAGGTCCTGGGCGTCGACCGGGTCCGGGACCAGCCGGCGTGCGCTGCGCAGCAGCGCGTCCTGCCTGGTGCGGACGTACTCCTCGAACTCGAGCACCTCGCCCTGCGCCATGATCAACCGCCTCCGCTCCCCGTTCACTTCGGCTCGTGCCTGAAGTCCTGCGTTCCCCGCGCCCGGTGGTCTGCCGGGCACGGAAAAGAAGTTAGGGAGTGGTTGTCACGGCGCTGTCCGAACCAGCCTGCGGCTAGCAATCGGCTATCCGTCAGTTGTGTAACAGCCATGGGGACGGGGTAAGGGGAGTGACTGTTATGTCCCTTTATGGGGGCCTTTGTCGGCCGGATCGGCCCGTAACAGAGGCCCGGCGGCCGTGACTTGGCTGTCCGTCAGCTCAGCGGCAGCCGATACAGACCGCCCGGCAGCGGCTCTACCAGACCGTCCGCGACGAGCCCGTCGAGCGCGCGGGCGCGCTGCACCGGCTCGTGCCACACCCGGTCCAAGGCCGCCTGCGGCACCGGCGCATGCGCCTCCCGCAGGACCGCCAGCAGCTTGCCGCGCACCTGCCGGTCCGTGCCGGCATACGTCTGCCCACGGCGCGGCGGCCCCTCGTGCTCCGGCTTCCCCGCCAGCCGCCAGGCGCACTGCGCGCGGATCGGGCAGCGCCCGCACTCCTCGTTCTTCGCCGTGCACACCAGCGCACCCAGCTCCATGGAAGCAGCGGCCCAGCGCGCCGCCGTCCGCTCGTCCTCGGGCAGCAGCTCACGGGCGAGCCTGCGCTCGGCGGCCGTGGTCGCGTTCGGCGGGTACTGCACCCCCGTCACCGCCCGCGCGAAGACCCGGCGCACATTCGTGTCCAGCACCGGATGCCGCTGCTCGTACGCGAACGAGGCCACCGCGGCGGCCGTGTACTCGCCGATGCCGGGCAGTGCCAGCAACTGCGCGTGGTCCGTCGGTACGTCCCCGCCGTGCCGTTCCGTTATGGCCAGCGCGGCGCCGTGCAGCCGCAGGGCCCGGCGCGGGTAGCCGAGCCGGCCCCAGGCGCGCACCGCCTCGCCCGGCGCCTCCTTCGCGAGGTCGGCGGGGCGCGGCCAGCGGGCGAGCCACTGCTCGTAGATGGGCAGCACCCGGTTGACCGGGGTCTGCTGGAGCATGAACTCGCTGACCATCACCCCCCACGGGCCCGCCTCCGGGCGGCGCCAGGGGAGGTCGCGGGCGTGGGCGTCGAACCAGGCGATCACGGGGGTGTGCAGCTTCTCAGTCATGGCCCTTCCGATCCTGCCACGGCTCGGCACGCATGACGGGTGACGGCGCGGTCACTCAACGTGGCGAAGGGTGAAGAAGCCTGGGTGTGACGGCAGTTGCCGGGATGATGATCCGGAAAAGTTGGCGTTCGCGCGGCGGGTGGGGCAGGCGAGGACGGCGTTCTCTCGTACAGTTTGCGCCGTGGGATCTCTGCGCAATCCGGTCGGGCCGCTTCCCTCCTCCATCTACTGGCGAAGGAGGGTCGTACTGCTGTCGCTGATCGCCCTGTTGGCGCTGCTGATCACGTGGATCGTCACCGCCGGCGGCGGGGGCGGCAAGAAGAACGCCAGCGGGTCTGACGGCAAGAATCCCGCGCCCACCATCACGCCGGGGCCGTCCTCGTCCGGGCCCGCGATCAGCCAACACCCGGGCGGGCGCGACGACTCGGGCGGCAACTCCGGTGGGAGCGATTCCGGCTCCGGCGGCGGCAGCGGCTCCGGCACCGGCACCGGCTCCGCCGGCTTGCCCGGGTCCGGTGACGGCTCGGCCGGTGGCTCGGGTTCGGGCTCCGGTGGCGGCAGCGTCGGTACGGGTGACACGCTCCCGGCGTCCTCCACGCTGCCCAACTGCGCCTCCTCCGCCGTGACGTTGAGCTTGCGGAGCCTGCACAACTCCTACTCGCCGGACCAGACGCCGACCTTCGGACTCACCGCGAAGAACCGTTCGTCCGTCGACTGCAAGGTCGATCTCGGGCCGAAGAACGCTGTGTTGACCATCACGTCGGCGGACGGAAGCGACGCGTTCTGGTCGTCGGCGGACTGTCCCCAGGGCGCGGGGAGCCTGGTGTTCCGGGTGCCGGCGGGGCAGAGCATCACGTACACCGTGAAGTGGGACCGGAAGCCGAGCGCGCCCCAGTGTGCGACTCCCTCCGCGGGCTCGGCGAAGGCGGGCACATATCTGCTGGAGGCGAAGGCGCCCGGGTTCGGGAAGGTGCAGGCGTCCTTCGTGCTGTCGGCCGACTGAGCCGGGCCTCAGCGGGCTCTCCAAGACGGCCGGCAAAGGGGACACCCCCGGCCTCGTCGAGGCCGGGGGTGTCCCGAACTGTGGTTCAGCTCCAGCGCTGGACCGGGTAGCCCTCGTCGGCTGCGGTTCGTATCTCCCCGGTGGTCAACGCCTCGAGGACGCGCCCGGTGGCCTTGTTCTTCAGCCGCCAGCCGGAGGAGTCGTGGCTCTCGTACCACCTCTGGTAGTCGCCACCGTTGCAGTTGAGAAGGTACACGTCACCGTTGCTGTTGCTGTCGAGGCACTTCCCGGTCATGTGGTGCTGCATGACGTAGGCGCCGTCGGACTGCTTGAACTCGTCCCACCACAGGGGCGGGCTCTGGGAGGGGTCTGCGTTGATCGTACGGACCCGGTTGTTGAGGTACGTCAGGTACTTGCCGTTGTAGTTGTTCCTCCAGGTCACGCGGTTGCCGGCGGCGAACGCCTGCCCCGTGCCCGCAAGGGTCAGTGCCGGGGCGAGGACTGCCGCGGCGACGAACGTGCCTATGAGGCGCTTCTTCATACGAGTTCCCCCTACACAGTTCGAATTGAGAATCGAACATTTTGGTCGGGGCTACGCTATCCCGGCGTGATCGCCGCGGGCAAGGTGATTTGGATCAACTGGGTGAAGTCACACAGGAGTTGGGGCGCAGGACCCGAACTCAGACGTACCGCTCCAGAATGGAGGACTCGGCCAGGCGCGACAGGCCTTCCCGCACGCTCCTCGCCCGGGCCTCGCCCACGCCGTCCACGGTCTGCAGGTCGTCCACACTCGCGGCGAGCAGCTTCTGCAGGCCGCCGAAGTGCTCCACCAGCCGGTCGATGATCGCGCCCGGCAGCCGCGGAACCTTGGCCAGCAGCCGGAAGCCCCGCGGGGAGACCGCCGAGTCGAGGGTCTCCGGCGAGCCCGTGTAGCCCAGCGCCCGCGCCACCGTGCCCAGTTCCAGAAGCTCCGCGTGGGTCAGCGCGTCCAGCTCGGCCAGCGCCTCCTCGACCGTGCGGGAGCGCTTGGCCGTCGGCTCGGGGACATAGTCCCGGACGACCAGCTCACGGTCGGGCTCGACCCCGGCGATCAACTCCTCCAGCTGGAGCGCGAGAAGACGCCCGTCCGTGCCCAGTTCGACCACATACTCGGCGATTTCGGTGGCAATGCGCCGGACCATCTCCAGGCGCTGCGCGACGGCGGACACGTCCCGCACCGTCACCAGGTCCTCGATCTCCAGCGCCGAGAGCGTGCCGGCCACCTCGTCCAGCCGCAGCTTGTACCGCTCCAGCGTGGCCAGCGCCTGGTTCGCGCGGGACAGGATCGCCGCCGAGTCCTCCAGGACGCGCCGCTGACCGTCGACGTAGAGGGCGATCAGGCGCATGGACTGGGAGACGGAGACCACGGGGAAGCCGACCTGCTTGCTGACCCGGTCCGCCGTACGGTGCCGGGTGCCCGTCTCCTCCGTGGGGATGGTCGGGTCCGGCACCAGCTGCACGCCCGCGCGCAGGATCTTCGACAGGTCCGACGACAGCACGATGCCGCCGTCCAGCTTGCACAGCTCCCGCAGCCGGGTGGCGGTGAACTCCACGTCCAGCACGAATCCGCCCGTGCACATCGCCTCGACCGTCTTGTCCGAGCCGAGGACGATCAGCCCGCCGGTGTTGCCGCGCAGCACGCGCTCCAGGCCGTCACGCAGGGCCGTACCAGGAGCCACGGCGCTCAGCGAGGCGCGCATCAGGCCATCGGAACCGGCACTCCCACCGATTTTTCCGGGAGCTGCTGCCCGGTCGTTGGCTGCCACTGCACTCCTCCGGTCGCAGGTTCTGACGCGCCCCCGTGACCCGCACTCGGTTCGTACGGACGGGCGAGACCAGGGCAAAGTCTACCGGCGGTCCTCAGCCTCCCGTGGGGCCTCTCGGCGACGGGAGCGCGGCAGCACCCGCAGGGCGTCCCCCACGTCGGCGACTTCCAGGACCTTCATGCCGGGCGGCACCTTGCCCGGATCGGTCGGCACGAGTGCGTGTGTGAACCCCAGCCGGTGCGCCTCGGAGAGTCTGCGCTGCACGCCCGTGACCCGTCTCACCTCGCCCGCGAGGCCCACCTCGCCGATCGCGACCAGGTTCTTCGGCAGCGGGGTGTCGCTGGCGGCGGAGGCCAGCGCGAGGGCGATGGCCAGGTCGGCGGCCGGCTCCGACAGCTTCACCCCGCCGACCGTCGCGGAATAGATGTCCCGCTTGCCGAGCGCGCTGATCCGGCCGCGCTGCTCCAGGACGGCCAGCATCATCGACACGCGGGATGTCTCCAGGCCCGAGGTCGTACGCCGCGGGGAGGGGATCTGGGAGTCGACGGTCAGCGCCTGCACCTCGGCCACCAGCGGGCGGCGGCCCTCCAGGGTGACGGTCAGACAGGTGCCGGGGACCGGTTCGTCGCGACGGGTCAGGAAGAGTCCGCTTGGGTCGGCAAGGCCCGTGATGCCCTCGTCGTGCAGCTCGAAGCAGCCGACCTCGTCCGTGGCGCCGTAGCGGTTCTTCACACCGCGCACCAGGCGCAGGCGCGCGTGCCGGTCGCCCTCGAAGTGCAGGACGACGTCCACCAGGTGTTCCAGGAGACGGGGGCCCGCGATCGCCCCGTCCTTCGTGACGTGGCCCACGAGGAGCGTGGACATCCCGCGCTCCTTGGAGGCGCGGATGAGCGCGCCCGCGACCTCCCGCACCTGGGCCATGCCGCCGGGCGCGCCCTCGATCTCCGGGGAGGCGACCGTCTGCACCGAGTCGAGGATCAGCAGGGAGGGCTTGACCTCGTCCAAGTGGCCGAGGACGGCGGACAGATCGGTTTCGGCGGCCAGATACAGCTCGTCATGGAGGGCGCCGATGCGGTCCGCGCGCAGCCGCACCTGGCTCGCCGACTCCTCGCCGGTCACGTACAGGGTGCGGTGTTCGGCGCTCGCGGACTTGGCGGCCACGTCCAGCAGTAGCGTGGACTTGCCGACGCCGGGCTCGCCGGCGAGCAGCACGACCGCGCCGGGCACCAGGCCGCCGCCGAGCACCCGGTCCAGCTCGGGCACGCCGGTGGTGCGGGCGATGGCCTGCCGCCCGTCGACCTGCCCGATGGGCAGCGCGGAGGTGGTGACGCGGCCCGGTGTCGTCGTGCGGACCGCGGGCGCGCCGTACTCCTCGACCGTGCCCCACGCCTGGCACTCGGGGCAGCGGCCGAGCCACTTGGCCGTCTGCCAGCCGCACTCGGTGCAGCGGTAGGACGGGCGGTCCTTGGTGGTCTTGGTACGGGCAGCCATGCGGAAACCGTAGCCCGCGGCACTGACAACGGGACCCCGGGCCGTGTGTGGGTGAACCGGTATCGGCCACCACCCGTCGGGTTCACGCCACGGAGCAAAGGGTTCCCGTCCCCTTATGAGGGATCGTTTCACCCGTACGAATTAAAACTGCTCAAGGTTCGAGAACGTGCACTCCAGCGCCGCCTACGGTCGCACAGGTGATGAGCAGCAGTCCGGAGACGACCATCCGCACCACCGGCGCGCACCGGTCGCGCGGCGAGGCGCGTGCAGCACGAGAGGCGCGGGAGGGGCGCGCAGCGGGAGAGGCGGGCGAGGTCCGCGAGGTGCGCGACCGCGCCGCCGCGCGCACCCTCGCCCAGCGGCCGTCGGCGCGCTACGAACCGTACCTGGACGGGCTGTTCACCTACTGTCTGTCGGTGCTGTGCGACCACGACGCTGCCACCGCCGCCCTCGGCGACGTCCTCGCCCTGGCCGAGCGGCGCGGACACCGCGCCCCGGAGGCCGCCGACCGCAGGGCCTGGCTGTACGCGCTGGCCCGCTGGGCGTGCCTGCGCAAGCTGGCCGAAGCCAAGCAGAAACGTCAGGCCACGCATGCGGCGGGCCGCCCCGGGACCGGGAACCAGGTGCCCGATCCGCCGGTCGCCCCGGAGGTGCAGGAACAGCGGCGCCGCGAACTGGGGCTGCTGGCCTGGCCGGAGGCGGCCGGTACGACCCCCGAGCAGCGCGAGGCCCTGGAGCTGGCCGTCCGCCACCACCTGGCCGCGCACGAGGTCGCCGCCGTCCTCGGCAGGGAACCGACGGCCGCACGCGAACTGCTCGCCTCCGCCGCCTGCGAGGTCGAGCGCACCCGTGCGGCCCTCGCCGTCGTCGAGACCGGCGGCTGTCCGAGCGTGGCCCATCTCACGGGGGACAGCGGGCTGGTCCTGAGCACGGCGCTCCGCCGCGAACTGGTCCGCCACGTCGACGACTGTCCGCGCTGCCGCCGCACCGCCGAGCGCGCCGTCCCCGGCCACTGGCCCGGCGCCACGGTCACCCCGGCCGAGCTGCCCGTTCTGGAGGCCCCCCGAGCGGCCCTCCACATGGCCCTGGCGCACCATCCACGCGCGCGTGGCGCGGCGGCACCCCGCTTCGACCGGCGCGGCTTCCCCGTGGACCCCAAGGACCGCGCGGCCCGCCGCGACCGGCTACGCGCGCGTGCGGTGACGACGACGGTCGTCGCCACGGTGGTGGCCGCGCCCGTCCTGGCCCTGTGGGCCGCCTACCGGGGCGCGCCGACGGCGGACGGGGACGGCCCCTCCGCCACCGCGAGCGAGACCCAGGGCCCCGAGGCCCTCGGCAGCGACACGGCCGGCGGCTACGAGAACGCCGGGAACGCGAGCGTGAAGCCCGGCGCCCGCGTCGGCAAGGACGACGTCTCCGTGGAGGTCGTCAGCGTGACCGGAGTGGGCAAGAACGGCGCGGGGCACCTCGCGGTCAGCGCCGCGAACGACGGGGACACCACCCTGATCACCCTCACCGCGTCCGGCTCCGCCCCGGTCCGCTGGTCCGCGTCCACGACGGTGCCCTGGCTGTACCTGAGCAAGTCCACGGGAACCCTGCATCCCGGCGACACGTTGACGATCAAGGTGTACGTCGACCACCTCCGCGAGCCTTCCGGCCACTGGCACGCGCAGGTGGCGATCTCCCCGGCCGGTGCGGTGGTCACCATCGACGGCTACGGCACGGCCCCCACCCACCACCCCAGCCCGCCACCAACCTCCTCCGATCCCACTCCAATCCCGTCAACCCCAACCCCCACCGACCCCCCATCCAGCCCACCGCCCCCTCCAACCGACCCCCCGTCCACCCCCACCGATCCCACCTCACCACCCGACTCCCCGACCCCGACACCAACTCCGACCGGCAGCGATACGCCTGGTCCCGCTGGGAGCTAGGGGTGGGCTTGGGGTGGATCTGCGCCGAGACCGTCCGGGACCTCGGGGCGGGCCTAGGGACTCAGGGGCGAGCGGATGTGGCCGGGCGTGGGCTGAAAGGCGGGGCTGCTCCGGGGCCCGGACGCTCTGTTTCCCGGTGTGGGGTGAGCGGCGCGGGTCACGTGGCGTTCGACCCGGGCGGCAGGGACGGGTGAGGGGACGCGTTCGCCCATGACCCGGCGAGCGTCACAGCGGCCCCGGCGCGACCGTTCCGTTGGTGCCCGCCCAGCCGAGCGAGGCGGTTGGACGGGTGGGAAGGGATCGGCTTGGTGGAGTTACCGGGCCGGGTCGGCCGGGTGGGGGGCCACCAGGGGCAGCTGGGAGGCCAGGCGCTGTTCGCAGAGTTCGGCCAGGCGGTCGTAGCCGGCCTTGCCCATCAGTTCGGTCAGTTCGGCCCGGTAGGAGACGTAGACCGGCTCGCCCGCGCCGTGTGCGGAGGTCGCCGAGGTGCACCACCAGTGCAGGTCGTGGCCGCCCGGACCCCAGCCCCGGCGGTCGTACTCGCCGATGGAGATCTGCAGGACCCGGGTGTCGTCGGGGCGGTCGATCCAGTCGTACGTCCGCCGGATCGGCAGCTGCCAGCACACGTCCGGCTTGGTCTCCAGCGGCTCCCGGCCCTCCCGCAGTGCGAGGATGTGCAGCGAGCAGCCCGCGCCGCCCGCGAAGCCGGGCCGGTTCTGGAAGATGCAGGAGCCCTGGTAGGGGCGGGTCTGGCGGGAGCCCTCCTCGTCCTTGGAGACCCAGCCGTTCCGCGTGCCCTCGTCGTGGTGCTGCCAGATCTCCGGCGTGAGCCGTGCCACATGCTCGGCGACCCGCTTCTCGTCGTCCTCGTCCGAGAAGTGCGCGCCCAGCGAGCAGCACCCGTCGTCCGCGCGGCCCGCCTGGATGCCCTGGCAGCCGCTGCCGAAGATGCAGTTCCAGCGAGAGGTCAGCCATGTCAGATCACAGCGGAAGACCTGCTCGTCGTCCGCGGGATCAGGAAACTCCACCCAGGCGCGCGCGAAGTCGAGCCCCTTCTCGTCGCTCACTTGCGGGGCCTGCCTGCCCTGCTTCGACTTCTTGGTCACGGACGACGCCTTCGCCTGTGCTGAATCCTTCGATTCCGTGGAGGATTTGTGGTCCTTCGCCTTTTTCGTCTTTGGCACATGTCCAGGGTAAGTGGCCGAGGACCGCTCCGGGGACCGTCGACGGGCGATCTGGCAGTAGCGTTCCGTATATGAGACTCGGTGTCCTGGACGTGGGTTCGAACACGGTGCATCTGCTGGTGGTGGACGCCCACCCCGGCGCGCGCCCGCTGCCCGCGCATTCGCACAAGGCCGAACTTCGGCTCGCCCAACTGCTCGACGAGAGCGGTGCCATCGACAACGACGGCATCCACAAGCTGGCCGCAGTCGTCCAGGACGCCCTCCAGGCCGCCGAGGACAAGGGTGTCGAGGACCTGCTGCCCTTCGCGACCTCCGCCGTCCGCGAGGCCACCAACGCCGACGACGTCCTCGCGCGCGTGGAGCAGGAGACGGGCGTACGACTCCAGGTCCTCACCGGCCCGGAGGAGGCCCGCCTGACCTTCCTCGCGGTCCGCCGCTGGTTCGGCTGGTCCGCCGGAAAGCTGCTCGTCCTGGACATCGGCGGCGGCTCCCTGGAGATCGCCTACGGCATAGACGAGGAGCCGGACACCGCCGTCTCCCTGCCGCTCGGCGCCGGCCGGCTCACCGCGGGCTGGCTGCCCGGCGACCCGCCCGCCCCCGAGGCCGTACGCGGCCTGCGCCGCCACGTCCGTACCGAGATCGCCCGCACGGTCGGCGAATTCAGCCGCTTCGGGGCCCCCGACCACGTGGTCGCCACGTCCAAGACCTTCAAGCAGCTCGCCCGGATCGCCGGCGCCGCCCGCAGCGCCGAGGGCCTCTACGTCCAGCGCGAACTCAAGCGCGAGTCCCTGGAGGCCTGGGTGCCGCGCCTGGCCGGCATGACGGTGGAGCAGCGCGCCGAGCTTCCCGGCGTCTCCGACGGCCGGGCCGGCCAGCTCCTGGCGGGGGCCCTGGTGGCGGAGGCCGCGATGGACCTGTTCGGGGTGGAGAACCTGGAGATCTGCCCCTGGGCTCTGCGCGAGGGCGTGATCCTGCGGCGGCTTGATCACATGGGGTCCGATTAGGCGGTCAGCGTCCCGAAGGGGCGCGGGGCCGTATCGATACGTGGCCGCGCCGCGTGGGCGCGAGCAACCGCGACGGCGCCGCACCCGCCCGAATGGCAATGCTCACAACAGCGAACGGGCACCCCGCACCAGCACCACCGCACACCGTATGGTGACGGACGTGGCTGAACCAACGGACGTGCGTATCGCGCTGTCGACGGCCTCCGTATACCCGGAGTCCACCTCGACGGCCTTCGAGATCGCCGCACGCCTCGGCTACGACGGTGTCGAGATCATGGTGTGGACCGACCCGGTCAGCCAGGACATCGAGGCGCTGCGCCGCCTGTCGGACTACCACGGCGTCCCGGTCCTGGCCGTCCACGCCCCGTGCCTGCTGATCACCCAGCGGGTCTGGTCGACGGACCCCTGGGTCAAGCTGCAGCGGGCCCGGGCGGCCGCCGAGAAGCTGGGCGCCTCCACCGTCGTCGTCCACCCGCCCTTCCGCTGGCAGCGGCAGTACGCGCGCGACTTTGTCGACGGGGTCTGGCGGATGGCGAACGAGACGGACGTACGGTTCGCCGTCGAGAACATGTACCCGTGGCGTTACCGCGACCGCGAGATGCTGGCCTACGCCCCGGACTGGGACGTCACCCAGCACGACTACCGGCACTTCACGATCGATCTCAGCCACACGGCGACGGCCCGTGCGGACGCCCTGCAGATGATCGACCGCATGGGCGACCGCCTCGGCCACGTCCACCTCGCCGACGGCCGGGGCTCGGCCAAGGACGAGCACCTGGTGCCCGGCCGCGGCACCCAGCCCTGCGCCGAGCTGCTGGAGCACCTGGCCCTCTCCGGGTTCGACGGCCATGTCGTCATCGAGGTCAACACCCGGCGGGCGATGTCCAGCGCCGAACGCGAGGCCGACCTCGCCGAGGCCCTGGCCTTCACCCGCAAGCACCTGGCGTCGGCGGTACAGGTGCGCCGGCCATGAACGACAACGCGCAGCCCACCCGCAGAAGGGGCAGACCCCCGCGCACGGAGTCCGCCGACACCCGTGACCGCATCCTCTCCGCGGCCCGCGAGGAGTTCTCCGAGCGTGGGTACGAGAAGACGTCCGTGCGCGGTATCGCCAAGGCGGCCGGCGTCGACTCCGCGCTGGTCCACCACTACTTCGGCACCAAGGAGCAGGTCTTCGAGGCGGCGATCGCGGTGGCCTTCGCGCCCGCGCTGAACGCCCCCGAGGCGCTGGCCGCCGGTCCCGTGGAAGCGGTGGGGGAACGGCTGACCCGTTTCGTCTTCGGCGTCTGGGAGAACCCCACCACCCGTTCACCGGTCCTGGCGATCGTCCGGTCCGCCGTGAACAACGAGACCGCCGCCGCCGTCTTCCGCCGGCTCATCGCCTCCCAGCTGCTGCGCCGCGTCGCCGCCCAGGTGGACCTGCCGGACGCCGAACTGCGCGCCGAGCTGGCCGCCGCCCAGCTGGTGGGTACGGCGATGATGCGGTACGTCGTCAAGCTGGAGCCGCTGGCCTCCGCCGACCTGGAGCAGATCATCGCGCGCGTCGCACCGGTCGTACAGCACCACCTGACCAGCGCCTGAGCCGCGCACCGGGGTCCTGCGTCAGCGAGATACCCGTCCCGCATTCCGGACAACCGCGTCCAGCGTTTGGAGCACCGGCGTACGCTCGGAGACAGTCAGAACTCTCCGGACTCCTCGCCGGAGGGTCTTTGAAGGTCACTGAAGGAGCGAGCGACGATGCCCGAGCTGAGGTCCCGCACAGTCACCCACGGCCGCAACATGGCGGGCGCCCGCGCCCTTATGCGCGCCTCCGGTGTACCCGGTGCGGACATCGGCCGAAAGCCGATCATCGCCGTCGCGAACTCCTTCACCGAGTTCGTGCCGGGCCACACCCATCTGCAGCCGGTCGGCCGGATCGTCAGCGAGGCGATCAGGGAGGCGGGCGGCATCCCGCGCGAGTTCAACACGATCGCCGTGGACGACGGCATCGCCATGGGCCACGGCGGCATGCTGTACTCCCTCCCCTCCCGCGACCTGATCGCGGACTCGGTGGAGTACATGGTCGAGGCCCACTGCGCCGACGCCCTGGTCTGCATCTCCAACTGCGACAAGATCACCCCGGGCATGCTGATGGCGGCCCTGCGCCTGAACATCCCGACGGTCTTCGTCTCCGGCGGCCCGATGGAGTCCGGCCGCGCCACCCTGGTCGACGGCACGGTCCGCACGCTCGACCTGGTCGACGCGATCTCCGACGCCGTCAACGACAAGATCTCCGACGAGGACATCCTCCGTATCGAGGAGAACGCCTGCCCCACCTGCGGCAGCTGTTCCGGCATGTTCACCGCCAACTCGATGAACTGCCTGACCGAGGCGATCGGCCTGTCCCTCCCCGGCAACGGCTCGGTCCTCGCCACCCACACCGCGCGCAAGCAGCTCTACGTCGACGCCGCCCGCACGGTGATGGACATCACCCGCCGCTACTACGAGCAGGACGACGACTCGGTCCTCCCGCTCAACATCGCGACCTTCCAGGCCTTCGAGAACGCCATGGCCCTGGACATCGCCATGGGCGGTTCCACCAACACGATCCTGCACCTGCTGGCCGCCGCCCAGGAGGCCGGCGTCCCCTTCGGCCTGGAGCAGATCGACGCCGTCTCCCGCCGCGTGCCGTGCCTGGCGAAGGTGGCGCCCAACGTGGCGAAGAACCGCACGTACTACATGGAGGACGTGCACCGCGCCGGCGGCATCCCGGCACTGCTGGGCGAACTGCACCGCGCGGGCCTCCTCAACGAGGACGTCCACGCCGTGCACAGCCCGTCCCTCTCCGACTGGCTGAAGACCTGGGACGTCCGCGGCGGCTCGCCCTCGCAGGAGGCGGTGGAGCTGTGGCACGCGGCCCCGGGCTGCGTCCGCTCCGCGGAGGCCTTCTCCCAGTCCGAGCGCTGGGAGGCGCTGGACGAGGACGCGGAGTCCGGCTGCATCCGCTCGGTCGAGCACGCCTACTCCAAGGACGGCGGCCTCGCGGTCCTCAGGGGCAACCTCGCCGTCGACGGCTGCGTGGTGAAGACGGCCGGCGTGGACGAGTCGATCTGGACCTTCGAGGGCCCTGCGGTCGTCTGCGAGTCCCAGGAGGAGGCCGTCCAGCGCATCCTGACCCACGAGGTCAAGGACGGAGACGTGGTCGTCATCCGCTACGAGGGCCCCAAGGGCGGCCCCGGCATGCAGGAGATGCTCTACCCGACCTCGTACCTGAAGGGCCGCGGCCTGGGCAAGACCTGCGCCCTGATCACCGACGGCCGCTTCTCCGGCGGCACCTCCGGCCTCTCCATCGGCCACGCCTCCCCCGAGGCCGCCTCCGGCGGCACCATCGCCCTCGTCCAGGACGGCGACCGCATCCGCATCGACATCCCCAACCGCACGATCGAGCTCCTGGTCGACGAGGCCGAACTCGCCCGCCGCGAGCAGTCCCTGAACGGCGCGTACGCCCCGAAGAACCGTGACCGCAAGGTCTCGGCGGCACTGCGGGCCTACGCCGCGATGGCGACCAGCGCCGACAAGGGTGCTGTGCGGGATGTGAGCAAGCTGGGCTGAGCAGCCATCTGAGAGGGGCCGACTCCCGTGCGGGGGCGGCCCCTCCGGCGTCTCACCAAGCCGACGGGTCACGCCCGTCGAGGGCGAAGACGGTGCCGTCGGGGGCGGTGGCGTAGACGTGGGCGCCGACCATCACGGGATCCGGCGGCGTGCCGGTGACCTGTGCCGAATGCAGGCCGAGGCGGGCCCGGGTCTGCCCGACGAGGGTGCCGTGGTGCGCGTCGATGGCGAGCAGCCGCCCATCGGCAGCGGTGACGTACACATGCCGGCCGTCCGTGACGGGTGCCGAGCCGCGACTCATCGAAGTCTCCAGGTGCCACAGCTGTGCCCGCGTCTCCACATCCACGGCGTAGAGGGAACCACCGCCGGCCAGTACGTAGGCCACCTCGCCCCGCACCGTGGCGTGCGCACCGTCGAGCGCGACCGGCAACTGCACCCTGCGCGTCGACCGGCTGCCGGGGCTGTAGCGGACGACCTCCTTGGCGCCGTAGAGGTCGTCGACGGCGAGGAAGAAAACCGAGCCACTCCGGGCGCCGAAGGGCTTGAGCCAGCCCTTGAGGCGGGCGTCCCACCGCACATCACCCGTACGCGGGTCCAAGGCCGTCACGTGCGTACTCGATCCGCCGGTGGAAGCCGTTGCCGCGTACGCCAGCGGGTCGCCCGAGAACGTGTCCAAGGTCGGTACACCGCCGCTGGGGATCCGGTGCCGCCACAAGCCACGGCCCGTCGCGCCGTCCACCCCCGTGACCACGCCGTCGGCACCGATCAGCAGAGTCGTTCCGCCGGCGTGGCGGACGGTCGTGCCCGCGGACAGGGGACGCTTCCACACCTCCCTGCCCGATGCGGGATCCAGCGCCACGAGACGTGAGCCGCCCTCCGCGTCCGGCTGCACGAGCCCCGCTGAGACGGCCGGCGGTCTGGTGGTGGGGGAGGAGGTTGCCGAGTGCCGCCACAGGAGCCGCCCGTCGCCCGGGGAGAGCGCGAACACCACCCCCGGCTGCGTGCAGAACAGCCGTCCGGTGCCGTACGAACACCGCGTCGTACCCGAGGCCCCGGGCACCGGCTTGGCCTCCCAGGCGCTGAAAGCGGCCGACTTGGTGCGCGGCCCGGCGCCCTCGTGCGTGGCGCCGTCCTTGGCACCGAGTAACTGGACGCAAGAGAGAGCCCCGACCAGAGCCAGCCCGACCCCCAGCGCTCCGGCACCGAGGAGCAGCCGCTTCGCCGAGCGCTTACCGGGCCGTCGGCCGTCCTCCTTGTGACGTGCCCCGGCCTCCGGAAGATCCTTACTCGCCCGCTGAGCCGGTATGAACGCCTGCGTGTCGTACGAGGCCGCAACCGAACGCAGCTCCCGCATCAGCTCATCGGCCGTCGGCCGCTCCTCCGGCTGCTTGGCGAGACACCGCAGCACCAACGGCACCAGGCTCTCCGGTACCCCGGCCAGATCGGGTTCGTCGTGCACCACCTGGTAGGCGACGACATACGGGCTGTCGGAGTCGAACGGCCCCCGTCCGGTCGCCGCGTGCACCAGTACGGACCCGAGCGCGAAGATGTCCGCCGCCGGGCCCACCTCCCGCGGCCGCCGGAACTGCTCGGGTGCCATGAACGGCGGTGTCCCGATCAACTTCCCGGTCTCTGTCCGCAGTTCGCTGTCCTTGGGGCGGGAGATGCCGAAGTCGATGACCTTCGGTCCGTCCTCGGCGAGCAGCACATTGCTCGGCTTGAGATCCCGGTGCACGACCCCCACCCGATGGATGTCGCGCAGCGCCTCGGCCAGCCCGGCCATGAGCCGCCGCAACTGCGCCGGATCCATGGGCCCGTTCCGCTTCACCTGGTCGGAAAGAGTGGGCCCCGGAATGAACAGCGTGGCCATCCAGGGCCGTTCGGCCTCCGGGTCGGCGTCCACGACGGGCGCGGTGAACGCGCCGCTCACCCTGCGCGCGGCAGACACCTCCTGCCGGAACCGCCCCCTGAACTCGCGATCCTGAGCGAACTCGGCATGGATGATCTTCACCGCGAGTTTCTTCCCCGAGGTGCTCCGGGCGAGGTGCACGACCCCCATGCCGCCGGACCCCAGACACGACTCCAGGCGGTAGTGACCGGCGTACTCGGGACGTTCCGCTTCTGCGCCCGCTCCGGTGCTGCGCTGTGGCGCCATGGACTACCCCCGTGCTGTTCCTCCGCGCGCGCGACGCACGGAGCCTAGTCGATGACTCGTACGAGACCGATGCGGCTTGCTAGCCTCCGCGTGCGAGTCGCGCACAGGTGTCTCGCGGCTCGATTCAAGGGAATCGACGGGGCCCGTGTTGGTCATGGGTTCAAGGGGGGATGTTTTCCATGTCTGTTGAGCGCGTCGAAGATGCCGGGAGTGCCGACGCGGGTGAGTCCGCAGTGGCCGCCGTGACGACCGAGACGGTGCGCCACTACGCGGTTGCCCCGGGCGTTCGCCTCAACGTCCGTAGCGGCCCCGGGACCAACTACGGCATCGTCCGCGTCCTCCCCGAGGGCGTGAAGGTCCCGATCTACTGCCAGACACCCGGCACGACCGTGACGGGTCCATACGGCACCTCGAACATCTGGGACAACATCGACAACGGCGAGTTCGTGTCGGACGCCTACGTCCAGACCGGCAGCGACGGCTACATCGCCCCCCGCTGCGGCTGACCACTCCAAGACAGGACAGAAATGACTTCCATCAAGCGCGGAGCCGTCGTCCTGGCCGCCGCCGCAGGGGCCTTCCTCACCGTGGTGAACTCACCGGCCTCGGCGGCCGCCCTGGACCTCCGCTACTACTCCGTCGCCCCGGGCCTCCGCCTGAACGTCCGCAGTGGTCCCGGCACCAGCTACAACATCGTTCGCCTCCTGCCCGAGGGAGCGAAGGTCCCGATCTTCTGCCAGACCCCGGGCACGACCGTGACGGGCACGTACGGCACGACGAACATCTGGGACAACATCGACAACGGCGAGTTCGTGTCGGACGCCTACGTCCAGACCGGCAGCGACGGCTACATCGCCCCGCGCTGCGGCTGACCCCACCGGGAGCCCGCCCCCGCCCGGCGCCATAATCGTTCCGTGAGCGACGAAACCGGCACCCTGGACACCCCGGCGGGCTCCTCGGGCGCGGCCCCGGCTGGCGGCCCCCACCCCGAGCCCCTCCGCTTCTTCGGCACCACGTGGGTGAACCACGACAACGGCTACGCGGCCCGCCGCGCCGGCGTCGCCGTCGGCTCCCTCGCCGTCGCCGTCGCCTCCTGCCTGGTTCTCCGCTTCGCCTACGAGGGCATCCGGATCGCCGACACCGGCTCCTTCGTCACCGTGCTGATCATCGTCATGTTCGCGATCTGCAGCGCGCTCGCCTTCCGCAACACCTGGGACGGCTTCGGCAAGCGCCACGACCCACAGCGCCAGGCCTCCCTGCGCGGCCTGCTCGCCATCGGCTTTGTCGGCTCCCTCCTCGCCTACTTCTTCCGCTCCTTCACCGAGGCCCCGGGCGAGAAGCTGCACCGCGAGGAGTACGAGAAGGCCCGCGAGGACTACGAACGCCGCACCTTCCGCCGCACCGGCAACCCGTCCAAGAAGAAACGGCGCCGGTGACACCTGCTCCCGCCGATCAGTAATACCGGCTCATGATCGCCGTGGCCCACTCCGGCTGACGGGTCGCGCCCTGCGGCCCGAACTCCGCCATGTACGGCTTGATGTCCAGCACCGGAGTCCCGTCCACCGCGTCCAGCCCCTCGACGTGCACCTCAAGACCGTCGACCCGCAGCACACGGCAGCGCGAGACGCCGATCCGGTTGGGCCGGTTCTTGCCGCGCTGGGCGAAGATCCCGACCTTCGGCCAGTCGGCGTTGCCGCGCGGATGCCGGGCCCCGGTCTCGATCTTCTCCTCGGGCACCCGGTCGAAGTGGTAGACGACCTCCAGGTGGGAGAAGTCCTCCAGCCCGGCCAAGGCCTCCGCGGAGAACCGTGCACCGTCGATCCGGATCACGGCACGGACCTCACCCCACTCGTCGTCGCGCACCTCCGCCCGCCCACCGACGACCCACCCCACCGGCCGCACCACCACACCCCTGACTTCCCCGGCCACTTCCCCGACTTCCTCACCCGGCCCAGCCACGTCGGCCCCTTCCCCTGACTCGCAAGCACCACAAGCAACTCGCCCCACGCTATCCGCGAGCGGCGGTCACCAGGCCCCGTCACCCTCCAACCCCGTCCCGACCCCTCGCGCCCGCCCCTGAAAACCCGCTGCCGTCACCTCCGATCACCCTCACCATGGCCGTATGACCGTGACGCAACCGCCCTCTCCGCCCTCGCCCACGACCCGCGCGCACGCCTTCAACTCCGCCGCCGCCCAGTACGCCGCGAACCGCCCCTCCTACCCGCCCGCCCTCTTCGACGCCGTCGAGGAACTGGCCGGCCGGTCGCTGTCCGGCGCCAGGGTCGTGGATGTCGGCGCCGGTACCGGTATCGCGACCGCCCTCCTGCAGGCCCGCGGCGCCGACGTGCTCGCCGTCGAACCGGGTGAGGGCATGGCCGCCGAGTTCCGCCGCGGGCTGCCGCGTCTCCCGATCGTCCGCGGCAACGGCAACGCCCTCCCCGTCGCCGACGGGTACGCCGACTTCGTCACCTACGCCCAGGCCTGGCACTGGACCGACACCGCCCGCTCGGTGCCGGAGGCGCTGCGGGTGCTGCGGCCGGGCGGTGCGCTGGCGCTGTGGTGGAACGGCGATGCCCTGGATGTGGAGTGGATCGCCGAGGCGGCGCTCCGGATCGGCCGCTTCTTCGGTGTGGACATCGCCGCCGAGAAGCGGAACGGCAGCCGCACGGAACTGGCCGATCCCAGCGGCCGCCTGCGTTTCAGTCGGCGGGAGGTCCGCTGGAGCCGCCGCGTCACGATCGACACCCACCTCGCGAACATCGGCAGCCACTCGGCGTTCCTCCTCACGCCCGAGGACCGCAGGACCGCCTTCCTGGAAGAGGAGCGCGCCCATCTGCTGAAGGCCTTCCCGGACGGCATGGTCGAGGAGACCTACGACGTGCTTCTGCTCGTCGCCACCAAGCCCTGATCAGCGAAGAAGCATCAGCCAACAAGCATCAGCGAACAAGCGTCAGCAGCATCAGCGAAGAAGCCTCGCCCGGAGCGGCGGTCGGGTTCGTCCCGGCCGCCGCTTCCGTCTGTGTGCCCGGCCTCCGGTTCCGCACGTGTGCCCGGCCGCCCCTTGACGCGCAGGCCCGCCAGCAAGAGTATTCATCGCATGATGAATTATGTGCCGGAGCCACCACCCCAGCCCTCCGTACCAGCCGTCGAAGCCCACGACCTGACCGCCGTCCGCGGCCCCCACACCGTCCTCCACCACCTCGACTTCTCGGTCCCCCGCGGCCAGGTCACCGGCCTGCTCGGTCCTTCCGGCTGCGGCAAGTCGACCCTCATGCGCTCGATCGTGGGCACCCAGGCCAAGGTCACCGGCACTCTTCAGGTCCTCGGCCACCCGGCCGGCCACCCCGCCCTGCGTTCGCGCATCGGCTATGTCACCCAGGACCCCTCCGTCTACGACGACCTGACCGTCCGGCAGAACCTGGAGTACTTCGCCGCGATCCTCGACCCCGGCCGCGCAGCCGCCGAACGCCGCCACGAGCACGTCACCCGGGCCATCACCGACGTCGACCTCACCAGCCACGCCGACGCCCTCGCCGGCAACCTCTCCGGCGGTCAGCGCAACCGGGTCTCACTGGCCGTGGCCCTGCTCGGCGCCCCCGAACTCCTCGTCCTGGACGAACCCACCGTCGGCCTCGACCCCGTCCTGCGCCGCGACCTGTGGCACCTCTTCCACGACATCGCCGCCACCCGCGGCGCCACCCTCCTCGTCTCCTCCCACGTCATGGACGAGGCCGAGCGCTGCCACCGCCTCCTCCTCATGCGCGAGGGCGAGATCCTCGCGGACGACTCCCCGGACGCCCTGCGCACCCGCACCGGCAGCGACACCGTCGAGGCCGCCTTCCTCCACCTCGTCGACGAGGCAGCTGCGGCAGCCCGACCCAAGGAGAGCACTCGATGAGCACGACGACCACCACGAACACCAGCAGCATCGCGACCGTTCCGGCCCCGACCGGTGTCATCAACGCCGGCCGCACCACCGCCACCGCCGCCCGGGTCCTGCGCCAGCTCCGCCACGACCCGCGCACCATCGCGCTGATGATCCTCGTCCCGTGCCTGATGCTGATCCTGCTGCGCTACGTCTTCGACGCCAGCCCCCGCACCTTCGACAACATCGGCGCATCCCTGCTCGGTATCTTCCCGCTGATCACGATGTTCCTGGTCACCTCCATCGCCACCCTGCGCGAACGCACCTCCGGCACCCTCGAACGCCTCCTCGCCATGCCCCTCGGCAAGGCCGACCTCATCGCCGGCTACGCCCTCGCCTTCGGCACGATCGCCATCGTCCAGTCCACCCTCGCCACCGGGCTCGCCCTGTGGGCGCTCGGGCTCGACATCACCGGCTCACCCTGGCTGCTGCTCCTCGTCGCCCTCCTCGACGCCCTGCTCGGCACAGCCCTCGGACTCTTCGTCTCGGCCTTCGCCGCCTCGGAGTTCCAGGCGGTCCAGTTCATGCCCGCGGTGATCTTCCCCCAGCTCCTCCTCTGCGGCCTGTTCACTCCCCGGTCCGACATGCAGCCCGTCCTCACGGGGATCTCCGACGTCCTGCCCATGTCGTACGCCGTCGACGGCATGAACCAGGTCCTGCACCACACCGACATGACCGCGACCTTCGTCCGCGACGTCCTGATCGTGGCCGGCTGCGCACTGCTGGTCCTGGTCCTGGGCGCGGCCACCCTCCGGCGCCGCACGGCCTGACTGCCCTTCGCCGATCCAACGGCCCGGACGGCCGCCTCTCTGCCCGTGTTCCGCCTGCCGGACAAGCACCCGCACCCTCACGGCCCGGTGCGAGGATGACCCCATGAGCCAGAAAGTCGCAGTCCTCGGCACCGGCAAGATCGGCGAAGCCCTGCTCAGCGGAATGATCCGGGCCGGCTGGGCCCCCGCCGACCTCCTCGTCACCGCCCGCCGCCCGGAACGCGCCGAAGAACTCCGCACCCGCTACGGAGTCAGCCCGGTCACCAACACCGAGGCCGCCAAGACCGCCGACACCCTCATCCTCACGGTCAAGCCGCAGGACATGGGCACCCTCCTGGACGAGCTCGCCCCGCACGTCCCCGCCGACCGCCTCGTCATCAGTGGCGCCGCCGGTATCCCCACCTCCTTCTTCGAGGAGCGCCTGGCCGCAGGCACCCCGGTCGTCCGTGTCATGACCAACACCCCCGCCCTCGTCGACGAGGCCATGTCGGTCATCTCCGCCGGCAGCCACGCCACCGAGCAGCACCTCGCGCACGCCGAGGAGATCTTCGGTGCCGTCGGCAAGACACTCCGCGTCCCCGAGACCCAGCAGGACGCCTGCACCGCCCTGTCCGGCTCCGGCCCGGCGTACTTCTTCTACCTGGTCGAGGCCATGACCGACGCCGGCATCCTGCTCGGCCTGCCCCGCGACAAGGCCCACGACCTCATCGTCCAGTCCGCCATCGGCGCCGCCGTGATGCTCCGCGACAGCGGCGAACACCCCGTCAAGCTCCGCGAGAACGTCACCTCCCCGGCCGGCACGACGATCAACGCCATCCGCGAACTGGAGAACCACGGCGTACGAGCCGCCCTCATCGCCGCCCTCGAAGCCGCCCGCGACCGCAGCCGCGAGCTCGCCTCCGGTAAGAAGGACTGACCCGGCGCCGGGGGGAGGGGCGGGCGACGGCTCACCGTCAGCCGCCTCACCCCCGCCCCCTCCCGCACGAGACACAAAAGCCCGCCGAGCAAGCACGGGCACGGGCTAACGCCCGGCCCGAACAGCTCTAGCGCCCGGCCCCGCTCAACGCCGTCTCAAACAGCGGCGGCAACAACCCGATCGCCCGGTACGCCGCATCGACGGTCGGCCGGGCCATCGCCCTCGCCTTCTCCGCACCATCCCGCAGCACCCCCTCCACATAGGCGGGATCCGCGCACAGCTCCCTGTGCCTGGCCTGCACGGGCCTGAGGACCTCCAGCACCGCCTCCGCGGTGTCCTTCTTCAAGGCGCCGTACGAGTCATATACACCGGCCAAGTCCTCCGGGTTCCCACCCGTGCACGCCGCGAGGATCTCCAGCAGATTCGCGACCCCCGGCCGCCCCTCCCGGTCGTACTCCACACCCCGGCCGCTGTCGGTGACGGCCCGCATGACCTTCTTGCGCACGTCGTCCGGCTCGTCCAGCAGATAGACGACCCCCAGTCCCCAGTCGTCCGACTTCCCCATCTTCGAGGCCGGGTTCTGCAGGTTCATCACCCGTGCCGCGACCGCCGGCCGCGTCGCCTTCGGCACCACGAACGTGTGCCCGTACCGCTGGTTGAACCGCACCGCCAGATCCCGCGCCAGCTCGACGTGCTGCACCTGGTCGTCCCCGACCGGCACCTCCTCCGCGCCGTACCCCAGGATGTCCGCCGCCATCAGCACCGGATACGTCAGCAGCGAGAGCCGCACGCTCGCACCGCGCTCCTGCTGCCGCGCGACCTTCTCCTTGTACTGGATCATCCGACGCATCTCACCATCGGTCGCCACGCACTCCAGCAGATACGACAGCCTCGTGTGCTCGTCGACATGGCTCTGCAGGAACACGGTGCACACCTCGGGATCGAGCCCGGCCGCCAGCATCAACGTCGCCGTCTGCCGACTGAGTCTGCGCAATCGCGCCGGATCCTGGTCCACCGTGAGCGCGTGCAGATCCACGACGCAGAACACCGAGTCCGCCTGGTGCTGGTCCGTCTCCACCCAGCGCCGCAGGGCTCCCAGGTAGTTGCCCAGCGTCAGGTGCCCGGTCGGCTGAATCCCGCTGAAGACCCGCTTCATCTCCACTCCACCTCCTGGTCGGGACCGCCGCTCCTGCGGCCGGCCCCCGGAGTCCGGAGGAGATACGCGAACGGCCGCCGAAGCGGCGGCCGTTGGATGCATACGTGAGTGCGGCCGCCGTCAGGCGGCCCACCAAAACTGTGTACACGTACGCGTCGTCATGCGGACCAGAGTACGCCGCCGGAGTGCAGCTGGGGCAAGAGTTGACACACGCCACGCCGATCCGTAGTGTTCTCCGAGTTGTCCGACGTGAGCGCCGACCCCGGTCGGTCCCCGGACAGCCACTCCGTAAGAACCAACCAGCAATCGACGCTCCGGCGCCGAGTGTTTTGGCGTGCGTATTTGCGGAATGAGGAATCCGCGTTCGAAAGGACGCAGCCCCCGATTAGCTCGGGAGCACGGAATCCGCTAAAGTCTCACTCGTCGGAACGGCCCAACGGCCGGGAAGACAAACCCCCTGACTGGGAGTCAGACGCCGAAAGGATCTGATAGAGTCGGAACCGCCGGAAAGGGAAGCCGCGAGAAAACGCGGGGAACCTGGAAAGCACCGAGGAAATCGGGTCGAGAAAAGATCTGATAGAGTCGGAAACACCGAAGGGAAGCGCCCGGAGGAAAGCCCGAGAGGGTGAGT